>JBDHCH010000570.1:0-2304 GCA_039592115.1 Gemmatimonadota bacterium | reverse complement strand
CCCCTCGAACTCCACGATGACATCGCCCGCCTGCAAACCCGCCTGCTCGGCCGGGCTCTCCTCCCGGACCCCGGTGATCCTGACCCCGAAATCTTGGGGAGTCATGTCCGGAATGGTCCCAAGATAGGCACCGTACCCTCTGCTGGGGGCGGCGCTCTCTTCGTCTGAGGGCATCCCGCCTCCGTGGGGATCCTGGGTGCCCTCCACCAGGGTCAGTGCGACGACCTCCTCCATGCCTACGCCGGCCAAGGTCGAGGTGACCTCCTCCACGAAACCGGCCACCCGGGCCAACCCCTCTGAGTTGATGAGTTGCCAGTCGTCCTCGGGGCGATGGTACTCCGAGTGTGTGTTCGTGAAGAAGTGCAGGACCGGGATCTTCTTCCCGTAGAAGGAGGATTGATCCGAGGGCCCGAACCCGTCCGGGATGGAGGAGATCACCATGGGTTCTCCCTGGCGCTCATTCAGCTCCTCCAGAAGGGTCGGCCACTCCTCCGCGGTCCCGGTTCCGTAGACGGTGAGGGTGTTTTCCCGGAGGCGTCCCACCATATCCATATTGATCATGGCTGTGGTGTTTTCCAGTGGGAAAAGGGGCTCCTCCACGTAATGTCCAGATCCCCAAAGGCCTTTCTCCTCCCCGGTGAAGGCCAGAAACAGAACGCTCCTGGAAGGCCGTTCCGGGGCACCAGCCATCCGCCTGGCCACCTCCATGAGGGCCGCGGTGCCACTGGCATTGTCGTCCGCCCCGTTGTGAACCTCCTTCGCATCGGGTGCGAGGGATCCTTCCGCACCGAGGCCCAGGTGATCGTAATGGGCGCCCACGATAACCACCTCCCGCCCCAGGGTGGGATCGTTGCCGGGAAGGAGTCCCACGACGTTCCGTGCTGCGAGCATGCGGGGCTCCAGGGAGAGGGTGAGGTGGGCCTCCTGGCCGGCCAGGGCGGCCTCCCGGACTTTCTCGGCCTGGTCGGGGCCCACCGCTGCGGCCAAGGTCCTGACCGAGGGACGGCGCTCATGGGCCGGATCGGGAAGTGCTACGTTCTCCTGGAGGAGGATCAGAACGCCCGCTGCCCCCCTGCCGGCCGCCACGGAGGCTTTGAAATGAGGGTCTCCGGCCAGCGTCGCCTGTCCGCTCCCATGAGGATCTGCAGCCTCGACCACCACGATCTTCCCCTCCAGCTCCAGATGGGCGTACCTGTCCTCTTCGCTTCCGGGTTGGCTCACTCCGGACCCCCCATAGATCAGCGGGGCGCTGACGGTCCCGGAGGTGGAGAACCCGAAAGGAATCCAAGCCGCCTCGACCTGGAGCGCGTCGCCGCCCAGGAGGAGGGCGTTGCCCTCTCCGAGGAGGGACCCCATCTGGACTTCAAAGCCCTGAAAGAAGGATCCGCCAGGACCGGCGGGCTGCAACCCGATAGAATGGAAATAGCTGGCGATGTAGTCTCCGGCACAGTGTGCCCCGGGCGAGCCTACCTCCCTTCCCATGAGAGCGTCGTCGGCCAAATAGCGCACGTGAGCCAGCGGGCCCGCCGACTCCCCCGAGATCTCTGAGGGATTGGGGCAGGTCTCTTGGGGCTCGGGCGTGAGGACCCGGGGGTCCTCGCCGGCCCCTCGCACGATGGGGAGTGCCTGCTGGGCTTCCGCGGGGGAACATCCCTGGAGAAGTCCAGGTAGGAGGAGGGCCGCGATGAAGGCCAGGGCCTTCAAGCACGGGCGGATTCCGGTATTTTGAGAGTTCATCACAACGTCCTTCTCAACATTGGTTTGGCCATGAGGTTCATGTCAGCCTCCATCGCCGCGGCGATGGCAGCGGTTGCGGTCACTTTTCCCTTTGGACTCGTGTCGGGACAGGAGGAAGAAAGATCCCTCCTGGACCCTCAGGAAGTCCACCTTGCCAACATCCGGCAGCTCACCTTCTCCGGCGAGAATGCCGAGGCGTACTTCTCGGCCGACGGGACGAGATTGATTCTCCAATCCCGGGCCCAGGGCCAGGGGTGCGATCAAATCTACACTCTCGACCTCGCCACAGGTGAGACCCAGCTGGTCAGCACCGGGGAGGGTCGGACGACGTGCTCCTATTACTATCCAGGTGGAGATAGGATCCTCTATGCATCGACCCACCACTGGGACCCGGTCTGCCCGCCGGCCCCTGATATGTCCCAGGGTTATGTGTGGGCCCTCTACCCGACGTACGACATTTTTGCGGCCGATCAGGACGGGTCCAACCTGATTCAGCTTACCGAAAGCTGGGGATACGACGCCGAAGCCACCTTCTCCCCGGTCGAGGACCTGCTGGTATTCTTTTTT
>JBDHCH010000569.1:0-2504 GCA_039592115.1 Gemmatimonadota bacterium | reverse complement strand
AAAAAAGTTCAAGGCGTCGGTGATCTCCTCCATGTAGCGCACCACCTGGGGACTACCTGCGGGAAAACCGCCAAGGCCTGGTCCAGCGAGGAGAAGCGATTCCACCCTGTCGGGGTTCAGAATGGCAAAGTCGAGAGCGATTTGTCCGCCCAAAGACAGGCCGACGAGATGAGCTCGGGGGATCTTCAGCGTGTCCAAAAGAACCGACAAATCGTCCGGATCAGAGAACGGACCTTCCAGGGCGTGGGACCGGCCATGGGACCGGACGTCGTACCGGACCACTCTGTAGTTGGCTTTCAACGCTTCTATTTGCCCGTCCCACATGCGGTGATCCAGATAACCGCCGTGAATCAGGACTACCGGAGGTCCCTCTCCGCCCTCCTGGTAGTAGATTCGGCCGCCTTCCACGGGAACGTACCCTTCCTCCTCCTGGTCATGGAGTCCGTCGGGCTCGCCACCACCCTCCAGAAGCCGATCAGGGGCGGGAGGGCTCCTCGGGCCAGGAGCGGACCCGAGTATCCCCAGAGCCAGGATCAAAGCCAGACTGAAGATGAGTCCCGTTGTTCTTCTCACTCGGTTCATGGTCGATTCAATTCCTGCCTCGTAGGCCGCTGTGGACGAGCGGGAGTGTGGAAGGGCTCCTGGGGGAAGGGCCGGTCCGCGAAATCCTCGAAACACCCTTTGGGATACTCGCGTAGGACCTGGTGTCGAGACAAGTCATCACCGGACCGTCGCTAGGCGGAGAGGTTGGGCTGGGTTCGGGGTTCCTCGCGCGCCGGAAGATCTCTTCATTGGGGGATCGAATGGACAACCTTCCCGATGGCCGGATGGACCGAAGGGCTTTTCTGCATGGGATCGTTCCCGCCTGTGCCATGACCTGCGCCGCTGTCGGAGCCCCTGTTCATCTCCCCTGTGACGGTCCACCCTTGCCGTCCCAGCAGACTCCGCACCGATGGGACGTGCCCGCGGATCCTTCCCCAACGCCCCGCCAGCTCGAAGTCGCCCGCATCCGGCGGTTCCTGCAGTTCTCGGAGTACCTCTCCCTGAGGATGGGCAGAGAGTGGCTCCTGGGTATGGTCAAAGATTTTCAATCCGCGAGCAACGCGGACCAGGCCAGGTCTGCCGTCGCGAGAAGAGGGTCGAACGACTTCGACGCCTTCAAGGCCTTCTACGATCCCCGGATCCCCGCCCTCGCCAGGATCGTGACCATGGAGGTGGTGGAGAGCACCGAACTCGTGTACGAGTGGAGGATCACCGAGTGCATCAACGTCGAGCCCTTCCGGCGGGCGAACGCGGCGGACATCGGTTACGCTTCCACCTGCCACGGGGACTACGCGTTTGCCGAGGCATTCAACCCGAACATCAAGCTGACCCGGGACAAGACGCTTATGCAGGGGGACGCCTACTGCAACCACCGGTACACCTGGAACGGATAGGAGGGACTCCAGGCCCCCACGTTGGGTCCGGGCTCCCCTGGTTGGTGTGCCCCCGGCCCTCCCCAACTCCCACAGATCTTCGGGCCCTCCCTTCCCGGGCGGCCGTCCGAACCTTCCCCGGGCATACGCGCGGCCTCGACGGTATCTTGACCCGTAGACTTGATGGCGGGGAGAGGACCTCTGGAACCCTCGAAGAAGGGAGTCGGGATGGAATGCGTGAAGGCGGTCTCAATGCTGGGGGAAGGTGTCGGGCTGGGTCCGGTGAGGTTGGGGGTCTCGAAATCAGCTTACCGTCTGTTGCTTCCTCTGGCCCTCCTGCTCCTTTCCGGCGCCCACGGATTCGTGTGGGCCCAAGCCACGACTGCTCCAGCCGGAGCCACTCCTCCGCCTCCTGGCGAAGGCCATGCCAGCCCGTCTCCGTTTCCCGCTATCCCAGCGGTCTTCGCCCCCCCGGCCCTCTCCGTCCTTGAAGCCACCATTCCGGAGCTACAGGAGGCTATGGCCCGGGGGGATCTCACTTCGGTGGCGTTGGTGGAGACCTACCTCGCCCGCATCGAGGCCTACGACCGAAACGGGGCTCGCCTGAATGCGATCCTCCGGGTAAACCCCCGGGCCCTGGAGGAGGCCGCCGCGCTGGACCGGGAGCGGGCAGGGGGGGGCGTACGGGGTCCCCTCCACGGGATTCCGGTGATCATGAAGGACAACTACGACACATACGATCTTCCGACCACTGGGGCTTCCGTGGCCCTGGCGGGGGTGGTCCCTCCCGATGACGCCTTCCAGGTGGCGAGGCTGAGGGAGGCGGGGGCCATCGTCCTGGCCAAATCCAACATGCACGAGCTCGCCATGGGGATCACCACCGTGAGCTCCCTGGGTGGTCAAACCCGGAACCCATACGATCCCGACCGGAACCCCGGGGGCTCCAGCGGGGGCACCGGGGCCGCCGTAGCAGCGGCGTTCGGGGCGGTGGGCTGGGGCACCGACACGTGCGGTTCCATCCGGATCCCCTCCTGCTTCAACAACCTCTTCGGGCTTCGCCCCACGAAGGGGTTGTCCAGCATCGATGGA
>JBDHCH010000568.1:0-3006 GCA_039592115.1 Gemmatimonadota bacterium | reverse complement strand
AAAAAACGATAACGCCCCACCGCGTTGTCCCATCCGAGGAATTCTTGGAGGATATAGCGCCCCAGGCGAGTGCAGGTGTCCAGGGTGGTGAGGAGGAAGGTCGAGAGGGCCAGAAGGCCAAGCATGGTACCGTACTGCCGGGGAACGCCGAAGGTGGAGAAGAACCGGCCGATGCCGGCGGAGAAGAGGCCCACCGGATTCCCTCGGAGGGCCTCCACGCTGAAAGTGAGCCCCATGATGGTGCCCAGGGCGATGATGGCCACGATCCCCTCCACCAGCATCCCCCCATACCCGATCCTCTTGGCGTCCGACTCGCACTTCAGCTGCTTGGCCGTGGTCCCGGACGACACGATGGAGTGAAATCCGCTACAGGCACCGCAAGCCACCGTGATGAAGAGGATGGGAAAGAGGGGCCCCAGATGGGCTACCTCCGTGAAGGCGGGGTGCGTCGGGCTTACCAACGCGGGCCAGGTCACGGTCAGCCCGCCTGAGAGGGTTCCCCAGAGGATTCCCAGACCGCCCCCCAATACCGTGATGTAGAGGAGAAAGCTGGACAGGTAATCCCTGGGTTGAAGGAGAATCCAAACGGGCGTGACGCTGGCGACCATGCAGTATCCCAGCAGCAGCAGGAGCCACATGTGTTTGGGATTGGCGAAGAAAGCCGGGATATAGCTCCCGTCGGAATGGATCTGGGTGGAGAGCCCGATGGCCAGGAGCAGGGCCGGCACGAAGACCAGGGTGCCAATCCACACCGGCGTCTTGGTGCGGTTGTTCACAATCCCCAAAAGAATAGCCAGCAGGATGAAGACCCCGCTCGCCACAGCCACACCCGTGCCCTGAGCCGTCTCCTGGCCTGATGCGACCTGCGCGTCGATGAAGCTCACGGCGGTGAGGTCCATGAAGACCACGATGACGTAGATCATGGTCAGCCAGATGAAGGCCAAGAAGAGACGGAAGGAGGCGGGCGTCATGTAGTCCTTCGCCAGCTCGGCGATGGAGCGTGCCTTGTGCCGGATGGAGGCCACCATAGACCCGAAGTCGTGCACGCCTCCCACCAACATGGACCCGAGGATGATCCAGATGACGGCGGGCAGCCACCCGAAGAAGAGACCGGCCAGGATGGGCCCGACGATGGGGCCGGCTCCGGCGATGGAGCTGAAATGATGACCGAAGAGGACCGGGGTTTTGGCCGGCACGTAGTCCGTTCCATCGAACATGTGCTCGGAGGGCACCGCATGTCGGTCATCCAGATTCAGTTTGCGACCGATCCAGGATCCATAAACGCGGTACGCCAGCACAAACAGGACGGTTGCCGATACGAGAAGGACCGCCAGCATTCGGACTTCTCCGGTTCGGGACGGGTGGAGGGTTCCCACTGCTCGGAAGCAATAGTAAGAACCGGGGGTTCCCTCAGTCTACAGCAGATAGCCCCCATCAATGGGAATCACGGCTCCGGTAATGTGCCTGGCACCTTCGGAGCAGAGGAACAGGACCACGCTGGCCACATCCTGGGGGTCCCCAAGGCGGCCCAGGACACTCTTGTCTCGGGCCCGATCGAGGATCTCGGCGGGGACCTGTTCGGTGAGCCGCGTGGTCCTGATGTAGCCGGGCGCCACCGCATTCACGTTCACGTTGGACGGGCCCAGCTCCACGGCAGCGCTTCGGGTCAGCCCGATGAGGCCGGCCTTGGATGACATGTAGTTGGAGAGACCGAACTCACCCCGGATCCCGTGGACCGACGCCACGTTCACGATCTTCCCCCACTCCTGCGCCCGCAAATGCGGGGCCACCGCGCGAATGAAGTAGAAAGCTCCGCCGAGGTTGGTCGTCAGGACTGCATCCCAGTCCTCGTCCGTCATCCGCCAGAGGGCCCGGTCCCTCCCGATCCCCGCGTTGTTCACCAAGAAGTGGATCCCCGCCAGCTCTTCCTGCGCCTGCCCCACGAAATCTGCGACGTCTCCAGGCTCTCTGACGTCGCACGAGCGGCAGAACACCTTCACCTCCAGCTCCCGGATTTCGCTGGCCACCTTCTGGGCCTCCTTGCGTGACTCGTCTCCGGTATCGAGGAAGTTGAAGGCTACGTGGACTCCGGACGCCGCGAACTCACGCGCGATGGCCCGTCCGATTCCGCTCGAAGCCCCCGTCACCATGGCCGTTCTTCCCCTCAGCCCTGGCATGGCCAGAAGAGAAGACGGTTGGGTCTCCGGTTGGAGTGCATCCATCAGATCCGCCCCAATCCCCTCGTCGCTTCCGGAGATGCTCCCGGACAGCGGGTCATCCTGCGAATCGGAGGGGAAGCTCTGGCGTGGCTCCGGAGGATCGGCCATCGGCATAGGGAGCTCCAGCTGAGGCCCAACCGGATTCGGACAGCCGCCGAGGGCTCCGGAAAAGGCCTGGAACACGGAAGGGTACGGCCCTCCGAGGCTGAGGCGCAACGAGAGGCTGACTGGGAATCGAGCGGAAGTGGGGCAGAAACCGAGTCGGTCCGGAGGGAAGGGGACGCCCCTTCACACCCCGCCATCCGCCAGCGGGAGGGTAAACGAGATGGCCGTGCCCTGGCCGAGCTCACTTTCCGCCCACACCTCCCCGCCCATGGCGTGAACCAGGTGGCGAACGATGGCCAAGCCCAACCCAGTGCCCCCCTTGTCTCTCGAGCGCGCCGGGTCAACCCGGTAAAACCGTTCAAAGATCCTTGGAAGTGCAGAGGCGGGTATCCCGGTTCCCGTATCGGAAACGGAGACGATGGCCTGGGACTCGCCCGCCCGGATCTCCACACGGACTTCCCCCTCGTTCGGAGTGAACCGGGCTGCGTTTTCGAAGAGATTCCTGAGGATCTGGGTCAATCCCTGCTCGTCCGCCAGCACCAGCCCGTCCCCCCCGATATGAAACCCCAACTGCTGATCCTTCAGCCCTTCGGAAAGATCCAGCCACACGTCCTCAGCCAGGGGCCCGAGGTCCACCTCCTCTTCCTTGGCGACCCACCCACCGGATTCCAGGCGTGATAGG
>JBDHCH010000567.1:0-2037 GCA_039592115.1 Gemmatimonadota bacterium | reverse complement strand
CCTGGTGGAGGTTCTGTCCGGCCAGCCCTTCGACGAGTTCCTTCAGGAGCGGATCTTCGACCCCCTGGGTATGGTGGATACGGGCTTCCACGTTCCCGCCGAGGATCACGATCGCTTCGCCCAGCTGTACGGGTATGACGAGGATGGCGCCCTGGTTGCCCTGTCAGCCTCCGATGTCGCCGTTGGTTCCAGACCTTTCCTGGACCCGACGACCTTCTTTTCCGGCGGCGGCGGCCTGGTGTCCACGACCATGGATTACATGCGCTTCTGCCAGATGCTCCTGAATGGGGGTGAGCTGGACGGGGTTCGGATCCTCTCGCCCACCACGGTCCGGACGATCACTCTGAACCACCTCCCTGCATCTGTGGGCGAATACTCGCCGGGCCTCGGGTTCGGTCTCGACTTCAGCGTCGTACTGGATCCCGTGGAGGCGGGGGGGGTGTCGCCGGGTGAGTACTCCTGGGGCGGCGCAGCCGGGACCTGGTTCTGGATCGATCCGGTGGAAGACCTGGTCTTCGTTGGAATGATACAGCAATTCGGTGGTCGGCGGCCGAATGTCCGGTCTCTTTCCCACCGGCTCACATACCAGGCGATCACGGAGTCTGAAGCGGGTCGGGGATCACCGTCCCCACGCTGAGGATGTAGGCCCGGCGATTCCCGCTAACCACCCAACCTGGTCGCGAGCTCCTCCGCTCTCTGAGCCCAACGATAGCTCGGATCGGCGTCAGCCCACACCTCAAGGGCCCGGTCCAGGTGTGTCCGAGCATCTTCAAGGCGCCCCATGGCCTCATAGGTCAGGGCCATCTCATAGTTGGTCCTGGCGCTGTACGGTGACACTGCCAGAGCCTCCTCGAGCTGGGACACCGCCTGATCGTAGTCCCCCAACCCACGGTAGCAGCGCCCCAACTGCCTGGGCACGGAAGTGCTCGCCGGCGAAAGTCGTCTCTGCTCCTCGAACGACTGAATGCTACCAGGGCTGGACGGAAGAGCTCGTATTGGAGGGTCGCAATCATAGCCTCCGCACCAGGAACGGTGGCCTGGATGCCGTCAGCATCCTCCAGTGTGACGTAGATCTCCATCTCTCCCATGGGCGCCATGCCGTCGAATGGCGGGGGAAGCTCGGTCCGGGCCCGATCGACCAGAGCCCAGGCAACTCCCAAGCGGCCCGCTTCGGCGTAGGCCGCGGCCTCCGTCAGCTGTGCCAGGACAACCTGGAAGCTCGGCATGTAGGAAGGAGCCTCAGCGAGTCTCTGCTCCAGGGTCTCGATGGATCTCTCCACCTGGCCCCGGGCCATGTAGTGGGCCTCCATGGCCGTATAGACTTGAGCCCTTTCCTCCGGGGTTCCAGCCGCGGACATGGCGGTCTCGTACTGCTCCAGGGCCGCGTCGAAGTCGCCACTGGCTGTCTCAAGGGTTCCCATCCCCACCATCAACCCCACATCGGACGGGGCAAGGAGGAGGGCCCTGTCGTAGAAGCCACGGGCCTCGTCCAGCTTGCCCTGGCGCCGAGCCAGTCCGGCGAGTTGGGATAGGACCTGGTGGTTCTGGGGAAACTCCTCCGCGTACTCTCGGAGAGCCGTCTCCGCAGCGGGAAAATCTCCCTTGGCCTCATGGAGACTTGCGATCTGGAGCAGGACATCCCGCTGAGCGGGGTCCAGCTCCAGGATGGTCTGCAGGCTCTCCAACGCGCCATCCTTGTCATCCCTCACAGCCTGGATCGTGAGCCGGGCCTGATAGGCCTGGATATCGTCGGGAAAGAGGTCGGCCCACATGTCCAGGGCCGCCATGGCCTTGTCCGTATCCTGCCGAACCAGGAAATAGTAGTTGGACTTTATCACGAACTTCGACCGCTCAGGAAGCCGGTAGAGGTGGTCCATGGCCGCCTGCAATGGCCCCGTCATCTCCGCTGCACGGTTCGTGAACATGTAGAGGTTGGCCAGGCTCGACTGGGCGTCGGCGAAGGTGGGATCCTCCGCCACAGCCTGCTCGATGAGCCTTGTCCCTTCGGCGAAATCCCGATCCACCTGATTCGCCATC
>JBDHCH010000566.1:0-2027 GCA_039592115.1 Gemmatimonadota bacterium | reverse complement strand
CATGATCATCAACGAGCTTCAGACGGAGCACGCTGAAGCCATGGCAGAGTTCGGCTCAATATGCTCCGGCCACGTCGACTACCTTTGGCAGAATGGAAGAAGCGAAGGGTAGACTAGAGTAACCCCCAGGGCGTGGCCCCGGAAGGGGAAGACCGTCAACTGGTTGTCTGCATGCTGGTTGGCGGTTTTTCCGTTGGCTTTCAATGGCCAAGGCGAGGGCCAACGCCCTCTTTCCTCTGGCCGTGAGAGACCGAGAAGCCTGCGTTCCTGGTGGACTGGATTCAGGGAGAATTCCCGGGATCCAGCACCGCAGGGCCCGAGAGGGAGGGGATCCCGAAGGCATCAAAGTGGATCCTCTTGGGTCTCCCCTCCGGGTCCAGCGTTCCCTTAACCGGCGTGGAGTTAAGGGTTGGAGGTTGGTGGAACCGAAAACCTCTCGAGCCCGGCGCACTGTGGTTCTCCCGCCCGTGGCTTTACAGGCCCTCTTGGCACACCGTAAACGCCAAGCGGAGGAGCGACTCCTGGCCGGAAGTGTTTGGAGGGACCACGGTATCATCTTCACCACCGGGACGGGTGAACCGATGGACCACACGAACCTTTACCGGCAGAACTTCCAGCGAGTTCTTGAAGAGGCGGATCTGGGGACCTGGGAGGGCGAAGGAAAGTCCCGGAAGTTCGTCCCAAAGTTCACGATGTACAGCTGAAATGCCCCCCTGAGACGAACCCGGGCCCAGTCTCATAGATTTGGGCTGGTTCCAGACCGGAGGGAGAACAGAATGGCGAGGAGGAAGAACACGACGCCGGCCCAGATCATCAACCATCTCCGGAAGGCCGAGGTGGAGCTGGCCAACGGAAAGACGGTGCGTGAGGTCTGCAAGGGGCTGGAGATCAGCGAGCACACTTACTACCGCTGGGAGGTTCAGAGGAACACGTCGTACTACTGGCACAAGCTGAGCGTTTCGCCCAGTGAGACCAGGGTGGCCTACATGCGGTACGGGCCTGGTGATAGACCATTCGAGGATGCCGTCATCTGCCTCGCGGACTTCGACGTAGCCGCCCGGACAATCCCGGCGCATGTGCAAGTCACGGCCCCGAATCCCGACGTCGTGTGTGAGTACCCGAGATGGACAAAAGACGAGAAGTACCTGGTCTACGACTGCAATGAGTCTGGAAGATTCCAGGTATATGCCTATCGCCTCTCCGACGGATTCGTGCGACGCCTGTCTCCGAACCCTTCCGTCGACTCGCAGTTCGGGAATTTCTACGGGATTCCAAAGTAGAGACCAACTCCATCTCATCGGCCCCTCAGCCCACCTTAAGCGCTCGAATGGGATCCAACGAGGTGGCCGGCGGGGAGCGGTGAAAGTGGATCGACAGGGTTTCTTCCCTCCGTGCGCCGCTGCACCCATTCTCTGGACAGGCTCCTAGTGTCCTGCCCCTCGATGCCCCTAGTTTCCCGCATCGAGCGCACAACCAGCAAGCTCCACCGGAGACAGGGTCATGCGGATTCTCGCCTTTCTTTTCCTCGTCGCCGTCGGGTGCCGGTCCACGCCACCCGCATCCCTCGAAGGACTGTGGATGTCCCAGGGCTACGGGCTCTTCGCGGAAGTGGGTGACGGAATCATCGATGTCCGGGAGGTTTCGGCTGTCAGTTGCATCCCCTGGGATGGGACCCTCACACAGACCCGGATCGAGGCGGACGGCTCTTGGCTCCTGGAGATGTTCGGCGATCCGGCCGGGGCCCGCTTCAGCCTCGATTCCGATTCGGTGGCCCGTCTCCAGCCGAACGGTACCGTTTCCGCCATCCTCTTCTCACGGACCGACCTGCCTCCACAGATCTGTGATCAACCGGCGCAGGACACCCCTCGAGCCACCTCAGAGGTGTTCTGGCACACCTTCCGGGAGCACTATCCGTTCTTCGCCATGAAGGGCGTAGACTGGGAAGAGGTCGGGGACTCGATGCGACAGCGGATCACCGACGAGACCACCCCGGAGGAGCTGTTCGGGATGCTCTCGGAGGCCATCGC
>JBDHCH010000565.1:0-2219 GCA_039592115.1 Gemmatimonadota bacterium | reverse complement strand
GGGCACCGACACGTGCGGTTCCATCCGGATCCCCTCCTGCTTCAACAACCTCTTCGGGCTTCGCCCCACGAAGGGGTTGTCCAGCATCGATGGAATCATCCCCCTCGCCCACACTCAGGACGTGGGCGGACCGCTGGCTCGGAGCGTCACTGATCTGGCGGTGGCCTTGGACGCCACGGTAGGGCCAGACCCGGCGGATCCTGCCACTCGGGCCCTGGAAGGGAAGGGAGTCCCGCGGTTCATGGACGCCCTGGACCCTGGTGCTCTCAGGGGCGCCCGCCTCGGAATCGTGGAGGAGCTCTTCGGGGACCCTCCGGAAGATGAGGAAGTGGATTCGATCCTCCGAGGGGACATCGGCCGGATGGTGGAGCTTGGCGCGGATACCCTGACCGTGGAGATCCCGGACCTGGATAGTCTGGTCTGGCCTTCGGGGGTCATCAATCACGAAGCCAAGTTCGACCTCATGGATTACCTGGCCGCCACCCCGGGTGCCCCGGTGGCGTCCCTGGCCGATATCCTGGACCAGGGGCTCTACCACCAGGCCCTGGAAGGCGCCTTCAACCGGCGGGAGCGGGCCCAGTCCAGAGACTCGGAAGCCTACCGGAATGCGCTAGCCAGGCGGGAGCAGTTGGGGGCGGCCCTCCTGGCCATAATGGATGCCAACGAATTGGACGCCCTGGTGTTTCCCTCTGTCAAGCGGCGGCCGGCCCTCATCGGGGAGGGCCAGAGCGGCTCCAACTGCCAGGTGAGCGCCGGGTCGGGGTTCCCCGCCATGGCACTCCCCGGGGGCTTCACGGAGGATGGCCTGCCGACGGGGCTCGAGCTTCTGGGAAGGCCCTTCGACGACGTCCGTCTGGTGGCCATGGCCTACGCCTATGAGCAGGCGGTGCACCCTCGTCGCTCCCCCCCGGCGGCGCCTCCCTTAGTGGACGGCAAGGCCCCGGCTCCGATGACCTTCGAGGTCAGGATTCCCCTGGGCCCAGAGGAGACGGGGACCCTGACCGGTCGGTTTGTGCAGTCACGCTTCACCGGTCAAAGGGAGAGTCGCCCGGCCCAGCCTTCCATCGGTTGATGGGCCCGGGAAAGTCCCGGGAAGCGGGACTGGTGGCCCTCGGGAACCTCGGTGGAGCAGACCTCTTGGCCGGACGAGTGACCCTGGTGGCCTACACGGCCTCACACCCCCGTGGCTGGGGACGATCGGTCCTCAACCCCGGGTAAGGAATGCCTCGACCCTGGCGGGGTATTCTTCGAGTGGTTCTCCGAATCGGGGCCGACCCTTGACCATGAGTCGTGGGGCTCTCCATCTTCCCGCCGAACCCCCAGAAACAGAGCTGGCTGAGGAGGCAGGAATCATGACATCCGCCCGCGTTCATTTCGCCATCATGGCCCTTTTCGGAATCTCGACTCTTCTCGTCACCGGGTGCGGCCCCTCCAGCCAGGAGCCTCAGGGGCCCTCCATCCAGATCGACCACGTGATCGTTGCCATCGGCGACCTCGAGACAGGGATGGATCGGTTCGAGGAGCTGACCGGGGTGCGTCCGGTGTTCGGTGGGGAGCATCCAGGGAGGGGCACGCGGAATGCGCTGGTGGCTCTGGGCCCTCGGGTTTACCTGGAGCTTCTGGCTCCCCAGGAGAGCGTCGATTCGGTGGAGGATGCGCCGGGTCTCACCGGTTTGACCGACCTGACCCCCTGGGGATGGGCCGCCTCGACCACCGATCTGGATGCGACCTCAGCCCTGCTCCAGGACGGAGGTTACACGGTCTCGGATCCGATGCCGGGCTCCAGGGCAACCCCCGATGGCCGGTTACTGGAGTGGAGGACGGGAGGTGCGGACGAGGTGGCAACACTGGGGGGGCCGTTCCTCATCGAGTGGAGTGCAGATTCCCCGCACCCCGCTACGACCTCTCCTTCTGGTTGTGAGCTCCAGGGCTTCAAGGTTCTCACCCCGGATGGGGAGGCACTTGGAGATTTCCTGAGAACCCTGGAGCTTCTGGAGGCAGTCTCGGCTGTTGAGCAGACTCAGGGGGGATACGAGGTCACCCTGCTGTGCCCGGCCGGGGAAGTGACTTTCCGGTAGACCCCTGTCAGTCAGCCGGGATCCGCTTGAACAGCCGCAACAAGATGAAGAACGAGATGGCCCACAGGGCTGAGCCCACCAGGAAGGGTGCACCGGGGAGCTCCACCGGCGCGGCCGGAGAGGTGAAGTAGCTGAAGAGGC
>JBDHCH010000564.1:0-2299 GCA_039592115.1 Gemmatimonadota bacterium | reverse complement strand
GAGCATGGACGCTGGGGTTTGGCGGAATGCGGTGGGTGGAAAACAGGGAGTTCAGGTCTCGAGTCCTCCGCCGGTCGAATCCCAGCTTGATCTTCCCCGGCGATAGGGCCGTCAAAATACCCGCCTTCATGTAGACCTGCAGGTCGACAATCAGGTCGAAGCGCCCACCCGGCTGGCTCCGGGCCACCCGAGAAATCTCCCTCGCTGTGTCCCGAATGCTCCGTACCCCCGTCCAGAGTGCAAGGGGGTCCCTTCGGCGATTCCCCCTCCGGAAGAGGATGAACCGGTCCACGCTGGGATGTCCTGACACGAGAGAGAACGGAAGAGGTTGGAGGACCCAGGTGATCGAAGCGGAGGGGAAAGCTCGTTTCAGGGCGGTCACCACGGGGAGGACCTGGACGGCGTCCCCGATCGCGCTCAGCATGACGATGAGAATCGAGCGGGGCGGGTTTATGGGGAGGAATGCAGCGGAGGTTTCGGGCCCGGATGGGCCTTCGTTGTCATCCTCCCGCCTGACATGGCGGGCGGGAACGGGCGGACCTCCGGCGTTCACGCCCCGGCGGCCTCGTCAAGGGCGGCCCACTCCTTGTGGGAAAGGCGTAGTCCGGTTCGGCCCTCCCACTTTCGCAGGGACCGCCTGAGGCGCCGGAACATCGGACCGGGGTCTGCCTGCGTGCCCTCCGGAAGAAATCGCGAAAGCCCCAAATCCAAAATGAATGCGTTGGGCGAGACCCCCTCCCATTGGAGAAGGATGTTCCCGGCGTGGAGGTCCCCGTGCTGGAGGCCTGCCCGGGCCAGGGTCCTGATGAGTCCGCCGCTGGCTCTCAGCGAATCGAGGCGCTCGACGGCTCCACCGAGACCCTTCCGCCTGGTATCGAACAGCGCCTCCATCAGGTCGGTGGCATTGGACACAAACTCCGTGACCAGGTCGCCCCGATAGAAGATCCCCGCCGAATAGACAGCCGCGGCTACGACCACCGGTGTCGGGATCCCTCGCCGCTGAGCTTCCTCGCTGATCGCTGCCTCGTGGAGGGGGCGGGGTGTGCCGATGGCCAGATACCGGTCCCCCAGCAGAATCGGTAGGAGTCGTCCGCCCCTGGCGAAGCGGCGACGGACGGCCCACCGTCCTTTGCCCTCCCCTGGATGTCCAGTCGGAAGCTTGGCGGGAATCAGGAAGACCGGCTTTCGACCGTCGATAATGAGGCTGGCCCGATCGTTTCCAGCAGCTTCATGGAGCGTCAGGCCGCTTTCCAGGACATACCGAACCCACGGTGTTGCGGAGGGCCGGGCCAGGACCGAAACACCTGGATGATCCACGGTCTCGAACTCCTCCGGTGTCCTGTCTCCGAGGCGAGTCACGGCCACTGTGTCGTACCCTCCCTGGACTCCGCTATCCTCTTCCAGCGGGGGGAGAATGACCTCTTCCCGACCACCAGATCAGGCCGATCCCCGCTGCCACAATGGGGATGCTGAGGATCTGGCCCATGCTCAAGGGAAGCCCCGCCTCGAATGGAACGTGTCGTTCCTTCACGAACTCGATGAGGAACCGGGCGGTGAAGACGAGGGCGAAGAACGCTCCGATGAGCTTGCCATGGGGGATGGCGGCCCCCCGGTTCCGATACCAGGTGAGGAGGAAGAGGAAGATGAGGAGATAGGCCAGGGCTTCGTAGAGCTGCGCCGGGTGTCGGGGGAGGCTGTCGATCCTGAGAAAGACCATCGCCCAAGGTGCCTCGGTCGGTACCCCCAGAATCTCCGAGTTCATCAGGTTCCCGAGGCGGATGAACATTCCGCCGAGTGCCGTTGGGACCGCCACCCTGTCCAGAAGCCAGAGGTACGGCTGGTCCGGGTGCTTCTTGGCGTAGATGAACAGGGAGACCAGGATGCCGATGACCCCGCCATGGCTGGCCAACCCGCGTAGAAGAGGACGGGCTCGGGGCCTTCCGCCGGTTTGCCTTCCTTCCTGTACATCCACTGCAGGATGTAGAATCCCACACCGAAGGCCAGAAGCCATCCCAGGGAGTACCACCGGATGGGGAGGGGGCCCAGGCGAAAGATGATGGGATCGACATCCCACGGGACCTGTGCGAGAATGGCCAGGGGAAGGTTCAGTCCGGATGGGGGCATAGGGTCCTCTCAACTTTGGTGGCTCAGGAGCTGAGCCGCATCAGCCGGAACTTGGGTGGGGTGGACGGGGTGGGCAAGGAACGAACCCGCATCGGAATGGAAAGAAATGAGAGCCGCACATCTACTCGGAGTTTCAATGGCGTTGGTGGCCGCGGCAAGCAGCCCGGGATCGTCG
>JBDHCH010000563.1:0-2610 GCA_039592115.1 Gemmatimonadota bacterium | reverse complement strand
CATGTTCTCGATGACGCTCTGCTTGGCCTCCACCAACCATCCGGCGATGACGACGGCGCCCACGGCCCCGCAGGGGAGAATCCAAAGGGTCACCAGGGGTTCGGCGTCCATGCCAGCGGCCTGGAAGAGGAGCATAGTGATCCCCATGAGGACCCCGCCTCCAAGTGCGATGAGGACGTAGTAGATGAACCATTCGCCGCTGAAGCGGACGTAATTCATACGCTGCCGGGGGTCACGCCATTGGCCTCCGGCGTACGCAATCCCCGCGGCGAGCCAGAGGGCCATGGGCAGGTGCAGAATCGCCAGCATCTGCGTGTACCCCTCGGGGACGAAGGGCATGAGGTTCATCACCAGCGCCGCCGCAAAGAAAGCTCCCCCCAACGCGACCCACCCGCCGGTGGGCAACGTCCGCTTCCAGGCGAGGAAGATCGCCAGGAAAGGCAGGGTGAACAGGCTGATGTTGCGGATGTACCAGAGCGCCTCCTCGTCACCGTCCCAGCCGATGCCGAAGAACGCGGGGATCTTGATGGCCACCCCGGCGGCCACGGCCAGACCGACGGCCAGGGTTGCTTCCCGGCTCCACTCCCCTCCGCCCGCCCCGGGGGTCACCACCAGTCGCTTCCAGAGGCGCTCGGAATACTCCCGGGCGTACTCCCGGGAAAGGGCATCCAGATCCCCGATCCGCTTCACCGCGATGAGGAAGGCCTCCTCCTCGTCCAGGCCGGCAGCCTGGAGGTCGGAGACCTGGTTGCGGAGGTGGTCTTCGAGCTCGTCCACGTCCACGGCGTGAATGGCCTGCCGGCGGCTCAAATAGGCCCTCCACTCGGAAATGCGTTCATCCAGCACTGCGTGCCTCCTGCATCTGCGGTCAGATCCCCTGGGGGATCAATTGGAACCGGTGAAATGGGGTACCGCGGAGGGTGGCGGTGACGACCTGCCACTGGCGCCGTTGGTCCTCCAGCTCCGCCGTGCCTCGTTTGGTGAGTTGGTAATACTTCCTCCTCCGCCCAGCCTCAGACTTCCCCCAGGTGGCCTCCACGTAGCCGGCCCGCTCCAGACGGTGAAGCACTGGCGTAGCCGTAGCTCTCCCCCTCACTGAGAATAGCCAGCACGAGGGGGGTGGCGGAGGCGGCGACGAGGTCCTTTCCGATGCTCATAAGGGGCTAGCCTTCCGGCTGCGAGAGGTGATCGCGTCATACGTAGAACTATTATACATACCAGTCCTATGTATCCACAAGATCCTTCTGAGGGTTGGGTGCGGAGCCCTTTCGCGATCCGGCGATTCTCGGGGGAGAAGGGAGGGGAGGAGAGGGGGGGATCGGATCAGGTGCGGCTTCTTTCGGCTCGCGGGGTCCGCTGCTAACCTGAACGGCAGCAGGATCGCAAACCGTCAAACAGCGGATGGCTGGGAATCACTCGGCGATGGATCGCGCGCTCCTCATCCTTGATCTTGACGAAACCCTCGTGTATGCGAGGCGGAAGCTCGACGGGTATGGATACTCGTTCCAGGTAGCCGACTATTACCTTTCTCGCCGTCCGCACCTTGACCAGTTCCTGGATTCAATCCTCGACATGTTCACTGTGGCCGTCTGGACATCGGCCGGGGAGGACTACGGACGCAGGGTGATCGAAAAGATCTTCCCTGATCCTTCGCAACTCGCGTTCTCCTGGTTCGCTGACCGGTGCACCCGCAGGTTCGACGCGGAGCTAAGGGAGCAGTACCTCCTGAAGGACCTCAAGAAGGTTCGCCGGATGGGATTCAACCTCGAGCGGGTCCTGATGATCGATGACACGGCGAAAAAGCTGCGCCGTCAATACGGGAACCTGGTGCTGATCGGGCCGTATTACGGCGACCCAGCTGATCGGGAGTTGCAGACCGTCCTTCCTTTTCTTGCCTGGATCCGAGATCAACCGAGCTTCCGGTCGATTGAAAAGCGAAACTGGAGAACCCACTCCTTTGTGGCGAGCTGACTCTGGAGCATTCCCACTGGAAGTGCCGCGACTCTTGCTGTCGGAAGACGCCCCCGAGGGCCCCTTCCTCGAGGCTCGAGAAACCCCTCCCTGTTCCGCAGCAGCATCACAAGGTGCTACGGATTTCTCATGAGGGCGTTCCCGTGAGGATTGCTCTCGTCGTATTCGACATGGTTGGCACCACGGTCCAGGCTGGGGACGAAGTGCCATCGTCTTTCCGGGAGGCATTTCGGAGCGTCGGGATAACCCTGTCTGGCGAAGAGGTATCCCGGGTCCGTGGCCGGTCAAAGCGTGACGCCATTTCGTACCTCCTTGCGGCGAGACTGGGGGCTCCACTCACAAACGCGGAGCAGGCCGAGTCAGTTTACGCCCATTTCCTGGAAACGCTTCGCGCCGCGTACCGTGCAGGGGCTAGGGCTATCCCTGGGGCCGAGGAGGTGATCCGCTCGCTCCGACGGGCCGAAATCGAGGTCGTCCTTACCACAGGGCTGGATCGTGAAACCGCACAGCTCCTGGTGAAGGGATTAGGCTGGGACTCCCTCGGACTACGCGGGGTGGTTACTGGCGACGACGTACGTCGGGGCCGACCCGCCCCGGACCTGATCCCCTCCGCCATGGCCCTGGCCAACGTCGAAGACG
>JBDHCH010000562.1:0-2441 GCA_039592115.1 Gemmatimonadota bacterium | reverse complement strand
TCATCGTCACCCGGGTCACGGGTACGCCATTCCCCGAGTGGATGTCGGAAAACGTATTCGGACCCCTGGGGATGACTCGGACCCACTTCCACGAAGACCACGAGCGCATCGTTCCCGACCGGGCCTACTCCTACCGGGAGGATCAGGAGGCCGGCCTGAAGAATGCGGTTCTCAGCTATGCGAACGTGGGTGCCACGAGCCTCTTCACGACCTCGGAAGACCTGGCCAGGTGGCTGGTGAACCTGGATGAGGGGGCGGTGGGTGGAGAGGACGTCCTCCGTCTCATGCACGACACCCGGGCCGTCCTCAACAACGGGGACACGCTGGGGTACGCGATGGGGCTCTCCATCGGTGAGCACAGAGGACTCCGGACGGTAGGCCATAGCGGAGGGGACGCCGGATTCCGCTCGTATGCCGTCCGCTTTCCGGATCAGGGTCTCACCGTGAACGTCTTGAGTAATCTGGGGAGCTTCAGCCCGTCCGATCTGGCCTTCGGGGCAGCGGGGATCTACCTGGAGTCTGAGATGGCGGAAGCGGAGGGCGAGGAGGAGGCTGCGACGGAGGAGGGAGAGGAAACCCCAGGTGAGGCCGTGGAGCTGGATCGGGAGACCCTCCAGCGCTACGCCGGAGACTATCAACTGGCTCCCGGTGTGCTGGTATCGGTCCGCCTCCAGTCCCAAGGCCTGACCGCAGTGGGGCCGGGACTGCCCCCGGTGAACCTCATTCCTCTGTCGGAGATTCGCTTCCAGGTGGAAGGGAATCCTGCCTGGGTCACCTTCACATTGGCCTCGGACGGAGAGGTGGAAAGCCTGACCGTCGACCAGCAGGGACAGGAACAGGTCGCACCCCGGGTCGACCCCTTCGACCCGGAATCCGTGGACTTGCTCGATTTCCAGGGCCGCTTCTACTCCCCCGAGTTGGAGACCTTCTACGACCTTGCGGTCGAAGAGGGGACACTCATGGCCCGGCATATCCGCCACGAGCCCGTCACGCTGACCCCCACCGGCCCCGATGCGTTCTCGGGAAGCATGTGGTTCTTTGGGCAAGCGGCCTTCGAGAGACGGGAGGACGGAGCTGTGGTAGCGGTTCTGGTTTCCAGTGGACGGGTCCGGAACGTGAGGTTCGAAAAGGTGGGGTGGTGATGGGTGCCTGATTCCGGCCGGCCGTGGCCCAGGCACATCCTCTCCCTGGTTCTGTTCGGAATTGGCTCGGGCTCCCTCGGCTGTGGGGCCGGTGACGGCCCCTCACCACTGGATGCGGGATTCACCGTCCGGGATAGCGCAGGGGTCACCATTGTCGAGAACCACTTTCCTCTCTGGGAGGAGGGGGAGGGGTGGCGCCTGTCCGCGGAGCCCCTTCTTTCCCTGGGGGTCATGGACGGCCCCGAGGAGTATGTCTTTTTCCGCGCCTGGACCGCCATGCAGTTGGGGGACGGACGGATCGCCGTGGCCAACACCGGCTCTCAGGAGATCCGTTTCTTCGACGCCCAGGGGGCGTTCCTCTACGCCGTGGGATCCCAGGGTGACGGCCCCGGGGAGTTTCGAAGTATGGGGTACACCTGGCGCTCGGACGCCGACTCGCTCTTCATCTACGATATCGGTTTGCGCCGCCTGTCTGTTTTCGACGAGAATGGCCGTTTCTCCAGGACGTTCCTCCTCGGGGAGGAAACCGGGAAGTTCGTGTTCCCCGACGACCTTTTCGGGGACGGCACGCTCCTGGGATCCATCGACGAGCAGGACCAGGGGTATTCCTCCGATCTCGGTCCGGTCCGGGGGCAGAGCAGGTACGGGCACTTCGACCAGGAGGGACGGTTGGTTCGTTTCCTGGCCCTCCTTCCCGGCGCCGATCTCTACAAGGGCGTCCATCCTGACGGTTCCGGCTTCACGACGGCGGCGGATCATGCGGTGAGGCCGCACGCCGCCGCGGGGCGAGGGAAGTGGTATTACGGCCCCGGCGACGCCTTTGAGATCCAGGAGTGGGATTTGGAAGGCCGGCTCCTGAAGCTCATTCGGATGGATCGGACCCGGAGGCCTATGCCCCAGGCGGTCATCGATGGAAGGGAGGAGAGGCTCCGAGAGATGGCCCCCCAGGCAGCCGCCCTTTGGGGGAACATCCCGCTGCCCGAGTTCCTGCCCGCTCACGAGATGCTCATGGTGGATGGGACCGGGAACCTGTGGGTGCAGGAGTATGCCGTCCTGGACGAGCCGGTTCGCTGGTCGATTTTCGACGCCACGGGCCGTTGGTTGGGGGAGCTGACGATCCCTGAAAAGGGACGAGTCACGGAGGTGGGCGAGGATTACCTCCTGGGGATCTGGTCCGACTCCCTCGGTGTCCAGACGGTGAGGCGCTACGGCCTGGAGAAAGGTGATCCAGCCTGATCGGCGACTTCCGCCCCTGAGGCTCCGGCCCGGTCGGAGCAGGAGAATCCCGAACCTTCCTGA
>JBDHCH010000561.1:0-2275 GCA_039592115.1 Gemmatimonadota bacterium | reverse complement strand
AGACTCCGTCGTATGCAACACCGCCCCACCCTCATGACGGCCTTCTGGAAACAAGCCGACCTCTTCGAAGAAATGTCACTATAATACGCGAACCTCAATAGTGGCCGGCTCTGGTAGGGCCAGTTCGGCCACTTAAGAACGTTATGGGACAACGCGTGGTGATGTGGGAGGGGAAACGGATAAACTCTATTTGTGCATAGAATCCCCCCACCGCCCTCCCCAGTATTGTGAATTGGACCGGGCACGGAAATCTCGGAGGTGAACCATGAGGCCCATCACCCCAGGAAATGCAGCGGTATCCTTCTTTTGCCTCGTCGCGCTGACCGGGGCTTGCACATCGAGCGAGGCTGATCCCCAGGAAACACCCCCTGAAGTTCCTGCAGGAAACGCTCAGGCTTCTGAAGTCGAGATTGCTCAGCGGGTATCAGACTATCTCGAGGTTCTCACAGTCCATCGTGATGCTGACCTAGCTGGCGAATTCTACACTGAGGATGCTAGGCTCGTGGGGCCTGGAATGGATATGGATCGCCCGACCCTCATTGAGGGAATGAGAGGCACCTTCGAAGCAGGTGTCCAGGTTCAAGTGAACCGACGGACCTTTGAGGTTTTTGTTCACGGCGATGTCGCCTATGAAATCGCGGAAGCCGAAGACGTGCTTCTCAGCCCCGACGGTGCGACCGCAGACACCTTACACAACAACATGTTCATCCGTTGGGAACGCGGCGAAGATGGCCAGTGGCGATTCGACCGAGCTCTTATGAGCCCAGTTGACGCAGCCGGTCAGTAACAGTTTGCTGATAGAAAGGGGATGCGTCGTCCCATAACAAAAGCGTTGCCGCTTTCGCTCACTTCGTTCCGTTAGGTGACACAAGAGGAGACTTGGATGGTCCGACCTTCCAATAGGCTTTGGATGTGGCCAATGATCTGTCTCGGAGTGGCCCTGGCTTCCGGTTGTGGATCCGACGGTTCGACCGGTGAATTCGCGGTCACCCGTGATACGCTCCCTGGAGGGGTGGTGCGGGTTCGTGGCCCCGAGGGTGGGACCTGGACCGAAGAAACAGAGTGGGACCTGACGGAGCTTTTCCGGGTTGGCGCGGTCGAAGGGGAAGGTCCTGAGGTGTTTGGCCAGGTGTGGGCTGTTGAAATGGACCTGACTGGACAGCTTTACGTCTTGGATCGGCTCGCAAAGGAAGTGCGGATTTTCGACCAAACCGGTGGGTTCGTCCGGGCCCTGGGACGGGAGGGGGAAGGCCCCGGGGAGTTCCAGAACCCGTTCGGTATGGCATGGGACTCCGCTGGGAATCTCTGGATCGTGGACGTCCGACTGCGGAGGTACTCCACGTTCAGCCTGGACGGCCAACATCTGAGGGAGTACAGGAGGACTGTCGGAGGATACTCTTGGCCCTGGCCCGGCCGATTCGCCAGAAACGGCCGACTATACGAGGCTTCCTTATCGCGAGATGGGAACCAACTGGTCGAATTCGAGCCTCAGGCGGAGTTGATGCCTCTGGACTCCTTCCCTCTGAAGCTACCGGACGCTACCGGCTACTGGGACCTCCGGGACGAACGCCGCATCGGCTCCATCGTCCAGATTCCTTTCGCCGGCCAGCCTGAGTGGGTGCTTGACGGTACAGCCAAGCTCTGGGTTGGGGAGAGCGCAAGCTACTCCCTGGCCCATCAGGATCTCTCCGGCGACACGCTGATGGTGATCGAGCGAAACGTCGCCCCCGTGCCAGTTTCCCCGGAGGAGCGGGCAAGAGCAGTTGAAGACCTGGGGGAGGACGCCAACCACCCCAAGATGGATCTTTCCCGGCTCCCGTCTACCAAGCCCTTCTTCCGCCGGCTCATTCCTGTCGACACGGGTGACTTGTGGGTCCTGCGAGAGGGAGAGGGTGCACTCTGGTTCTTTGACGTGTTTGCGCCAGACGGCAGCTACCGCGGCCCAATAAAGCTGCCGGTGGAACCTGAGCTATTTCCGCCTCCGCTCATCCGCGGCGAGCACGTTGTGGTCGTTACCCACGACGAACTGGACGTGCAATCCATTGTGGTTTACCGGGTCAGGCGGCCAACGAGGTGAGCCTTGCGTCACCTAACAAAAAGGTTGCCGCCTGCGCTCGCAGAGCTCGCTCCGGAGAGCGCGGCACAAAGGCCGCGCCGGCAACCTCTGGACGTTAGAGGACATGTGTCTTTGGGTCAGGCTACAAGGAGTAGGTCAGAAATGCTGGAAGTGACGATGCTCCATGCCAGCAATAGGATGATGCTCATCTTTGTGGCA
>JBDHCH010000560.1:0-2497 GCA_039592115.1 Gemmatimonadota bacterium | reverse complement strand
CGGGAGCTGGAAGAGTATCGGGAGCAGTTTCTGGCATTGCTTTCCCAGGCGGTGAGCTTCGCGGGGGGCGAGCCCAGCCGGGTGCTGGTCCTCTCGATTCCGGATTGGGGGGTCATGCCGTTTGCTCGAGACCGAGATCGTGAGACGATCAGTCGGGACATCGACGCGTTCAACCAGGTGAATCGGGAGGAGAGCGTACGTTCCGGGGCTCGGTATGTGGACGTGACGGGCATCAGTCGCACCGCTGGATCCAATCCATCCCTGGTGGCTGAGGACGGTCTACACCCGAGTGGTGTCCAGTACGCCCTCTGGGCCGGAGCCGCACTCCCGGTGGCCAATCAGATCCTGGCGCCAAAGAGATGATGGGATGATGGAGGACCCTCAACCCCGTGTTCTCACGGTCCCGACCGTCTCCTCGGTTCAGATGAGGGAAGTGGACCGGATCATGGAAGAGGACCTGGGCATCAGCCTCTTACAGATGATGGAGAATGCCGGGAGACATCTGGCCCGGGTTGGGGTGGAGAGGTTTCTGGACGGGGATCCCAGAGGCCGAGTGATTGCCGTGCTGGCCGGAAAGGGTGGGAATGGCGGTGGGGCGTTGGTTGCGGGACGTCGTCTCGCGACCTGGGGAGGGCAGGTGGTGGTGGCACTCTCCGGGGAGGCCGAGTTCCGGCGGATGGGGATTCCTGTGCTGGAGGTGACAGAGTGGGAGGGGGAGCTTTCCTGGCCGAAGGAAAGACCTGAGGCGGACCTCGTGGTGGATGGGATCTTCGGGTACAGCCTCTCCGGCGCTCCAAGGGGCCCGGGGGCTGACCTCATCCGGTGGGCCAACGACCAGGCCTCGCCCACCTTGAGCCTGGACTTGCCCTCGGGGCTGCATCCCGACACGGGCGTACCTGAGATCCCGACGATTCGGGCTGCGGCCACCCTCACCCTGGCTCTCCCCAAAAGTGGATTGATGACTGATGCGGCCAGGGGCTGGGTGGGGGAGCTGTACCTCGGGGATATCGGCGTTCCCCCCGAAGCGCTCCGTACTTTGGGTATCGAGGCGGATGGAGTTTTTTCGGAGGGGGACCTGCGCTCTCTTTCGCCGGGAGAATCCATTTGACAGCGGGTAGGGGGGAGGCGAAAGGTTAAAGAACCAGGTCACACGGCCCCCCTCGGGTCTGTGGTTCGACGGGGAGGGGATGGGAACAGGGAACCCATACCGGGAGGATCAAGATGAGCCCCTGGGACGAGCGGTACGCCCAGGACGAGTGGATCTTCGGTACCGAGCCCAACGAGTTCTTACGCCAGGAGGCGCACCGCATTCTGCCGGGTCGGGTGCTCTGTCTGGGAGAGGGAGAGGGGCGGAACTCAGTTTTCCTGGCGGAACAGGGCTACGAGGTCGTGGGGGTGGATCGTTCTCAAGTTGGGCTGGACAAGGCACAAGCTCTGGCGAAGGAGCGAGGTGTCTTCGTGGAAACCGTGGTCTCGTCCATTGAGGATTTCGATTTGACCGAAGGGGAGTGGGAGGGAATCGTCTCCATCTTCTTCCACCTTCCTCCCGAACTCCGAAGAAGAGTGCACAAGGCCGTGGTCCAGGGATTGGCACAAGGCGGTATCCTGATCCTGGAGGCATACACTCCCCGGCAGCTGGAGCTCGGCACGGGAGGCCCTCCCGACGTGGAGAAGCTGATGACGCTGGGGATCCTTGCCGAAGAGTTGGTGGGGTTGGAGCCCCTGTTCGCCCAGGAGGTGGAGCGGGAGGTGCATGAGGGCCGGATGCACCATGGCGTTGGATCGGTCGTCCAGTTCGTGGGCGTCCGACGGTGAACTCCCGGCAACGCCACCTCTCCACTGGCGCGAAGCGCGAAGAGGAACCGGACTCTTCCCGTATTCATGGAGACTGTACCATGGAATTCCCAGGGGGCCTGGTCCCACGCGAAGAGAGGATGCTCAGGAGATGACTTACATACCCATTGTTCCGAACACCCCAGCCCCCCCTGCTTCCCCCCGGACCCGGGAGCTGGGGGACTTCTGTCCCAGGTTCTGGATGAGTACCAGAAGGCTCACCCGGCGGTGACTCCTGCTGAGATGCGGGCGGCGGTCCGCCTCGCCCAAATGTCCGTCAAAGGTGGGAATCAGCCGGCGGCGCTCATCATCAGCTTGGGCCTCGGGCTGTTGGTGGCCGGGCTCATGGCCGGACTGCTGTTCTTCCGGTCTTCAGGTGGTGCCGAGGGAGGTCCGGTGCTCTCAATGGTCGTAATAGGCCTGATCGTCTTCGTCGGCCTCCTCGCGGTAGTGGCCAAGACCATGTCACGGTGAACCTCGGACAGAGGTGCCGCACTCTCCAGACACTCATAACGGACTACATCATGCGTTCCTTTCGTTCCGTGCGCTTTCTCGGCGTCCTATTCGTGTTCGTCCTCCTTCCCCAGAGGGTTCACACCCAGGAGGTGGGGCCGGAGAACGGGTCTCTGGTCATTGTCGGTGGAGGAATGACGGATCCGGCGAT
>JBDHCH010000559.1:0-2087 GCA_039592115.1 Gemmatimonadota bacterium | reverse complement strand
CAAAGGCGTGTGGCCAGGGATTCGGTGATGACGACCACAGGGTCTGACGAGAGATTGTCTCCGTATTCGATTCCGCGACCCCGGAGAATCGGGCTCCCCACCGTCTCGAAAAAGCGCTCGGAGACCTTCGTGAACTCCACCTGGATTCGGCCCCTGGCGTCGTCTGGCTGATCCGCCCTGGCAGCGCCCGTGAAATTCCCGGAGAGATCGAGGGGGATCCCGTCGGCGACGCTCACGGAGGTCACACCCGGAACCGCCTCGATCGCCTCCCGTGCTCGACCTAGAAACACCTCCGCGGACTCTTGGGATTCGTACCCTTCCTGGAAAAGGTCCATCCGGGTGGTGACCAGGCCCTGGGGATCGAAGCCGAAATCCCGGTCTTCCATCACGCCGAGAGATCGAAGGAAGAGACCACAGGTGACGAGCAGGGTCAGGGCTACACCGGCCTGGGCTGAGGCCGCAATCCGGTGGATCCGGCTCACCCGACGGCCACCCCCTCCGGAATCATCCTTCAGTGAGGACACCAGCTCCGGACGGCTGAACCGAAAAGCCGGCAGTAGGCCCACCGCCAACGTGGCTCCAAAGCCGAGGAGGAGCCCGAGTCCCAGGACAGGGCCCTCCACAGCGAATTCGACAGGGCCCTCCACAGCGAATTCCAGCGGCGGGAACCCCGGGATGGAGGCGTAGACCAGATCCATCCCCCAGACACCGAGCAGAACCCCGAGACCCACGCCGGCGAACGCCAGCAGGAAAGCCTCCAGCATGAGGAGCCGAGCCAGCCGCCTCCTGCCGGATCCCAACGCCATGCGGACGGCCAATTCCTGTTCCCGTGTCACGCTCCTTGCCAGGACCATTCCGGCCACATTTGCGCAGATGATCAGGAGGACCAGCGAAAGGAGCGCGAAGACCCCGTAGACGGCGATGGTGGATTCGGTACGACTCTGGGCAGGCACCGGCCCGAAGGCGTAGGCTCTCGCACTCCGGTTCTCGTTGCTCTCGGGGTACATCCGCTCCAGCCGAGAATACACGGTCTGGATGGCGGCGTTCGCTTCCCCCAAGGTCACGCCCTCACTCAGGCGGCCCAGGACCCTGAGCCAAAGGGCATCCCGATCCTCTGTCCACACATCCCCAGCAGCCACCCAGGGGAACTGCATCAAGGGGAGCCAAACCTCCGGGGCATCCACCAGGATCCGGTGTCCGTTGAAGTCCTGGGGGGCCACCCCCACCACCGTGTAAGGCATTCGATTGAGGATCAGGGTGCGACCCAGAATCTCCGGGTCACCCCCCAGCCGATCCTGCCACATCTCATGACTCAGCACAGCCACGGGATGTTGTCCGGGCCCCATGTCCTCAGCAGGAAGGAAGGTCCGTCCGAGGTGGGGTGCTACTCCCAGGATCTCGAAGTAGTTCGCCGACACATACATGAGACGAACCGATTCCCCGCCGTCGGCATCCACGAGGGACCCGGTTCTCTCCTTCCATCCGGCGAAGCCCACGAGCGGGGTGTCGGTCTCCCGGAGGTCGATGAAATCCGGGTAAGCCATGGACTCGAAGGCCGCACCGGGCCGGACGGTGAGGAGCTCCACGACCCTGTCGGGATCCGGGACACCGGGCACCGGTGTCATCCAGATCTGGAGGAAGAGGGAGAACACGGCCGAAAAGACCCCGATTCCCAAGGCCAGGGAGAGGACCGCAGTGAACGTGAACCCCCGGGTCCGGCGCAAGCCCCTGATCCCGAAGCGAAGGTCCTGGAGGAGAGACTCCACTGCCGTGGGGATTCCCGTGCGATGGGACCTGTCAGACCCACCGGGCCTTCCTCCGCCCCCTCCGACAGGCGAAGGCCTGCCCTTGCGTCCGACTCCCCGCCCAACCGTCTGTTTCAGGAACCTCCCCCATTCGAGGAACGCCCCCATCACGACGTCCCGAATGGCCTCTACCCAAAAGAGCCCCCGGGCAGCAGGGCCCGGCCCCACCTCCTGGAGCCGCTCCCTCTGGAAACCGATGATCTCTTGGCGGTATGCAATCCGGAAGTCCGATGGGAGGAGGAGGAGAACGGCACGAAACAGATTCTCGCCCAGGCCGACCGG
>JBDHCH010000558.1:0-2262 GCA_039592115.1 Gemmatimonadota bacterium | reverse complement strand
GGTCCGGATGACGGCCCTCCCGGTGGGAGTGGACGCCCCGCCCATCCAGCTCACGATCCGACCCGAGATGGCGGGGCTGAACATTCGGGTCCTGGCGCCTGATCCGGTCCCGCGGTGGCTGGGCCCTTCGGTGTATCTGGCGCTACCCCTGGGGGCGCTGGAATGACCTCCCGAATGGGCTGGAGACGTCTTGCGAAGGACCGGCGCGGCGTGGCGCTGATGCTGGTCCTATGGGTGGTGGTGGTTGTGGGCGTGGTCGCCGCCGGGGTGGCCAGGGCCTCCCGATCCCAGATGAGTCTCGTGGCCACCGCCCGATCCCGATCGGTGGCCCGGTACGCCGCCGAGAGCGGCGTGTTGGTGGCGACTTCGACCCTCAGGGAATCCCTCCGAGCGGCGACGACGCCCGCCGAGCAGGTCCGGGCCTTTCGCCAATTCGAGGAGGAGCTGGCCTCCGTAGGACCCAGGGCCCTGGGCCAGGGCCGGTACCAGGTGGTGGCCGTAGACCTGAGCGCCCGTGTGGACCTGAACAACTCTTCGGAAGAGGTGATCTCCGGGCTCTTCCAACACGTGCTCGGGGAGCGGGAGGCCGCCCGCCTCGTGGCCGCCCTCCAGGACTGGACCGACGAGGACGACCAGGCCTTGCCGGAGGGTGCGGAGAGGGAGGCGTATGTCCGGGCCGGCTCTCCCTTCCGCCCCACCAACCGACCCATGCAGCGACTGGACGAGCTGACACGAGTCCTGGGGTTCACCGACTCCATCGCCGACATCCTGGCCCCCTACATCACCGTTCGGGGAGACGGACGCCTGAACGTCAACTCGGCCCCGCTGCCGGTCCTGGCCACCGCCCCGGAGCTGGGGCAGAACGGTGCCGAGATGCTCATCGCCTCCCGTGACCGGGGGGACCTCATGGCTTCTAAAGTGGTGGTGTCGTCCCGCCTGGCCGAGGGCGGCCTCCAAGTCGGAGCACAGCTCAGCACCCTCACCACGACGCCGGGGCACATTCTCATAGTGAGCCGGGGATGGGAGGAGGGGCGCCCCCTGACCCACGAGATCCAGGCAGTGTTCCAGGTACACAGTCTGGGGCTGGAGAACGGACCGGGCCTCACCGTGCGGCATTGGACGGAGCGGGACCTCTGACCGGGCCGGGGCCCGTCGACCCGGTCCCTGCGCCCGCCGATTTCCTAACCCAGGAGATCCAGACTCCGAGAGAGAAGAGGGCCGCCAATTGGCGGCCCTCTTGGTTGGAGTACACCGTGGTGTTCCGGCTTAGGACCTCCGCCTTACCCTGCCGGCCCGTCCGGCGGGATCGGCCCGATGTGGAAGGGCCGCATCATCTCGTTGTCCTCGTGCTCGACGATGTGGCAGTGCCAGACGTAGAACCCGGCCATGTCGTAGTTCGCCTTGATCCGGGTGATCTCCCCCGGATAAGCGATGACCGTGTCCTTGAACCCGGTCTCCCACGCCTCCGGAGGAGTGCTTCCATCCGCGCCACGCCCCTCCGGAGGAGTGCTTCCATCCGCGCCACGCCCCAGGACCTGGAACTTCACCAGGTGCACGTGGATGGGGTGGGCGTCCTCGGTGAAGTTGTGGATCTCCCACTCCTCGGTGGCACCGAGGGCCGGGTTCTCGGTGATGAGATCCGACCACGTGAGGGGATTGCCGGTCCCGTCTGGATTGAGGGTGCCCAGCAGCGCCGAGGTCGGTCCGAAGACCTCACCGGTGGCGCAGTCCAGGACGATGTTCCCGGATGCATCCTCCGACACCCGTACGCTGTGCGACTCCTCTTCGTTCAGAGAGACCTGCCGGGTGACGTCGGTGGCCGGGAGCACCGGCAGAGGTGGAAGCACCAGCTGGTCCGGAGGCGTGGTGGTATCGCCGTTGGACGCTGCTTTCACCACGAACTTCATGACCTGACCCGTGGACTCCCAGTCCGAGATGTCCTCCAGGGAGATGCCGCCGAAGGGCGCGTCGGGCCCGTCGTTCACCAGGATGATCTCGGTACCCACCGGGACGTTGGTGAAGTCGACGATGACGTCGGCCCGCTCCGCCGGGGCCATGAGCAGGAAATCCAACTTGGTCGAAGCCGGCAGGAAGCCCTGTTCGGCGCCGATCTGCCAGAAGGAGAATTCCGGCGTGTTGAAGGCGTTGTTATCCCCGCGCGGGGTGGTCGTCATCTTCAGGTTGAGGAAGCGGGAGTTGCAGCCGTTGAGGAAGCGGAACCGGTAACGGCGCTGCTCGACCTCGAGGAACGGCCAGGTGAAG
>JBDHCH010000557.1:0-3386 GCA_039592115.1 Gemmatimonadota bacterium | reverse complement strand
GAAGTCCGTCAGGAAGGGTTTGAGGAGACTCTTCGATCATACCGAGATGGACGAGACGCTGGAGAAGTTCATCACCAGCCTCGGCTATTACGTCATTCTCATCATCGCCGCAGTGGCCGCCTTGGGGATGATGGGAATCCAGATGGCCTCGGTGCTCACCATTCTCGGTGCTGCCGGCTTGGCCGTCGGCTTGGCGCTGCAGGGGACCCTCTCAAATGTGTCCGCCGGCGTCATGCTTCTCATCTTCCGGCCGTTCAGGGTCGGGGACTTCGTGGATGCGGGGGGGGTCGCCGGCACCGTTGAATCGGTCGGCCTCTTCGTGACCCGGCTGAACACTCCGGACAACGTCCACATCATCGTTCCGAACTCGGGAATCTACGGCGGAACCATCAAGAACTTCTCCTTCCCCGAGACCCGTCGGAACGACCTGGTCATGGGGATTTCCTACGACGACGATATCGGTCTGGCCATCCAGACCATCTCGTCCGTTCTGGATGCCGATGACCGGGTCCTGAAGGATCCCGAGTACACCGTCGCCGTGAGCGAACTGGCCGACTCTTCGGTGAACCTGGTGGTCCGGCCATGGTGCAAGGCATCGGATTATTGGGCTCTCCGATTCGACCTCAACCGCACGCTCAAGGAGCGGTTGGAGGCGGCGGGCTGCTCCATTCCGTATCCCCAGCAGGACATTCATCTCCACAAGGTCGACTGATCTTTGGGGGAGACGGACACGAGCTCTCCATCGAGGCGGTCATCGAGGCAAGGGCCGGGAGAGATCCTGCTGGGTGTCATCTCCGACACCCACGGACTCCTCCGGCCCGAGGCCCTCGAGGCCCTTCATGGTTCCGACCTCATCCTTCACGCGGGAGATATCGGGGGCGGCGAGATCCTCACCCAGCTGGAGAAGATCGCTCCGGTGGTGGCGGTCCGTGGCAACATGGACCGGGGGGAGGTAGCGCGATCTCTCGCTGACACCCAGGTGGTGGAGGTGGGGGGAGTTCTCCTGTACATCCTCCACGACATCGCATCGCTGGACTTGCGGCCCGATGCGGCTGGATTCGCGGCCGTGATCTATGGCCATTCCCATCAACCGGAGGTCCGGGAAGAGGGAGGAGTCCTCTTCTTCAATCCCGGGAGTGCCGGGCATCGCCGGTTCGACTACCCGATCACTCTGGGGCGGATCCGGGTGAAGGATGGACGGCTCCGCACAGAGGTGGTATCTCTGGAGGAGGGATGAGCCCAGGGGTGTGCGAGATCAGCCGGGCCGGGCCAGGACCCGAAGGAGTTAGGCGGGTCGAAGAGATCTCGTCTGATACAGCAGGCCCCGTTCCCGTTTCTCCTGCAGGATCGACCTCATGGACCACCTCCTTCGAGATCTTCGGACCGCCTTCCGCTCACTCAGGAGACGGCCCGGGTTCGCCGTTGTGGTGGTCTTCACCCTGGCCCTGGGGATCGGCGCGAACACAGCGGTGTTCTCGGTGCTGCAAGGGGTCCTGCTCAAGCCTTTGCCGTTCTCCGATCCTGAGCGCCTGGTGCGGATGTACCAGACGTGGGAAGACACCGAGACGGGAGAACGGCAGTACGCTTTCGGCTACCTCTCCGGGCCGGCCTACATCGACTATAGGGCTCAGACGGAGATCTTCGACGGCGTGGCGGCCTTCTACAGCTATCGGGAAATGGGCTCCGATCTCACCGGGGGGGACCGGCCCGAACGGGTGGTTCGGATGCCAGTCAGCTCAGAGTTTTTTGACGTGCTCGGGGTCCCTCTCGCCCGCGGGAGGAGCTTCTCCCTTCAGGAGGAGCGGGCCGAGGTAGCGCTGGCCATCATTTCCCACGGGCTCTGGCAGCGTCACTTCGCTGCGGCGGAGGACGTCCTGGGACGGACGCTGACGCTGGACGGCGTGGCCCACGAAGTCATCGGACTGGCCCCACGACCCATGGGCCGGCCGGTGGAGGTCTGGACTCCGGAGAATCTGGATCTCGGGGCCTCCAGAAACAACCGGGGAAACAACTACCTCTCGGCGGTTGCTCGCCTGGCCCCGGGTGTGACCATCGCCCAGGCGCGGGCTCGAATGGAGGTGATCACACGGGCCATCTCCGAGGACTACAGTGACGAGGGAGCGTGGTTGGCGCAGATCGTGCCTCTCCATGAAGATCGGGTGGGAGAGAGCACGGCGACCTTGTGGGTCCTCATGGCTGCGGTGGCTCTGGTCCTATTGAGCACCTGCGTAAACGTGGCAAACCTGTTCCTGGTCCGGAGCATGTCTCGTGGCCGGGAGCTGGCTGTTCGAGCCGCCCTGGGTTCAGGCAGGGGCGGACTCATCCGGCAGCTCCTCTCAGAGAGCATGCTCCTGGCCCTACTGGGGGGTGTGCTGGGTCTGGGTCTGGCCTGGGGAGGTATCCGCGCTCTGGTGGCCCTTGCTCCTGACGGAATCCCTCGGCTGTCGGAGATCGGGCTGAATGGCCCGGTTCTCCTCTTCACCCTGGCGGCCTCCCTCTTGACGGGTCTGGTATTCGGCCTTGCTCCCACGCTCCGTCTGTCCCGTCCCGACCTCGCCGGGGATCTGAGAGATGGGGACAGGGGAAGCCTACAGAGTGTGGACCTGGCCATCGAACCCGAAGGCCTCCTCACCTACGAGGTCCACCTCCCCTCCCTCAGGTATCCTGAGGGCGAGGACCGCGTGAGGTTCTACGAGGAGCTCTTCCCAAGACTGGGAGCGTTGCCGGGAGTCCAGTCCGTAGGGGCCGTGTCCTGGCTGCCGGTCCAGGGTCGCTACCACGACTGGGGCATTTCCCGAATGGATGGAGAGGAGATCCAGAGCGATTGGAACGGGTCGGACATGCGCATGGTGGCTGGAGATTACTTCGAGACCATGGGGATCGATCTCATCAGCGGCCGACTTCTCGGAGACGAGGATCGGGCCGACACGGAACCCGTCTGCGTCATCAACGAGGTCGTTCGGGACCGGGATTTCCCCGGCGAGGACCCCGTTGGGAAGGCCCTCTACGCCGCCGGCACTCCTCGGACGATCGTCGGGGTGGTGGAGAGCGTCCCCCATGATCCGTCCGGCTCCCTCTCGCCCCAGACCTACATTCACCACAACCAGCATGCTGGGAACCGAAATTGGGCCATGATCCAGGCTGTGTCCCACCAGGGGGATTCGGGCGCCATGGTTTCCTCCATCCGTGACGAGCTCCGGGCCGTCGATCCGAACCTGGTCCTCTTCAGGGTCCGGACCATGGACGACGTTCTGGCGGGGGGGATCGCCCGGGAGCGCTTCAGCATGCTTCTGATGGGGCTGTTTTCCGGGATGGCGCTCCTCCTGGCCGCCCTCGGGATCTACGGCGTGCTGTCGTACCTGGTGAGCCAGCGGAGCCACGAGATC
>JBDHCH010000556.1:0-2694 GCA_039592115.1 Gemmatimonadota bacterium | reverse complement strand
CACCCGTGCATGGTTGGGATCGAGCTCCATGGCTTTCGTGTAAAACCGCGCCGCCTCTTCGTAGTCGCTCAGGTATACTTCGTAATACCAGGCGAGCCCTGAGTTTGCCTCCGCGTTTTCAGGATCGATCTCAAGAACTCTGTCGATCGCTTCTTTCGCTTTCCCGTAGGCCTCATCGAAGTCCATGCCGCCGACAGGCGCGAGGTTTATGTAGGCGCTGCTCAACGAGTTCCAGGCCGGCACATATTGAGGATCGATCGCGAGGGCCTCCCGGTACATCTCCACGGCTTGGCGCATGCTTCCGATAGAGCCCTGGCCGGCAAGATGGCGGGCCTGCAGGAAGAGATTGTAAGCCTCGGGACTGGTCTCCACGACCTTGGGGGCCTGGCCGAGAAGCGTCACTTTAAGCTCGTCGACGACGCTGGAGGCGATCTCGTCCTGGATGGCGAATACATCGTCCAGCGTCCGGTCCCAGGTTGCCGACCACAGGTGCACGTCCCGCCTGGCGTCGATGAGCTGGGCCGTGATGCGTACCTGGTCACCGGCCTTCCGGATACTGCCCTCCAGCACATGAGACACGTTCAGGGCAGAGGCCACCTCGGCGATTCTCACGTCCTTGCCCTTGAACGAGAAAGCCGACGTCCGCGATGCCACGGTGAGCTCCGGTACCTTCGCCAGCAGGTTCAGCAACTCCTCGGACATGCCGTCGGAAAAGTACACCTGCTCCGGTTCCGAACTCATATTGACGAAAGGCAGGACGGCGATAGAGCGGTCCGGCGCCGGCGCAGACGTTTCCTCGTCGACATGAGCCTGGACGCCCGGCACCCGCCGCGGGATCAGCCGATCCGCGACGACCGAGCCGATGGCCAGCGCCAGCATCACGATGATCAGAATGTTGATCTTGCGTCCGGTCTGGTGGGTGATGGACTGGCTGCGGTCCACCTCCTGCTCCCGCTTCAGGCCCTCCGGCGTCAGCTCGTAAATCCAGGAAAAGACCATTACCAGGGGGAAGCCGAGCGCGAGAAAGATGAAAACCAGGGACCCGGTCCACTCTGGCACCGGCAGCAGCGAGGACAGCACATCCGCAACCTGAAGGATCAGCCACGAGGCGACGATGTAAAGCACCGCCACCTTGACGACATTACGGATGGTGCCCCGTTCGCAGTTGAAGGTTGGTGGGCCCCGGGTTTCTGTGATTAACTCGCCTTTCGCATCTGGGCAACCGGCTCCTGGTCGTCGAGATGGGCTTTCAGGACCCAGAGGTGCCGGTAGCCGAGGATCTTCCGGTAGCTTTTCTCCGTCTCGACGAACGCTCCTGCTGCCCATCTGAGCGCCATCTCCCCATTCTTCCAGTTCGTCACCCTCCGAGTCTTCTGCCGGGCTCCGGAGTGGGTGCTGTCGATGAGGTTCGTCGTGCCCAGGCACCTGCGAAGCACGGGCGGCAGCCCCAGCCGGTTGATGGTGAACATCTCGTTGAGGCCTTCTCTCAAGCTGGTGGCAGCCGAGGGATGGTCCCGCTCCAACCACCGGGCCAGGTGCTCGAGCTTGGCCTCCCCTTCCTTGGCCTCCAGCTTCCAGGCCGCTCGGATCACCGCCTTCACCTGATCATGGTCCTCCTTGGGCAGGTGGCCCAGCACGTTGCGGAGCTTGTGGTTTCGGCACCGCTGAACGGGGTTGTCAGCTCCGTAGATCTCGTCGATGGCCTGCCTCAGGGCCTTGGAGCCATCCACGACAAACAGCCGCCGCCGGTTGGGCTTCACACCCCTCTCGACCAAGTCTCGCAGCAGCGCCTTGGCCAACTCCCCGTTCTCGCTGGCTCCGTGCCAGACCCCCAGCACATGCTTCTTGCCTTCCTCATCCACGCCTATGCCCGCCAAGACATGGTGATGGCCCATCTGCATCCCGTCCAGGTAGATCACCAGCAAGTTCACGCCGTCGAACCGCCGCTCCATGAGTTCGGTGAGCACCTTCGTGCTGGCCTGGATCGTCTCCCGACTCACCGCCGACTTGCTCACCCCTACCGTGTCGGCCATGGCTGGGATGACTCGCTCGTAGTTCCGTGTGCTCACCCCCGCCAGCAGGATCTCCAGCATCCGGTCGGCGAGGCGTCCAGGCTGCTGCATGGCCTCGTAGGCTGGGATCTCCACTTCGGCTCCCTGGCCCCCTTCTCGGCGCCGGAGCCGGGGCCGATCCACGCGCACCTTCCGCTCCGACAGGTACACCTGACCTGCCTGGTGCCCGTACCAGGCTACCGAGCCTTCCTCCCGCTTCTTGCCCGCCTGCTTCGGGCCCGCCACACCCTCGGCGCTCATCTCCAGCACAGCGCCCAGAGTGGCCCGGCCCACGACCTCGATCACCTCGTCGATGGCCATCTCGGTCCGTTCCACCAGCTCCACCATCGGAAGCAGAAATTGCCCATCCCGTTTCAGGAACTCCTCCATCGCCCGCTTGTCCGTCCGGTCCGCTACCTCGTACGTTCTCTTCATCGTGGTGGCTCCTTTCCAGGGGTTGTTTTCCGCACCTGATCCTACTGGACCAGGCACCCCTGGAGCCACCACGTTTCTTTTTCTCTTTCAGGAACCTTCAACTACGGTTGGGACAGCTTCGACTTCTGTCTCACATTCCTACACTCGGCCAGAAAGGGCGACTCAGGTCTAACTCCCCGGAGGGAGGAATGATTTCCCATCCGGGCGG
>JBDHCH010000555.1:0-2191 GCA_039592115.1 Gemmatimonadota bacterium | reverse complement strand
GACCGAGATCCCGGAAGGATCCCATGACGACCCGCAGATCGTCTTTGGGAAGGGTCTTGTGACCCTCCCCAGCGTTCCCTTGCCCCTCCTGAAGCAAGATGAGGTCTTGAAGAGACTCAAGTTTCTCACGGGCACCGGGAAACTCCCGGCACATAACCCGCTCAATCCTGATGTCCTCGATCAAGTTCCCCCACGTAAGGATCTGTTCTGTCAACAGACCCCACATGCTCATGGGCAATTCCCTGAGCCGTCGGCTCAACGGCGGGAAGATCTCCGACACCGACAGGTCACGCTGACAACTATAGAGGCTGTGAGCAGCCTCATGGTAGTTGCCCCCAACCGATGCCCTCTGGAGGGCGGGCGTCACACGGTCAGGGACCGTGGCAACCACGATCCCTGGATTTTTGACCCGTGTGGCATTGGCGTTGTCACACGCCACACGGATCGCCCTCTCAAGATCAGACTCCGTCGGCTCACCGACGTTGAGGGAGATCCACTCGGCGATCTCCCCGACGATGCACCGGGCCGTCCATCGGCCCCGGTTGTAGAAGGCGCTTCCACGCGCCTCTACGGGGATATCAATCCCCACGGCACCGACTGAGGCTGCGTTGCTGCGCTTCCACGCAGCAGCCGAAATGGTCTTCATCTCATGATTCCTTTGCCCCCCTGTCGTTGTAGGGGCTTTTTGGGTTCATCCTATAGGTAAGGAAAGATCCCAAATCGGTACCCCTAAAAACCAGGGGACCAGGAAAAGGCATCTCCTTTATATAGAGGCCCTACTTTCTTGGAAGATTGTGTAAGGGGGGTACCGATCCGATCACTTCCTTTACCTATAGGGTGAAGCCAACAAAGCCCCCCAAACAGAGGGGGCAAAGGAAACCAACATGTCTACCGCTCTCAAGATCATCTCTGACCAAATCCAGTGCCGGGAGTGCGGCTTCAAGTCGCACTCAATCCTGGATCATCTGAGGGAAGCCCACGGCATGTCCGTGCCAAACTACCTCCAGCGGCACCCCGGTGCTGCGACCGTGTCCCACTCCGCCATGAAGGCGTGGGAGGATGAGAACAGGCGGGGGCGGCGTGCAGCCGCCCCCAAGATCGAGAACCTGCACCACGAGGTTTACGGGGTCGCAACCCCCGTAAACCGCTGGGTGCCGCTGGAGGCTTGTGGGGTCAAGCCTCGGGGGTACAAGTACCCTTCAAGGGGCATGGCTGCTGACGCCATGGCTGAAGTGATCGAGTGCCTTCATGAAGGCACCCCGGTGTTCTTTTACGGTCCTCCTGGGACTGGAAAGGACGTGGCGTTCTCGTCATGGTCCCAGGACACCCGTACACCTCTTATGAAGGTGTCATTCACCCCGGATACCCACGTTAAGGCGTACGGAACGGGCTGGGAGTTCGGACTCCTTTGGAGCGCCCTCACGGAAGGCGTGGTCGGACGGGACGGCTCACGGCACCCGGCGCTGATCGTGTTCAGCGACGTTGACCGTGCCACCTCCGGTCAACTGGAGGAACTCAGGCTCATGCTGGACACCGACGACAAGAGTGTCATCGGTCCTACGGGGGGCCGTGCCGCCCTCTTTCCGGGGACCATGTTTGGGTTCACCGCGAACAGTAACGGGTCCGGTGATCACACCGGGCGGTTCTCGTCCAACGTGATGGATGCCTCCATCACGGATCGGATGGGTGAGTTTGTCCGCGCGCACTACATGGACTGGGCAGAGGAGGAAAAAATTCTCCGCTCAAAGTTCCCGCTTCTCAACGAGGAGCACCCGCAAATGTTTGCGGAGTTGGGGGACTGCGTCAAGTCTCTGAGGGAAGCCATTGACGGGAGTCATACCCAGTACGAACTGGATGGTCAGTTAACTCACCGTGGACTCATGGTGATCCTGAACAGGGCTGAGCGAAAAACCAGGCTCGGAAAGAAGGTCACCCTCGGGCGAGCCTTTGAGGCGTGGCTTCAGCGTCTTGACGAGGATAATCAGTTGATTGCACGTCGGCTGATCGACCCCCACTGCACCGGGGGTGCCTTCGGAAAGAAGGAATAAAAGTAAGGAAGGGGGTACCGATCCGGGCTCTTTTCTTACCTATAGGGTGATACCCAAAAAGCCCCCCAAACGAGGGGGCAAAGGAACACGACATGCACAATTTCCCTACCACCCACGCCGCTGCGGCGTGGGTCGCGATCACC
>JBDHCH010000554.1:0-2044 GCA_039592115.1 Gemmatimonadota bacterium | reverse complement strand
ACGCCAATGGGCAGCAGCGTGGTCAGGATCTCAGGCGGGGCCACGACCACCGTGAGCGCAGCCTCGCCCCTTGCCATCCCGGCGGTAGCGACGAGGGCGGCAGTCCCTACACCGTTTGCCGTCACGAGCCCGCTCTGGTTCACGGAGGCCACATCCCCCGGAGAACAAGCCCAGGACACCGATGCCGACGACATGGGTTGCCCGCTTTGATCCAGAACCGAAGCCGAGAACTGGAACGAGGCCCCGATGGCCTCGAACACGTGACTCGCAGGGCTGATGGTCAACGTGGTGGGTCTCGGCGGATCGGGGTCCGTGCCCCCGTTTCCACCGGAGTCGCCACAGGCCACGCTGAGAAGAAGAACGAAAAGAAGAGCCGGTAAACCGCGAACCCCTCCGAGGTCAAGAAGTCGCGCGTTCGACACAGGTCCCTCCTGTGCTATTGCTCTCTGCAAGCTGGGGATCAGCGTCTGGGATAATAGATCCGGAGGGCGGGCCGGGCCACGGCCTTTTGAAGGTGGCGGTCGGGGCGTTCGGAAGCAGGCCAGGCGGGCCAGCGGCGATTCCTCGCTGTTGGGATTGCCCGATCCACAACCACTCAGCATTCTTTCCCTGGATGGGTGGCCGCGAACCGCCGTGGGCGGAGTTGGGCGCCGATCCCTCGTGGGTAGGCCCCATCGGACCAGCCACGGTTCCAAGATCTTCCCTCGCCACCTCCCGAGAGGAGGAAGACATGGGTTCCCGCAACGCTCTGATTCTCCTGCTTGCTGCTCAGATAGCAGGGTGCGCCACACCATCTCCGCAACCAACCGCTGGGCCTGACGTGCCCGTGCCCACCCAGCAGCCATCGGCCCCGAGCCCCGCGGAAATCGAGAGTGGGCTGGGGAAGGCCGCCGCCGCGATCACTGGCGAGACCTCTCTCCGCCATCTCTCCGTCCTAGCCCACGACTCCATGATGGGCCGGGACACCGAGGGGCCAGAGATCTGGGCTGCCGCGCGGTACATCGCGGGGGAATTCGAGGGCATGGGCCTGGAGCCGATGGACGAGGACGAGGACGGGGATTTCATCGTCGAGTATCCCATCCTGGTCCCCGAGGTGGACGCCTCCGCGGTCCGGATGGTGGTGGAAGCCAACGGGGGGCGTCTCGAGCTGGTGTGCGGGGAGCACTTCGCAATTTCCCCTTCCACTAGCGTACCGGAGTTCACGGGGTTGACTCTGGCTCCCCAGGTGCCCGAGGACTGGTACCGGAGAAACCCAGGGGCGATACCCGTCGGCTCACTCGTGCTGGCCCCCCAGTTCATGATGGGAGCCGGAGACATCACCGAGGGCCTCAAATTCGGCGGTTGGTTGGAGAATGTGAAAGAGGCAGGGGCCAACGCCGTGGGTATGATTCTCCCTCCGCAGCTTCCTCTGGAGATGATGGGTGCGTTGGCACAGCAGATGGCGGCCAATCCGGTCCTTGACGGTCCTCCGCTGATCTTGATGCCCACGGTGACGGTGGAGAGGATCTTTGGGCTCGCCGGCTCGACCATGCCCGATCTCGATCCCCTGGAGGGCATTCGACACGTGCCGGCCACCATCCTCCTTCAGGTACCCATGGAAACCCGAACCCTCGTGGCGCCGAACGTTCTGGCCCGGCTCCCGGGCGCCCGGGATGGCGAGCTGGGCGACGTGGTGGTCACGGCCCATTTCGACCATGAGCCGCCGGGGGCACCCTCCCCTGAAGGGGATTCCATCTTCAACGGTGCCGATGACAATGCCTCGGGAACGGTGGGCGTCCTGGAAGTAGCCCGGGCCTTCTCAGCCCTCCCGGAGCCGCCGGCCCGATCCGTGGTCTTTGCCGCTGTCAGCGCCGAAGAGATGGGCCTCCTGGGGTCCGCCTACTTGGCGGAAAACGGCCCGGCTCCGGCGAACTCCACCACCGCCGCGCTGAACATGGACATGCTCAGCCGGAACGGTCCCGATTCCCTGTTTGTGTTTGGACAGACGTATAGCAGCCTCGGGAGTACCTTCCGGGAGGTTCTCGAGAGCCATCCGGAGCTGGGA
>JBDHCH010000553.1:0-2123 GCA_039592115.1 Gemmatimonadota bacterium | reverse complement strand
CACCCCAATGGCAAGCTGGTCACCTTCGAGGAAGCCGGCCACTCCATCTTCAACGAAGACCCGGAGGGATTCTTCGGCGCTCTGGAGGAGTTCGTGATGGGGCTAACACCTCCGAGCCCGGACGCCACGGCAGCCTTCCGATCCGACCTGGAGAGTTGGCACGAGGCGTTGGTCGCTTCTCCGGGTTACCACCTGGCCGCGGTGAACTGGGGATGGGGCGCGAGTCGGGAAATTGCCGAAGCATTCGAACCGGGGTGGGTGAGAGAGATCGCGAGTCCCACCGAATATCTGCGCCTCGGCTTTGCCCTCTACGACATGAAGCGCTACGACGATGCCCTGGAGGTGTTCACGCGGTTCCAGGGATGGGGGCAGAAGGAGGGAGAGGTCGAGTACTCCGCCCTGGCCTCCATCTGGCGAGGGCACATGCTGGACCTGCTGGGCCGAAGGAGCGAGGCCCTGGCCGTATACCAGCAGGTGGCGGACCTGAACCTGGATGACACCTGGAGCCACGGGCAGTACGGGCTACGCTATGCCCTCAGCCCCTGGGCAGCCGAGCGATTGGAAGAACCCTTTCAGCGGATCGAAAACGGGCAGGGCTAGAAAGGTGTTGAAGATGCTCTCTTCACGGGTTGTCTCCAATTCGATGTTCTGAGGAAGTCACCTGGCTCTCCCGCTTCCACGTATGGGCGAATTGCCTCAGCAGGGAGGGGTAGAGGAAATACCGACGGGCGGGATCGATCAGTCGCATGTACAGTGGGGTCGTCCAGTTTACTTCCCTCACCCGGAAGGAGAGGTGGAGTCGGGAGCCATGGGGCCCATCACCGATGGTGGCGGCCACTGCGACGTGGGCGGTCCCGTTGAGGGTCTCCACCGCGCCCTCTTCAGGAAACGCGTAGAGGACTCGCCAGATGCCGAAGATCTTGCCGGATTCGATCGCAGACCTTTTCCGATCGACCTCCGCCACCCGATGCAGGAAGGAGGCGGTCGGATCGGCCCACCGGGGGTCCTCCCACCCGAACACGGAGCAGGCTGCCTCCCGAAGCGTTCCGAGGAAGAGCGCGGCCGGTGTGGAGTGAAGGGGCGTGAAGCGTCGGAACGCGCCGGCCAGGTCATCCAGGGTGGGGGCCGAAGGGCCCTCGAGATCGATGGCCAGGACATCGTGAAGGGGGATATCGGCGAGGATGCGATTCACAGGATAATCCTCGATCCCAAACGCCTCCGGGGAGATCCGCGTCCCCCTGGAGGAGGCCACCGCCAGGATCGTGCTGTTCGCGCAGAGAGCCAGTAACCCGATGGCCAGCACCCGGCCTCTGGACCGAGCGGCCCGATCGTTTCCCCTCGCACCCCAGGCCATGGCAAGGGCCCCGCCGACCACCATTGGGAGCCCGAGGGCGCGGATCCCCTCGAGGCCTTTCTCTGCTCCGATCTTCCCGGGGCCGAGCGTGAGGAAACCGACAAGCGCCAGGGCGAGCAGGTCGGCGCGAAGCGGAATGTCAACGGCGACCGAGGGGTTGATCCAGGGGCCCATGGCCCCGTAAGTCCCCACCGCCGATAGAGAGGTCCTGGTTACCGTCTTCGTGGAAGCTCGCATGTGCCGATCCCTTCCATCTCATTGGTCCATTCGCCGGGTCCACACCTGGTTTGGAGGGTCCCCGACGTTATAAAGAGAGGGGGTCATCGCTCCGCGCCGAACAGGAATCGTTCGAACGGGCCGAATCGGTGAGCTTGTGGTCCGTGGAAGCGGCGAGTGGCGAGAATGCCCTTCCTGCGGCCACGCCACTCAGGACCGTTTCGTCCCGATCATTGCGGTGAGGGGGCCGTTGAGATGTGAGGAATTGCCTCCGGACGCAGGTGAGCAGCAGTTTGTCAGCAGGAGGAGCCCGTGAACATCAGTGAAGATGGCAGCCAGCGAAGGGATCGAAGCTTCTGGATCCTGTTCTCGGCCGGATGGGTCGTGTACGCAAGCCTGATGGTTCTCACCGCCCTGCTGGAAGAGCAGGCGGTTCTTCCCCGTGTCGCCACCGTTCTCCCACCCCTGGTCTTCTCAGTTCTCATCGCGGCCAACAGACGTCTCTTCCTGAGGCCCGAATGGCACATCTGGAAGACGGTTGGGGTCCACTTCA
>JBDHCH010000552.1:0-2539 GCA_039592115.1 Gemmatimonadota bacterium | reverse complement strand
AGCATGACGATGTAGTGGGCGCCCTGGGCAACGTCGTCCTCGGGCAGGATCGTTCGGCCCAAGGCTGCCCCCATGCCCAAAGTCGGGAAGTAGGTCCCACTCACCATCTCCCCAAGGACGCTGGTGACCTGGCCGTCCCGCTCTACCTGGCTGGGGGCAAATCCCCCGAGACCAAGCTCGGCGAACACCTCCCGGGTTCCCTCTCGAACATCCAGGTAGTCAGGGTAGGAGAGTGGCGCGTAGGGGAACGCATCGATGTCCAGGTAGACTTCCACGATCTCTTCCGGGTTCTCGTACGGAAGGACCGGGAACAGGAACCCCTCAACGAGAGTGAAGACAGCGGTGTTGGCACCGATGCCCACTGCGAGGGAGACGAGGGCGATGGCGGTGAAGCCTGGACTCTTTCGAATCCGGCGGAACGCGTAGCGGAAGTCTTTGAGGAGGGTGTCCATGCGTTGTCGGGCTGGTCAGGCAACCGATCTCGGATTGGATTCGGTAACGACTGACAGGTCGATTCCTCCCTCAAGACGTCTTCTGCAGACGGTTTTGTTTCAGATGATAGCGAGATGATCCAGCTGGGAAAGGCGGATGACGACGAAGCCTCAGTTTGGTTTCACACGCGGGCAAGACCGGTGCAGGAAGAGAAACTCGCCGGACAGAAACGAGCCCGCAGGATACAACCTGAGGGAGGGTTCCCATGAAGAAGCTCCTGACCATCACCGTTACCGTGTCCGCACTGACCCTTCTGCCGGCCCATCAGACTCTGGCCCAGAGGGTGTCTGTCGGGATCAAAGGAGGCCTCAACCGCACCGAAGCCACTATGCCGCTGCATCCCACCGTTGAACGGACCAGGGCCGAAGGATTCCACGCCGGTGCCTTCATCGCCCTTCGGGTGGCGCCGAATCTGGATGTTCAGCTGGAAGCCCTCTATACGGAGAAGGGCTTCCGTGGGACCCGGAGAGACGCGGACCTTCACTACGAGCTGGAAGGGGGATATGTGGAAATCCCGATCCTCATAAAGGCCCGGGCTCCATGGACGCTTTGGCAGGGATCCACTCCCTACGTTTTCGCCGGTCCCAGCGTTGGCTTCGAAGTGAACTGCGACATCCAGGGGAGGGAAGGCGATGCAAACCTCTACTACCTGTGTGACGGGCCTCCCGTCCATTTCGAGCAGCGGAAGAAGCTGGACTACGGAATCATGGTGGGAGCAGGGTGGGAGCTCCCCACCGCGGTAGGTCGACTGTTGGTTGACGTGACCTATGACCGTGGGATCAGGGATCTTGCCGATTCCGCAGACATTCCCGGCGAAGTTCGGCACGGGGCCTTCATGATCTCGGCTGGATTCGCCACGGCTCGCGGCCGCTGATTGAGACCCGCCCCGGTCGGTGCGGCGGGGGGAATAAGGGGGGTCGCGCCACCTGCGCGGACCTTCCTACAGGGAGCTCAACGAAGACCAGCGGCCTCTTCGTCCTCCGCATCGCCGCCACCGATTCGTTCATCCCCGACAGGATGCTCCGGAACGCCGGGATCGGTCGGAGGGAATCCAGGATCGGATCCAATTCCGCCACTCTCGCCCATCGCCAGCCTGCGTCAAAACCCCGCTCCAACCAATGCACGGCCTCTTCTTCGGCGCCCTCACCCGTCAGGATGCACCCCATCTCCCAGGCAAGGCGGGGATCATCACTCCCGGAGTCCAGCAGTGCTGTGACAGCCCTTTTCGCCTCGGAGAGGAACTCCCGCCCTTCGCCTGCCTGGAGTAGCGTTCCGTCTTTTCCCAATCCCGAGCGAATAGGGCCATCTCGGCGGCGAACTGCCTTCGGGCCGGGGCCTCCGGGTCCACCTCGATGATTGCTTCCGCGATCCGAAGGCCCTCCGCCGCGTCGCCTCTCGAGGTAGCGAGGATGGCCAAAGCCTCATGGCCGTGGACGATCTCAGGGGCGTCGACGACGATGGCTCCGGCCCAGGACTCCGCGAGGGCCCACTCCTCCAACGACAGGTAGTTCCAGGCCATGTTCGCCCGGACAAGGGAATGATTGGGACTGACTTCCAGCGTTCTTCGGGTCCAGAGAAGGGATTCGTCCAGGGCCCCGAATCGCATGAGCATCACGCCGACGTTGGCCGTGGCCGAGGCGTGGTTGGGATCGAAGCGAAGGGCTTCCATATAGGCGTCCAGGGCAAGCCGGTAGGATCCCACTGAAGTGAACGCGAGCCCCAGGGCTTTGTGGCCTTCCGCCTCGTTGGGTGCCAGATCGATACTTCGCTGTGCAGCGGCAAGGGCGGAATCCGCCCAACTCCGGTCCAGGCCAAAGCCCAGAACGCCTTGGCTGTAGGCGTTGGATACTCCGGCCCAGGCCAGGGCAAAGCCGGGATCAAGGGAGATTGCCTGGCGGAAATAGCCGATTGCCCGGTCGTTGTCCCGGGCCTGATAGCGAAGGTACGACTCCCTCCCTTGGAGGTAGAGGTTGAACGCTTCCAGGCTTCCTGTAGGGAGGCGGGCAAGGCGCTCCCGCTCGCCAGGCGTCAGGGTGGCCCGGAGGCG
>JBDHCH010000551.1:0-2757 GCA_039592115.1 Gemmatimonadota bacterium | reverse complement strand
CAGCCTCTATAGGTACGCTCAGGAATTGGAGATGGTGCCACTTGGCTATAATCCGGTGTCAGGACTCTTCAGGAAACCAAGTGCCGTCAAGAAGTCTCAGCGGACAGACGAGTTCTTTGAGATTGACGATGCTGCCCGCTTCCTAGACGCTGCCAGGGAATTGTCCCTTTATCATGAGTTGATCGCTGCATTTCTCCTCACGGGTGGAAGAAGGAAGGAGGTGCTTGGCCTCCTGGTGGGAGATATCGACTTCGATGCTGGCTACATCTACATCAGACCGAACCAGCACCGGGGCCTCAAGCGCCAGTGCAGTGAGAGAGTCGTGCCCCTCTGGCCTAAACTTCGGGAGATTCTGGAGCCTTACATGAGGAGCCGGGAGGCTGGCCCAGGCGACCTCCTGTTTCCCGGCCTCAAGGGCGAGTTGATCACAGATCTCAGAAGCCCACTGAAGAAGATCTCCAAGAAAGCGGGGCTCCCTGTCCCTCGCCTAACGAAGTTCCGGCACACCTACGCCACTGCTCGCCTCCAGACCACTGACGGTGGGAAACAGATCAGCCTCTGGACCGTTGCGAAGGAGTTAGGCCACAAGACCGTGGCCCGCGTGGAAGACACCTACGGCCATCCAAGCCACTTCCGGCCTCGAGGTGAGGTAGTGGAGTACAGGGTGAAGAAAGAGCCGTCAGAATAGATCCTCATAGCTCTGGATAGATTCCACGAGCACCCTCACGTCCTGCCATTGGGGCCACACCCCTAGACCACATGGTATACGTCCATCACCTCACCTGGCCGAGTCCCCCCTTCGGCTGGAATGGGTCCCATACGTAGTGGGATACCACCACACGCATTCAGGCTTTGGATGAAAGAACGTCGTTACGGCATTGTTGGCTGTGGTGAGGCATAGGAGCCATCTAGGCGATCCCGAAGCCCCCATAGGAGTCCCGTTTCCTTGGGCGAAGATGAGATGCTATGTATGCCTGTTCATCTATTCAGCACATTGGTCGCGCTTTTCGTTGACGGAACGTTCCGCCAGCGCCCCCTGTGACTCCTGTTCCAGTTGGCGAATTCCGATTTCGTTGGATTGGCGTTCTCTCGTCCACCACAGGAGAAGTCCAGAACGTCGTTGAATCCTTTCAGGTGAGCTTTCGTTGCGAAGTGTTGTTTTCGGCACGCCGATACGTAATGAGGGCTCAGCAGAGGGGGATCACCCTCCTCCGGTGGAGATTGGCCTGAAGGCAGTTCCCTGATAGATGATCTTCCACGCGCCTCCAGCATTCTTCATCAAGAGCGTGGCGCCGGGGGCAACGTTGGAGGGATCCCGGCCCGTCCTTGTCAGCGTTCCCTCAGCATATCCCACAAACATCGCAGCGTCTGAGGCGAATACCTCCACGCGCGTTGACGTCCATGCCCAGTTCACATCCTCCCAGCTGGAAAACAAACGCCGAACATGAGCCGACCAGTCTTCGTAGTTGGCATAATGGTAGCCATCTGTTGCGTGGGTGCCTGAGGGGTCAAACAACTCAAGAAACACGTCAGGGTTGGCTTCGTTCACCGCGGCAAGCCACTGGTCACCTGCCGAAAGCACCTCAGCCTCAATCTGAGTAACCTCAGCGTCAGTCATTTCGGCTGGAGCAGTTGGGGAGGAATAGAGAAACCACCCGAGTCCAAGAACCACGAGCAAGGCGAGGATCGCGAGGAGTGCTTTCATACCACCTCCTGAGTTGTGGGAAGGATGCCCCTTATCTAACCACGCCAACTATTCTCTGCAACGATGCTGTGGAGGGGTTGGTGCAGGATTTGCGCGGAACCTCTTGGGTCAATTAATATTTTCGGAGCTTGGTAAAATCCCCGAAGCGAACGTGGCGGTGCAACTCCGGTGGTCGGGAAAGGGCAAATCTTCTCTCAGATAGGAGGAACCTCATGAGACGCTCCTTTCGATTCCTTCCCCTCCTCACGCTCCTTCTTCTCCCTCTAACCCCATCCACTTCAGCCGCTCAGGGTCTGTCAGATGCTGACAAGTCAGCGATCCGAGCCGTTTGGGCTGAGTTCGATGCAGCAGCGGTGGCCGACGACTTTGACCGGTTCATGGCCGTCTTCGCTGATCAAGTGGTTGAGATCTTTCAAGACCACCGAACAAACGTTGGTAAGGAGAACATGCGGGTCCGCGTCGGATCTTGGTTCAGAAACGGGCACTTCCCAAACTGTGAAAGCCGAGTTGCGTCCGTGGAAGGTCACGGATCAGCAGCGGTCGCATGGGTGTCCAATACCCAGACATATGTGAATGACTCAACTGGGAACGAGACGGTTTTCACCCACGACTTCCCGGCGATCATGGCAAAGACGGACGACGGGAATTGGAGGATCTTGGCGTACCAATTTGTGCCCGTAGAGGGATGACCTGACCGGAAGCCTCAGTTCTGGGAGTGGCCCTCGCCCCTCTGCGGGGGCCAAATCCTTGCCCCCTCCTTAACGGATGTTGAGAGCACGCCCCTCGTGGGTACCATGAAGTCGCCAGACAAGCATGGATCCCCACAAGGAGCGGCTCTCATGAAACGCACAACGAAGTATGTGGCGCTGGATGTTCACCAGGCAACGACGGTGGCTTCGGTCCGGGAAGAGAGCGGACGGATAATCGCCCGGAGCATCTTCCCCACGGAAGAGTCAGCGATTCTCGAGTTCTTTCAGGGGATGAGGGGAGCGATCCACGTGACCTTCGAGGAAGGGACCCAGAGTCAGTGGCTACACGATCTCCTGGTGGAA
>JBDHCH010000550.1:0-2164 GCA_039592115.1 Gemmatimonadota bacterium | reverse complement strand
CAGCGTTGGGGCTCCTCGACGTAGCTCAAGGCTATGCCTTCGGAGCCCCGCCTCCCATCTGGCCCCGTGGCGCATGTAACGCGGCTCGCCCCACTTGTGCAGACCTTCCCTAGAGGAGCAGCGGTGCGGGGCCGGCAGGAGCAGGTCGGTGTTCACCTCTGGCCGCGCACCCGTCCATCGGGCTCTGCCGGATCGGCTATGCCTGAGCGAGCCCAGCCAGACCGGCCGGCCCCTAAGGAGTCCTTAATACGCCTCCATCACCTCCTGGAGGCGGTTCAGGGACACGTTCCCGCCGCTCAGAACGACGGCAACGCCTTCCGTGCCCCTTTCCCCGGAAAAGTCGCATTTCCCGCTCAGAACGGCTGCCAGAGCCACCGCGCCGCCGCCCTCCAGCAAGAGGTGGAGGGCCGACGCGGCGAAGCGCATGGCAGCCCCGATCTCACTCTCTTCGACCAGGACGTGCTCGTCCACTAGCTCCCGGACCAGAGGCAGGGTGAACCGGTTCGTCAGACCGATTCCACCTGAGAGGGCTTCCGCCAGCGTCTCCTCCTCCTCCATTGGTACGGGTTTCCCCACCTTGAGGCTCTCGTACATCACCCTGGCCCGGCTCGCCGAGACTCCCACGATGCGAGCCTCGGGCCGCTGTTCCTTGATGGCGTAGGCAATCCCGCCTGCCAGCCCACCTCCCGAGAGCGGGACCAGGACCGTGTGAAGCTCCGGGACCTCTTCCAGGAGCTCCAGCCCCAGGGTCCCCTGCCCCGCCGCGATCCAGGGGTCGTCGAAGGGCTGCACGAACACCCGCCCTTCCTCCTCAGCGAGAGCCAAAGCTCTGACCTCTGCCTCGTCGTAGGTCTCCCCGGCCAGGACTACCCGGGCGCCGGCCGCCTCCATTCCCTCCCTCTTCACAGGATCGACCCACGAAGGGACGCAGATCACAGCAGGAATCCCCTGGATACCGGCGATGTGGGCCACGGCCCGGCCGTGGTTCCCGCTGGAGCAGGCCACCACCCCCCTTCCCCGTTCCTCCTGGGACAGCGTCAGGATCCGGTTTGCTGCCCCTCGCACCTTGAAGGATCCTGTGACCTGGAGGTTCTCCAGCTTGAGAAATACCCCTCCGCCCGGCGGGCTCTCGAACTCCTTCATCCTCATCGTTGGGGTCCTCCGGATGAAGGGTTGAATGGTCTCCCGGGCCTGGGGGACGTCGAGCTCGAAGGGAAGGTCGTGAAGAGGCATGGGACGGGTCCCTCGCGGGGGCGGTTTCGAAGGAGATGGTCGTCGAGTCCCTACCCTGCCGCTATGCCCCTCCGTTCGTCAACCCTGGACCGGTCGGGAGCCCCGGGGCTGCTGCTAAACATCCCCCCCTTGTACGGTGAAGGTCCGACGCGCAGGTTGCCCCAGGCCACGTTCAACCTGGAGAACCAACATGCGAAAAGGTGCAGTGATCGTTTCTCTTTCTCTCCTCCTGGGAGCCTTCCTTCTGCCTTCCTCGGTGGGCGCTCAAGGAATGAGGGGGTTCCAGCAGCAGGAACGGCAGGGGCCGCTTCCCGAGTGGTATACCCTGAAGGGATTCCGGCACGGGGTTCCCGAGTGGTATACCCTGAAGGGATTCCGGCACGGGGTGAACTTCTTCCCGAAGGTTCAGCACCCCGAGGTGGAATACGAGGCTGGAGAGACTCTGACCTTCGACAAGTTCCACACCATGGAAGTCATGTACGCCTGGATGCACCGCTGGGAAGAGGAATACCCGAATCTGGTGGAGGTGTACGAAGTGGCCCGGAGCTTCGAAGGCCGTCCCATCCTCCAGGCCACCATCACCAACAAGGAGACGGGACCGGCCACGGACAAGCCGGCGGCCTTCTTCGAGGGGAACCGGCACTCCGGGGAGGTGACTGCCGGTGAGTCGGTGCTCTGGCTCATGCAGCACCTGGTGGAGCGCTACGGGTCCGACGAGGAGATCACCCACCTCCTGGACACCCGGGCCGTCTACCTGCGGCCCAAGAACAACCCCGACGGGAGCATGATGTACCTGAACACCGCCCAGTCCAACCGGAGCACCAACCGTCCCACGGACAACGACGGGGACGGGCTCCTGGACGAGGATGCAGCGGACGACCTGAACGGGGACGGGATCATCCATCAGATTCGCTACCGGCCCCGGCCCGGG
>JBDHCH010000549.1:0-3448 GCA_039592115.1 Gemmatimonadota bacterium | reverse complement strand
TTTCCTCATACAGCTCTCCGGCAGGATCCATGGCTTCCGTCACCCCATCGGTGTAAAGGAAGATCACGTCACCGGCTTCCATATCCGCCTCGTCCTCCCCATAGGCCAACCCCTCCATGGCTCCCACCACTGGACCATGGCGCTTGTCCAGGCGAACGAGGATTCCATCCCCGGCGCGCTTCAGATATGGGGGATTGTGGCCGGCGTTACAGTACTGGAACCGCCCGGTCTGGAGATCCAGGATGGCCAGCCAAAGGGTCACGAACATGGCTGACTCATTCTTGTAAGCCAGCTCGTCATTGACGTGGGTCAGGATGCTGGCCGGGGAGAGATCGTTCGTGGCCCTGGATTTGATGAGGGTTTTTGTGACGGCCATGAAGAGAGCAGCGGGCACGCCTTTTCCCGATACGTCCCCGACGCAGAAGCAGAGATGGTCTTCGTCCACCAGGAAGAAGTCGTAGAAGTCCCCACCGACTTCCCGGGCCGGCTCCAAAGTGGCGAAGACGTCAAAGTCCTTCCGGTGCGGGAAGGCCGGGAACTCCAGGGGCAGCATGCTCAACTGGATCTCCCGACCAATGTTCAGTTCCCCTTCCATCCTCTCTTTTGCGGATGTGGTGCGCCGTAGGTTGTCCAGTGATTCCTGCAGCTCGACATTCTTGGTCTCCAACTCCTCGGCCTTCGCTTGGATCTCGACCGTGAGTTCGTCCTTGCTCTTGCTCAGGAGGGTGGAACGGGCTGCGGAGAGCTCCTTGGGTCCGGGAGGACTTGTCAGTGGGAGGGGGATGAGGGCTCTAAGCGTGGGCATGCCCTCTTCGTCAGTGGTAGCATCCACCTTGGAAGAGAATCGTTCCACGAGTCCGGGCGTACCGGGGGAAAAAGCGCCCCGAAAATAGAAGGCGAGGTTGGGCCCCAGGCGCTCCTCGTCGGCGGCGATCTCCAGGGAAGAGGAGCCGCCATGCTGAGCAAGGTCCCGCCCCACCACCGAGACCATGGTGCCCAGTCGCGTTGCAAGAACCTCGTCCTCGGTGAGCCCCAGGATCGCAGACCTGACTTTCCGGCGGGCTTCCAAAACCCCGTTTGGGGTTCCCAGCAAGAGGGTACCCAGAGAGGTCATCGGGAGTATCTCATGGCGATGCAGGACACATCGTCGAAGGTCCGTCCGAAACGCTTGACCATGGTCCGGACGATGGTCTGGACCGAGTGGATCCGGATCTCCGGGTACTCACCCAAAGGCGCCCGATCGCTGATCCCGTCGGAGTGCATCAAAACGATGTCTTCATCATTCAGGGCGATACGGTCCACCCTGGGCTCCCGCATCTGCTTTCCGAGGGTGCCGGGCACCGAGACGAAGCTCCGCAATTTGTTCCCTAGGATCCGGGCCACCGTGTTCCCCACTCCGGCGTACACCAGCTCCCTCCTATTCTCATCAACTACGCAGACGCCCCCGACACCTCCCGCTGAGCTCTTCATCCCCTCGTGGAGAAGGTTCAGGGTCCTCTTTGGATCGTCCGTCCATCGGCCCCGAACCGCCTCGCTGGCTCGTGCGCCGTGGCCCAGCCCGTCGATAAGCACGGCACAGGTCAGATCCTCCCTCTTCTCGATAAGGGTGCAGTCCCCGCTCAGTCGCTCCCCCACGCAGGGCCTCACGAAAGCTGCGGCTTGAAGGGGTGTTTCCATTACCTACACCCAGATCCGGGCTGTCACCGTGGTGCCTACGCCGGGCTCAGACTCGATACTGAACTCATCCATCAAGCGCTTCACACCGGGAAGCCCCAAGCCCAGGGTCCCGCCGGAACTGAAATGGTCCTCAAGAGCCTCGTCCACGTTCTCGATTCCGGGTCCTCGATCAGCGGCCACTACTTCCAAGCCCATTCGCCCCGCTTCTGACACGGTGCTGATGATTACGGCTCCCTTTCCCCCAGCGTATTTGATGATGTTTCGGGCCAGCTCCGAGATGGCCGTGGAGACCCTCTGCCGGGTCACTTGATCCAGACCCAGTTCCGTAGCTCTTCGGGTCCCCTCCAGGACCGCCCGGGTCACATCCTGGTCCTTAGTAATCGGAATTCTCATCGTCCCAGGGCCAAGGGTCGCCGCCATCAAAGTTCTCTAGCTCCTTGAGCCTATCAAAGGCGTTATCCAGGGTTAAAGCGGCGTCCAGTCCATCTACATTTGCATTCAAATCCATGAGGGCCGAGATCATTCCGGGTCTCATGCCGGCCAACACTGTCTTCGCTCCCAGGAGGGCAGCCATGTCGATGGTGGCTCGGAGCTCGTCCAGGTCTCCGGGATCCAGGATCCCAAGGGCCGAGAGGTCGATTATCACCCCTGTGGCACCCGACACCTGAACCGTCTCGAGGAGGTCGTCCTGGAGCTGGGACAGGACGTCAGGGTCTACGTCGACCTGGATCGAGGCGACGACGGTCCCCTGGGAAACCCGCAGAGGGATGCGGGGGACGGAATCAGCCGGCATCGCCGTCCGCAGCCTGGTGGATCTCCAGTCCCTGCCTCTGGAAGGCACCAGCCAGAGCGTCCTGCATGGTAGCCGTCGTCTTGAGGCGCCCAACGTCGATACCCAACTCCACGATCGTTTGGGCAATGGCAGGTGACACCCCAGAAATCGTGGATTATGGCAGGTGACACCCCAGAAATCGTGGATTCACATCCCATGAGGCGCGTGGCCCGAGTGACATTGATCAGATAGTTGGCCACGGCCGTGTCCACTACTCCCACGCCGCTGATGTCCATGATGAAGATCCGGGCTTGGGTTTCGGCGATCTTCGCCAGGGCGGCGTTCATGATGTCCTGGGCACGGTGAGAATCGATGATGCCCACGATGGGCAGGAGGAGAATTCCCCCCCAGATCTCGGTCACCGGGGTAGACATCTCCATGAGGGACTTGGCCTGTGCCGTCAGAGCCTCCTCTGTCACGGCGTTGTACGTGTGGACGACCACCGCCGTTTCCAGATGCATGAGCTTGGTGAGGACGAAAGAGATCTTCCCCCATTCCCCATCGGGGATGTCCAGCTTTTCGGCCAGGTCATGAACCAGGGTCAGGAAGTGGTTCATTCCAGCGAAATAAGCGCTCAAAGGGAGGCCGATGCGGGCGTGGACCTCCCCGATGTCCACTCGGCGCCGGACATAGTCTTCGTCGATCTTCCCGGCCATGAAGACTTCCCAAGCTATCTTCTGGAGTCTCTGGGCCCGTTCCTGCACCTCAGCATCCGAGAAGAAGAGATCGAACTCCGGATAGCCCTTCATCCAGCCGTACCACTGATCGATCATCCCGTCCATGTGGTCCTCGACCTGCTCCCCTAAGGGCCTGAGGATCTCCAAATCATCCTGCGTCAACCCATAAAGAGCCAGCAGGCCTTCGGGGGTCATGGTGTCCATTCCACCAGCGCGGCCTCCGGTCATTATCCTTCTCCTTCATTCGGATCGAGTTCTGGAT
>JBDHCH010000548.1:0-2281 GCA_039592115.1 Gemmatimonadota bacterium | reverse complement strand
GAGGCCGAGCTCCAACTCCCTGGCGTCCACCAGGTAGGGGGTGGGATCGCCGGGATCGTACGTGAAGGTATCGGCCGGTTCGTCGGCATCCGGCGGGGTGGTTGAAAGCGATCCATTCCCTCCCGGCCCACGGGCGTCACCCTCCGAGTGCAGATAGAAATTCGTGAACTCGGTCCGGGCCAGGGGCCACTCGTTCTCCGTTCTCCACTCGTTGTCCCCCATGATGAAGCCCCTTCAGGTAGTGATCGAACCACCGCAGCTGGAGGGCCCGGTGATCGATCCTGGCCTGGGGGCCGAAGTCGCCGTTCACATAATCGATCCCCTTGTGTGCTCCCGGGTCCATGACCATCCGCTGAAAGGGGGGATCCGGGAGGGTGTCCAGCCCCACGAAGTTCCGGATGTTGCCCCGGGCGTCGTCATACCACCCGGCGATCCCCAGCACCGGAACCTTCACCCGATCCAGTCGGGCTTCGATGGAGAGGGCCTGCCAGTACTCGTCCAGGTACTGATGGTCGAACCAGTCGTCCCAGAACTGGGGCCGAGGGCACCCGGCACGTTCGGCGGCCTCGATGACGGGGAGGTGGTTGAAGGCGGTCACCACATCCACGNGGCCTCGATGACGGGGAGGTGGTTGAAGGCGGTCACCACATCCACGCTGCTCATGTCCGAGAGGGTCTCCTTCACCGCGGTGTAGCAGAGCCAGGGGACGATGGTAGGCGAGAACACCATGTCGATGTACGGGACGAGCCGGATGGGATCGGCGGTGGCCACCACCGGGGCGATTGACGTGAGGTGAGGCGGAGCGGCGATGGCGGCGTACCAGGCGTAGAGTCCAGGGTTGGACCGGCCGATCATCCCCACTTTCCCATTGCCGCCCGGGAGTGACGCGGCCCACTCGACTGCGTCGTATCCGTCTTCCTCCTGCCCGGCGTTCATGTCCAGGATGCCGTCGGATCCGCCCCGGCCCCGAACGTCCTGCTTCACGTAGATGAATCCACGGGAGGCCCAGAACACTCCGTTTGCGGTGTCCACTCGCAGGTACGGCGTCCGCTCCATGACCACGCCGAACGGCCCCTCCCCAACGGGTCGAGCGACGAAGCTCATGAGGGTGGTGCCGTCCCGCGCCTGCATGGGAACGGCCGGATCGATCTCCACCGCGAACGAGGAATCGGAGACTTCTCCCGACCAGAGAGGGTAGTACGGCTCATAGACCGGAGGCGCATCTCGCCGGACAAACCACATCCGCTGGATTGGCTGACCGTCGCGAAAAATGCGTCCGCTGATGGTGTCTCCCGCCATGATCGCCCGAATGGAGTTGCCCGAAGCGAAGTCCATGAAGAGGGAGTCGCCTTCGAGAGCCAACCCCTCGATGACCTCCAGGTCTCCGCCCGCTCTCCGGTGGAACCAGGCGCTGGCCTGGTCCACACCCTCGAAGTGGACGTACCCGAATCGGCGCTTGGCCTCGAACCCACCGCTGGGCTCGGCTCCGAGCATCCGGTAGTGATCCCAATCCCCGGTGAGGGCGTCGGGTCCACTGACGGGCTGGCATCCTCCGGTGAGAGCTATCGCCAAGAGGGCCAACGCTCCGGCCCCCCACCGAAGGGGGGATCCACTCCTGTGCTCAATCCGGTCTCTGATCACGGCTTCCTGCGCAGTTGAGGTGACGGTTGATCCACCCCAGTCTCCGAGTCGGCTGGATCTCTGACAAGGGCGAAAGTCTGCAGGCGAGGTTTGCCGGCCCTCCTCCCGCGAAGACTTGTGTGGCCGTTCGATGGGCTTCCGGAGGATCTCCGCCGAACGGGACGGTGTAACGAACAGGAATGGTCGCGGGCGTGGTCACCCTCGGGTCGGCAATTCCCGATCCCATACGATCCGCGGCCGCGGCCTTCCTCGTTTCGGACATCCCCATGACCAGAATCACCAGCTTCCCTGCATCGCTTCTACTCTGCGTCCTCTTCCTCCCCTCCGCGGCTGAGGGACAATTCCGGATCATTCCCCAGGTAGGACTGTATGCCTCGGTCTCCGATCTCGGGACCGTGGAAACCACGGACGGGGTCCGCAACGTCGGGGAGCAGGAGACCTCTCTGGCATACGGCCTGACTCTGGAGTCGGCTTCCGACAGTCCCTTGAGTCTCCGAGTGACCGGGCTATTCGGATCCGACTCGGAAGTGCCTGTCGGCGGGATTGGCTGCACGGGGAGCACCTGCGACCTCCGGAGCACGCTCCTGGTGGTTTCAGCCGGCGCGGTCTTCCGACCCCTTCCGGCCGGGTCACCCCTCCG
>JBDHCH010000547.1:0-2458 GCA_039592115.1 Gemmatimonadota bacterium | reverse complement strand
ATGGAGGGCTGGATAGAGGGATCCCTGACCCACGTTCAGAACATCCTCCGAAAGGAGCCGGATCCGCTTGGAGATGGCCCATCCGTGGAGGGGTTCCAGGTCGAGGGTCTTCAGAATAAGAAGGTCGAGTGTACCGTGGAGAAGATCTTTCTTTCTGCGCATCACAGAGTATCTCGGCCAGAAGGGTTGTCGACATTCATGGTACTATGACGACCGCCAACGCGAGAAAGTTTCAATGGGCGTTGGTGCATGGATCCGGCCGGGGTTACGTCTTGAGGGTACCGCTGCCTCAACCCGGAGTGACCGTCGATGCGGTACCCCAAACGCAGCCAGTACGAGTACGCCGAATCCCGATACCAGGTGCGGAACTGGGCCGATTACGAGGCCGGGCTTCAGAGGCGTGGTGCCCTCACAGTCTGGCTTTCGGACGCCGCTGTGGAGGCCTGGCGGGCTCCCGCCACCGGAAGGCCCGGTGGTCAGCCCACCTATTCGGACCTGGCCATCGAGGCAGCGCTGACCATCCGCATGATTTTCCGCCTCCCGCTCCGCCAGACCAAGGGTTCCTCCGGTCGCTGGCCAGTCTCCTCGGGCTGGGCCTCCGGATCCCCGATCACACGACCCTCTCCAGACGCCTTCAGAGGCTCGGGACCCTCCCATTGAAGAGGCCTGCCGAAGACGAACCGATCCACCTGCTCATCGAAAGCACAGGTTTGCGGGTCCATGTCGGCCATCTAAGAAAGCCACCGAAGCGGAGGGTTTGGCGGAAGCTGCATCTGGCAGTCAACGCAGACACCGGAGAGATCCTCGCCTCGGACCTGACCAGCCGACGGACGGCCGACTGTGCCCGGTTGCCTGAGCTCCTGGATCGAATAGACGATCGGGTGGCCACCTTCATGGCCGACGGGGTCTACGATGCGGGCGCGGTCTACGAGGCTGCGCAGGAGAAAGGAAACGGCCAGCGGATCGAGGTCAACCTCGCCTGCAAGATCCTGAACACGATGACCGATCTTGGGATGCCCGATAGTGTCCGTGTGCGGTGAAGGTCACCGGGGGGAGGGGGGAATCCGCTTCAGGTTCCGAGCCATCCACCAACGCCTGAATGAAATGGTGCAATTCGTCAATAGATTTGACAATCTGTACCCGAACGGTCGAACCCTCCCTCCACCTCCCCACCGCCGCGGCCATGCTGTGTCCGCCTCCGGCGCGCCCACAAAACCGCTGGTCACGGCCCAGGCGAAGGAGGATACTGCCCTCGCATCTCAGGTCCCCCGCAACGCATTTCCCCTCCCACCCACCCCCGCGGCCTCACTCCCAAGTGAGAGGCGCAAGCACCCAAACCCACCGACACTACCCCTCCTCCCATAGGGCTCTTGAAACCTCCATCCCATCCCCTCGATATCGGTCCAGGCCCGGTGGGTGGGTAGCGCTCGGATCCGCTCGCCCAAGGGGAGGTACGGTCCAGCGGCCGGGCGGGAACGCCGGGCCGCTTGCTTTCCATTTCCTCCTTCCCCCATTGCCCCACCCGCGAGTCCACCCCCACACTTCCCCCGTGTAAACAATTCGGTTGTCTTCAGCGGCTCGGGCGGCAGGCGCCGACTGGGCCGCCCCAACAGACCTTCATTCTCGATCCTCCGAGAGGACGCAGGCACCATGACCGGTCTCCCTTCTATCCGTCGCCGTTTCGCAACTTGTATCCCCTTCTTCCTCCTCGCCCTGGGTTTGATTTTCCCGACTCGGGCGCCCCTTTCCGGCCAATCCGACTACTTCTTCCCATCGGGGGTGAGCTTCGATTCCGGGATCCCCTCTCCGGAGGACTTCCTGGGCTACCCCATCGGGACCTTCACCACGCGGCCCGACATGATCGCCGCGTACATGCAGGAGTTGGCCCGGCTCTCTGAACGGGCCACCTACCAGTCCATCGGGATGACCTACGAGAACCGGCCCATGCCCGTTCTCACCGTGACCTCCCCGGCGAATCATGCCCGCCTGGAGGAGATTCGCCTCGCCCACCTGGCTTCCCTCGAGCCGGGCGCACCACCGAACCCGGACCTCCCCGCCATCGCCCACCTGGGGTACAACGTCCACGGGAATGAAGCGTCTGCGGGGGAGGCTGCCCTCCTCACGGCCTACTGGCTGGTGGCGGGCACCGGGCCGGAGATGGAACGGTACCTGGAGGAAGCCGTCTTTCATGTCGAGCCGACCCTCAATCCCGACGGGAGGGGCCGGTACACCCAGTGGGTGAACTCGCACCGGGCGGAACCGTTCGTAGCCGACAACCTGGATCGGGAGCACAACGAAGGGTGGCCCGGGGGCCGGACCAACCACTACTGGTTCGACCTCAACCGGGATTGGTTCCTCCTGGTGAACCCCGAGAGCCGGGCCCGGGTGGACTTCCACCACCGGTGGCGTGCCAACGTCGTCACCGATCACCACGAGATGGGCACCAGCAGCTCCTTCT
>JBDHCH010000546.1:0-3519 GCA_039592115.1 Gemmatimonadota bacterium | reverse complement strand
CCTGTCCACCACCTCCTTCACGTGGCGGAAACTCCGGATCTCCGTGAAGCGTACAAGGCCGTCCTCCCGGAGATCACACAGTTCTGGTCCAGGCTCCCCCTCAACGAAGGTCTCTGGCAGCAGCTGAAGGCATTCGCCGCTACTCCGGAGGCTGGGGGCCTCAGCGGGGTCCGCGCGAGGAACCTGGAGAAGACGCTCCGTGAGTTCCGAAGAGCTGGGGCCGACCTCCCAGCATCGGAGAAAGCGCGACTGGAAGAGATCCGGGTCGAGATGGCGGTACTCGAGCAGAAATTCAGTGAGAACGTTCTGGACGCCACGGCGGCCTACCAGCTCCACGTCACAGACGAATCCAGGTTGGCCGGCATCCCCGAGGGCACCAGGCTGCGCTTCCAGGACGCCGCAGGCGAAAAGGATCTGGAGGGCTGGATCCTGACCCTGGATTTTCCCTCCTACGAGCCCGTGATGAAGTACGCCGAAGACAGGGCCTTGAGGGAGGAGATCCACCGAGCCTACGTGGGCCGGTGCCGCGACGGGGAATTCGACAACACGGGGATCATCCCTCAGGTCCTTTCCCTCCGGCAGGAGATGGCTCGCCTCCTGGGGTATCGCCACTTCCCCGACTATCGCCTCGAACAGGCCATGGCCAGATCGGGAGATCGGGCCGTCGAGTTCGAGCGGGATCTGGCTCAACGCACCCGGCCCTATTGGGAAACGGACGTGGAGATGCTTCGGGATCACGCCGTGGCGCGGGGCATGGACACCCTCCAGCCCTGGGACGTGGCGTTCGTGGCGGAATCTCTCCGCAAGGATCGCTTCGATATCACCGACGAGATCCTCAAGCCCTACTTCCCCTTGGAAGCCGTCATGACCGGGCTGTTCCAGCTGGTGGAGAGGATATTCGGCCTCGTGGTGGAAGAGGTCACCATCCTGGAAACCTGGCATCCCGATGTCCGTTACTACGAGGTTCAGGACGAGGAAGGGGTCTGGCTGGGATCGTTCTATACGGACTGGCTCCCTCGAAAAGAGAAGCGCCAGGGAGCCTGGATGAACGACTTCCTGACGGGAGGCCCACAGGAGGATGGTTCCTTCAAACCCCATCTGGGGTTCATCTCCGGCAACTTCTCTCCGCCGGAGGGGGAAAAACCCTCCCTCCTCAACCACCGGGAGGTCCAGACTATCTTCCACGAGTTCGGCCACCTCCTCCACCATCTGACGTCACGGGTGGAGGTTCCAGTCGCGGTGGGCTAAACGTCGCCTGGGACTGGGTGGAGCTCCCTTCCCAGCTCATGGAGAATTGGACCTGGGAGGAGGAGGCGCTCGCCCTCTTCGCCAGGCATCACGAATCCGGGGACCCGATTCCGACTGACCTTCTCTCCCGGATGCTGGCTGCCCGGCGCTTCATGGGGGGATGGCAGCAAATGCGCCAGCTCTCTTTCGGGACCCTGGACCTGGCTCTTCATGGAGAGTTGGCCCCGGCGCTCCCGGAGGAGGATGCCGGGGAGTTCGTCATGAGGTTCACCGAGGGCTTCCTCCTCCCCTTCTCGCCGGATCCTTCCTTCGCCCGAGGCCACATCCTCACCACCTTCACGCACCTGTTCAGCGGAGGGTATGCCGCCGGCTACTACTCCTACCTCTGGTCGGAGGTGTTGGACGCCGATGCTTTCAGCCGTTTCAAGAGGGAGGGCATCTTCAACAGGGAGACCGGACGGTCCTACGTGCAGAGTATCCTTTCCCGAGGGGACAGCGCCGATCCGGAGGATCTCTTCCGCGAGTTCATGGGGAGGAGCCCTGATCCCTCGGCCCTGATGGAGAGGAACCTGGCACCTCCGCCTTCCTGATCGCATCATTCCAGCACCGTTGACCCCGGTTCATTCCCGCATCCATCGGGAGGCACCAATGTCTCGCCAGACCCGCGACGCCGGTTTCCCGTCCCGTCGGCCTACCTCACCGGCGCTCTCCGTTTCCATCATCCTCGCAGGGTCTTTGGGACTGTGGCCCGTATCCGGGTCGGCCCAGACCCCTGCCCAGATGATCCAGGAGTTTGCAGAAACCGCCAGCGGGTTCTCGCTCACGGACCGGCTCCAGGAGGGGTCACTGGAGGCAGAGGCTCAAACCACGTTCCAGGTGGCTCTTCGGGCTGGAACGGACTACATGGTCGTGGGATTCTGTAACGACGACTGCACCGATCTGGATCTGGCCGTCCTGGATTCCACCGGAGAGATGCTGAACTCAGACTATCTCCCCGATGCCCAGCCGGTCCTCATCCTCACTCCGGAGAGGACGGGCGCCCATCAGGTTCAGGTGGATATGGTGGCCTGCGCCCTCCAGTCTTGCGACTACGCCGTGGGCATCTTCGAGGGAGAGTTCACCGACGAGTTCAGCCCCTACGGGGACGACATGGACGATCGCCTCGCACTTCTCCGTACGGAGCTGGCCGAGGAGGGATACGTCCAGGGGGGAGAGATCGAATCAGGCAGCCTGGATCAGGGCCAGGAGATCCGGTTCCCGGTCCGTGTGGTCGCGGGCCTCGACTACCAGTTCGTCGGTGTCTGTGACAACGACTGCGGGGATTTCGACCTCGTCCTCCTGGACACCTCCGGAACGGACGTCGGCGCAGACATCCTTCCCGACGCCGTCCCCATCATAGAGTTCGCTGCCAGTGAGACCGGCGAGTACCGGATGGCCGCTCACATGGTCGAGTGCTCCGTGGAGCCGTGCGGGTTTCGGATCGCCACGTTCGTGAAGGGCGAAGGCCTCGGGCCCGGAGGGGTCGCGCTGGAGGGATCCGTCGTCTCGGAGATGACCCACGACGGCACTCTGGAGAGGGAGGGGGAATACTTCGACGAGTTCACCGTCGAGGCCCAGGCGGGGCAAATTCTCATCGTGGATGTCCAGTCTCCGGAATTCGATACGTATTTGATCCTGGAAACCCCTGCCGGGGACCAGGAGCGGAACGACGACTGGGCTGATGACACCATGCACTCTCACATCGAGCTGGTGGCCCCGGTTACGGGCACCTACTCCGTGATCGTGACTTCCTTTGCTGCGGGAGAGATCGGTCCGTACAGGCTTCAGATCGCCGTGGTGGAGGGAAGTGGAGGGGGCCAGCAACCTCTGGACGGAGCGCTGGAGGCGCACTAGACTCGGGACTGGCAATCTCTTCATCCCGACATCGCTATCGTGGGAATCCGGGGGCGACGCGAGCCCCCGGGGCGAATCCCGCCCCACACGTCACAACCCTCAGGAGGCTCCATGTCCGAGGACCGCACCGTCTATCACCCTCCACAGGAAATCGTCACTGCCGCCCACGTCCCGGACTATGATGCCCTCCGGGCCGAGGCCGCCGCCGACCCTGTCGCCTTTTGGGAAGCCAGGGCGAAAGAGCTGTTGAACTGGTACGCCCCTTGGGAGAGCGTCCTGGACGACTCCAACGCACCGTTCTTCAAGTGGTTCGCTGGTGGAAAGACGAATGTGGTCCTGAATGCCCTGGACAGGCATCAGCGCACGTCGACCCGGAAC
>JBDHCH010000545.1:0-2114 GCA_039592115.1 Gemmatimonadota bacterium | reverse complement strand
CGTACGCCGGTTTCCCTGCACGAAACTCTGGCATGCAAACTCCCCATGGTCTTCCTGGATGGCGTCCGTGTATCCGTTCCGGAATACCTGTTCACCAGCCTCCCCCTGGAGAACATCCAGCGCATGGAGGTGATTCCTCCCGGGGAAGCGGGCGTGGCCTATGGGACCGACTCACGGTACGGGGTGATCCTGATCGAAACCCGGACAGCCGCCGACGTTCTTGGCGAGCGAGAGGATGCCCCGCCTCGGGTCTGGCGGACCCGATACGACTGGGCCGTTGAGCCCGAGCCCTATCCATGGGTAAGCGTCATGGGGTCCGCCTTCGTTGGGACCGCCCTCGGTCTTGCCCTGGGATATGCTGTGGCCGATCCCTGCCTGACCTTCGACGGAATCTCGTCCCATTTCGAGACTTCCCCGTGTTCAGGCGTCGCCGAGACTGCCTCCCACCTGGCCTGGATGACCCTCCCTCAGCTCGGCGCCACGCTGGGAGCTCGTTTTTTCGGAACCACTTCGGTTTCCAGAGGAAGGTTCCCCCACACGTTCCTCGCTGCCTCTCTTGTGGCCGTCCCCGGACTGGTGCTCTCGCTTACGAATGAGGACGATGGTTTTGGCGGGTCGAATGTGGTGGGAAATCTCATCGTCGGGATCGGCATTCCACTGGCCGCCACACTGGCCGACCGAGCATTTCGCAGCGTGCGGTCCCTCGAGGCTATCGGGGGATAGGCGCTTCATCCATCTCGCCAGGTCCGATCTTTCGTGACAGGAGGGCCTGAAGGGGTGTGAGGACGTGGCCCATGCTGTTCGGAAGGCTTCCCTCGGAATGCGTCATTCAGTCCCCACTCGAGCTGCGGAGGAGTACTCGCTCGAATGGTCACGCCGAGAGGATGGGCACGTAGCGTCAAATCAGCGTCAATCCGGCCCTTGACCCGGAGGATCGAGACCCGGAATTTCACCCTCCCCCCTTGACGGCCCTCGGTCTCCGAGGCACGAGAGGGGCTCAAGTCCCCTCGGGGAATGGCGCAGACCTCGCCGTATGGAAACGCTCATGGGCCATCGTCTCGTGCTTCTCGGGGAACCCGTCATTCAGACGTTTGACGGGAGCTCCGTGGAGTTCCCCGTCGGCAAGCCCCTGGCCCTTTTGTGCTTTCTCACCCTGGAGGGGCGGCCGGTCAGTCGGGATGAGCTGGCAGGCCTCCTTTGGCCGACTTCTCCTCCCCCGCGTGCTCGGCATTCTGTTCGACAGGCCATCTGGATGATTCGAAGGGAGTTGGGGGAGGGAGCCATTGAAGGAGATGATCCGGTTCGCTCCACCCTTTCCTCCGATGGGGATGGATTCCGAGAAGCCATCGCGAATGGGAACCTCGAGGAGGCGCGGGGTCTCTGGAACGGTCCTCTGCTCAGGGGGCTGAATCTCCCTGACTGTCGGGAGTGGGACCGTTGGAAGGAGGAGCGACAAGAGGTATTGAGTGTCGGGTTCTTCCGGGCCCTCCTGGACAAGACGGTCTCCTTGACCGAGGACGGAAAGGCTGAGGAAGCGCTCGACCTCTTGGCAGAGGCCATCGAACTGAATCCCTTTTCTTTGGAGGCACGGATCCTTCTGGTCGAGACCCTCCTGGCCTTGAGGAGGTTTCCCGCTGCGAGACAGGCGTTGGAGGACGCGAAGCGGGGTGGGGATGTATCTGCGAGACAGGCGTTGGAGGACGCGAAGCGGGGTGGGGATGTATCCGCGGATGGCATAGAACGGCTGGCCAGGCTGGAAGGGCGGCTGACGGAGGCGCTGGAGAAGGAGGCCGGCACAAATCCAGGCCGGATGGGGGAGAGTCGGCACTTCGTGGGCAGGGCCGGTGAGCTGTTGGACCTGATCGGACTCTGGAAGAGGGTCCGGACCGGTTATTCGGGATCGGCTTGCATCGTAGGTCCCACCGGAATAGGAAAGACCAGGCTCGCCACCGAGTTCCTGGCCGGCGTTGAGGAGGAAGGGGGGCGAGTCGCTCGCACCAAGGGTTATCGAGGTGAGCACCGGATCCCCTTGGGCACGGTCACGGACCTGGTCCGGCAACTCATGCCTCTCCCGGGGGCGAAGGGGATCGGATCGGGATCTGAAGCCGTGCTGA
>JBDHCH010000544.1:0-2016 GCA_039592115.1 Gemmatimonadota bacterium | reverse complement strand
CCTCCTCGGCAACCACTCCTTCAAGGGGTTCGCCAAGTCCGGGCAGGAGCATCGTGGCGACCGGAGCATCGTCTCGGAGGCGGCCTGGGTGGGTTGGGGAACGATTGGGCTGGCGTTTCACATCACGGCCAACCGGTTCCTTCACCACATGGTGCGGTACCTTGTAGGAACCATGGTGGACGTGGGCCTCGGACGGCGGCCTTTGGCGGAGATGGAGGCCCTCCTTTCCAATCCGAACACGCCGCACGTTACCTCGGCCCCGGCTCCCTCCGAAGGGCTCTTCCTCACCGAGGTTCAGTACCCTGATCCTTTGCCGTTGGACCCCTCCAGAACTCGGAGTTCGAGCCCTCCGCCGGAGTCGCCGGAAAAAGGGCACGAAAATGGCCCACCGGATGCGTAACTGAGATGGCGAGCCGGATTACCCCTCAACGAATTCTGCGCTAGATTTAGGTTTTCCCTCGAACCTCCTGGACGAACCGAATGAAGATCTTTCTGGACACCGCCGACCTGAAGGAAATTCGCAGAGCCGCGGACGCCGGTCTCATCGATGGCGTCACCACCAACCCCACGCTTCTCGCCAGGGCCGCAGAAGGCCGGGACGCAAAGGCGATTTTCAAGGATATCGCTGAGATCGTCGACGGGCCGGTTAGCGCAGAGGTTGTGGGGCTCGACGCGGACACCATGATCGCCGAGGGCCTGAGATTGGCGGCCCTGCACCCGAATATCGTGATCAAGGTCCCCCTGACCGAGGATGGGCTCAAGGCTTGCCGGAGGTTCCGGGCGGAGAGCATCGGCGTGAACGTGACCCTTTGCTTCTCTCCCCTCCAAGCTTTGCTCGCTGCCAAGGCCGGCGCCACGTTCATCTCCCCCTTCGTGGGGCGTCTGGACGACATCGCCCACGACGGGATGGAGTTGATCTCCCAGATCCGTCAGATCTACGACAATTACGGGATGGAGACGGAAATCCTGGTCGCCTCCATCCGGCACCCACAGCACGTCGTGGAATCCGGCCTCTTGGGCGCCGACTGCGCCACGATTCCGCCGAAGGTCCTCTGGCAACTCGTGAAACACCCTCTGACCGACAAGGGGATCGACGCGTTCCTAAAGGACTGGGAGTCCATGGGTCAGGAGCTGTAGGAGGAGGGATGATGGATCGTAGGATCGTTCTGGGTATGCTGGTTGCGGTGGCCGTTCTGCCGATGGTGGGTTGTGGTGGGGAGGGCCAGGGTGGGCGGCCGGACACTATTTTGGCACAGGAGGTCGGGGCCGAGATTCGGGCGGCGAGCGAGGGCGGAGCCAGGTCTTCCGGCTCCCCTCTCCCCCAGGATCAGACAGCCCAGCGCGAAGCCTCCAATCAGGAATTGACCACGGGGCGGACCACCGCCCTGACCCGGGCCGCCGAACGCATCGCTCCAGCGGTGGTGAGCGTGAACGTTCTCCGCCGGCAGCAGGTCCGGGCCCGGAGTTTCTGGGATCAGTTCTTTCTCCCCCCCGGCGCGGGCCGGCAGGCGGCCGGTTTCGGATCCGGAATCATCTTCCACGAAGCCGGATACATCCTGACCAACGACCACGTGGTCCGAGGGGCGGAGGAAATCCGGGTCACTCGGCGTCACCGATGTGGCCGTACTTCGGATCCAAGGGGAGGACTTCCCGACGGCTGCCCTGGGCACCTCCCAGGGCCTCATGATCGGGGAGTGGACCATGGCGATCGGAAACCCTTTCGCATACCTCCTCTCCAACTCGGAACCGACGGTCACGGCGGGCGTCGTGAGCGCCGTCGGACGGCACATCATCCCCCAGGAACAGGACCAGGGGTTCTACCTCGGAATGATCCAGACCGATGCCTCCATCAACCCCGGCAACTCTGGAGGCCCGTTGGTCAATGCCCTGGGGGAGGTCATTGGGGTGAACACTTCCATCTTCTCCAGGAGCGGGGGAAGCGAGGGACTGGGCTTCGCCATTCCCATCGACCGGGCCCTCAAGATCGCGGCGGATCTCATGCAGTTCGGGGAGGTG
>JBDHCH010000543.1:0-3884 GCA_039592115.1 Gemmatimonadota bacterium | reverse complement strand
TGACCGCGATCCGGACCGAGTCGTTGGGCTGATTGTCTGCTCTGACCGTACGGTGGAAGGTGCCGCCATCATAGAACCCTTCGTCCACGTAGCGAAGGAAGTTCGCCACGGTGCCCGGCGCACGCTCGGGAAATACGTCCATGACGATGGTTCCCAGCTCCGTCTCGATCCCGACCTGGACGGGGGACGAACGTGCGTCGATCGGCACGTTCACGCCGTCATGCAATCGGCGGAGGAGCTCGTCGTTGACCGGCACGTCGAGAAAGGTATCCCACTCCAGATAGTATCCCTCCGGATCGTACCCCACGAAGGTATGAACGAAATCCCCCTCGGCACCGATTTCCGGCGATCGCGCCTCAAAGCCGGGCACATCTCGAACGTGGGCGAACCACGCCTCAAGAGATTCCGTGAAGAAGGAGACCGTGACAGCCTTCTCGTCGGTAGCAGAGTGCAGGCCCCTCTCCCCGTCGACGAATCCGATGAAGCCGGTCGGTGAGGTCTGGAAGACCTTGGCCCACCCCTGGTCCACGATGATGTCCCGATCGAAGACCGCCTGATAGAAGGACTGGATCTGGCCCAGATCCCGATAGTAGAGCCACACAACCGTAGCCTGGACCCCGAGGTTCTCCGGCCGCAGGGTCTCGATTCCCGGAGCCGGCTCTTGGCCAGCGGTCGGGTAGAGGGGCTCAATCTCCTGCAGGACGGGAATCAGCTCCGTGTTCTCCGGGTGAGGGTTGAACCGCTCGAATTCCAGGAGGTACCCTTCCGGATCGATGGCTACGAAACCATCGTGGGGTTGCCCGGGCTCCACGGTACCGAGCGTCCCCCGCATTTCAACACCGAGGCCGTCCAGATAGTCCCACCACTCCTCGACCTCCTCCGTCACAATGGCCAGCGTGACGCTCTTGGGCTCCAAGGAGTCATGCATTCCTCTGGCCTCATCGACCAGGGTGAGAAAGGAGGTCGGCGAGACCTGCAGGATCTTCGCGAACCCGTAATCGGCGACTGTCTGGAATCCCAGGACCCGAGCATAGAATTCCCAAGCGGCATCCAGGTCTGCGTAGTAGTAGAACGCGTTCGTTGCCAGGATGGGCGACAGGGAAGCGGCGGGTGTGGACACGGAACCCTCCTCCGGGGTGTTCCCGTTGCCCGCTGGCCCTCCACACGCCAGCAGGAGATACAGGGGCAGAAAAAGAGAGACGAGCCTCCGACACCTCACCATTGTCACCTCCGGCTACCTGAGTGGGTGGATCTTCGACCTCTCGACGGTCTCAACGTGGGACGTGCACCGGCGCCTGCCAAGAATCGCCGCTCGGGGCGCAGCCAGCGGTTCGTCAACCGGCGAGAAAGAGCTTCAGGCTCGCGACCACCAGGACCCCGGCCAATACTTTCTGGAGGGTCTGGGAGCTCATTCGTTTCGCTCCGAAGTCGGCCCCCACCCATCCTCCCACTGCCACCACGGCGATCCAGAGTGGCAGGAGAGGTGGAAAGCGCGGTGAATGTGAGAAGACCCCCACGAGGGCCGACAGGGAATTCACCAGAATGAAAGCTGACGAGAGGCCCGCCGTGGTCTTCGGATCGGCCCACCGTCGAAGGATGAGCAGCGGGGCCAGAAATATCCCGCCTCCGATCCCGATGAGCCCGGAGACCAGGCCGATTCCTCCGCCTGCCCCCAGAGCGATAAGATGTGGCGGTCTTCCCCTTGGCTTCTCGCCCCGCGGTGGGGGTCGCCAGATCAGCAGGCCCGCAGCCCATAGAAGAATCACGGCCACTGTCGGCTTGAACACCTCCGGCACCGACGCCACCACGAAAGGGACACAAAGACGCCAGTCGAAGAACCCCGCCCGAGCAAATTTGACCAAGCCGATGCCAGCCACCACGACATTCAGGGTCAGAGCGGTCTGCCGGATGTCGGCTGGCGCAACACCCAGGAGGGCCATGGCGGCGAGGTAGCCAGATCCACCCCCCTGCCCCACGGACGCATAAAGGACCGCCATGAGGAGAAAAAGGGCGGTCAATCCCCAGGCGACTCCCGGGTCCATCAGGGACGCGCCTCAGTTCTGCCCAACGCCGCTCCCATCACCCCTCGGTTCCACCCGCGAGCACCTCCGGGATCAGGCGATCGGGGGTAGGGATCTCATTCAAGATGGACGCGATGAGCCATGTCCCGTTTCTCCGGGCAAGCTGAAAGGAATCGACACCTTGTTGGGCCGGGCGTCCGGAACCCGGGATCTCTGCCTCATAGAGAACCCAGACATGGGCGATGTCCCCAAACTCCACCGCGTGGGTCCTCACGATCCGCTCCGTAAACCCGGTCTCCACCACGTTCCGGTCTTCCATGAAGGTCACGAAGTCCTGAACCCATCCTTCCACCGAAAAGACCGTCGTCTCGGTCCAACCGGTACGGAGCACCACCACCCCCTCGGGAAGAAACAGAGCCCGACCTCGATCCCAATCTGGTGTGGTCCCTGCCGGAAAGGTGACCAGATCGTACAGCTCTCTCACCACGTCCTCGGCTGTGGCTGAAGCAGTGAGTGGGTCTGGCTCTTGACCCACAAGCGGCGAAGAAGAGAACGCCTGGCCCGCGAAGAAGGCGCTCAGGAGAACGCTGAAAAAGAACCAGCCCCGTCGATCCATGTTTCCACCTCCGAGCCAGAGAGGAACGCTTCGTCCGAAAAGCAGGGGAAGTTCCCCGCCCACTCGAGCAAGCTGCCCTCCCCCTCGATCCGGAGCAAGGAGCCGCCTTCGTTTTGTGCCGACACAGCTCAACATTCCCGGGGGGTCCCGGTGTCATTCAGTTGTTGTAGGTTTCATAGGGTGTCTTCGGCGGCTGGCTCTCGGGTCGGCCGCCGAAGCCATGTAGGCGCAATGCTGGAGATCAACTTGAGAATCACCGTAATTCGTGGGGCACACAGCCAGAGGTCCACCCGGAGATCTGGGATCCTCCTTGTCTGTTTCGGCCTCGTCTGGGCGGGCCCGGTCTCGGCCCAAGGCAGTCAGGATCTACCTCGCAACGGTTTCGAGATGCCAACGGTCGAGGCCGTGAGGATCGATGGCTCCATCCATCTCGATGGCCAACTGAACGAGGAGGCCTGGCAGCGGGCCCAACCTGCCACCGTGTTCACTCAGCTGGATCCGTGGGAGGGGCAGCCCGCCACGGAGGGGACCGAGGTGTATCTGCTCTATGACGACGACGCCCTCTACGTCGGCGCAGTCCTCCACGACCGGAGTCCCGTCTCCACCCGCCTGGGCCGGAGAGACGGGATGCTTTTCGACTCGGACTGGCTTTTTCGACTCGGACTGGCTTACCATCGCGCTGGACTCCTACAACGACAACCGGACCGGCTTCAAGTTCGAGGTGAATCCCTCTGGGGTCAGGGGCGATGAAGCCCTTTCCCGAGGTCAGGACCGTCGCGGAGACAGCTCCTGGGACCCGGTTTGGGAAGTTGCCACCCATATCAACGGGACCGGGTGGACCGCCGAGCTTCGGATTCCCTTCAGCCAGCTCCGATTCCGGAATACTGACCAGCAGGTTTGGGGCATTCAGATCGCCCGGAGCATAGCACGGAACAGGGAGACCCAGCTGTTCTCGTTCACACCCAAGGACGAGGCCGGTGGGATCGCCCGGTACGGGGACCTGGTGGGGATCAGAGGGGTGGAGCAGTCCAGGGGGTTGGAGCTGCTGCCCTACGTTCAGAGCCGAGCCGAGTTCGTCCAGATCGACCAGGACTCGGAAGTGGGCTTCAAGAACCCGTATCGGGACGGCTCCGACTTCTTCTACGGAACCGGGCTGGACTTGAAATATCGCCTCAGCTCCAACCTCACCATGGACGCCACGCTGAATCCCGATTTTGGGCAGGTGGAGGTGGACCCGGCGGTGGTGA
>JBDHCH010000542.1:0-2333 GCA_039592115.1 Gemmatimonadota bacterium | reverse complement strand
GGCCCGCCTGATGGCGGAGCAGTACGCCCGGGTAGGGATCACCCTCGAGATCGTCGAACATCAGGATCGAGCAGCCTACTCGGAGATGGTCCGGGAGAAGCGGATCAACGACGCCGCCTGTTTCGACTCCAGCCCACGAAGCACCTACCGTGTGCTGAGAGAGAAACTCCATTCGGGACTTCAGGGGCCCTGGTGGGAGGGGTACGACAACCCGGAAGTGAACGCCCTCATCGAAGAAGCCGAGGCCACCTTTTCCGACCCCGAGCGGCAGGCCCTCTACAGGGAGATCTACTCCATCGTCCGTGAAGATGCTCCCTGGATCTTTCTCTACCGACCCACGCGGTACTGGGGTGTGAGCTCGAAGCTGAAGGACTGGGAGCCGAGAGCGGATGGTCTGCTGATCGGAGGCGACCGAACCGGCCGGGTTCGGTCGCCTCCTCGTGGCCCTCCCCTGCTCAGCTCTGGCGAGGTCTATCTCACCGTGGTCTCCCAGGTGGCCCAATCGCCACCGAAGGGCCTCAAGCCGAGATCCGTGGGACTGGTCGGCTGCGGAGCCAGCGCTTCGTAGACCTGCATCGCGTGGGCCTGGGAGCGGGTGAACGCAGTCGCCGCCTCGGCGAAATTCCGCAGGGCCTCATGGCCCGTGCTCAACAGGCCCCGATCGAGGGCGACATTCCCCTGATAGTATTCGGCATTGGCCAAGGAATAGAGGTCGTCCAGGGCCGCGTAGCCTGCATCCGTGAAGTTGAGCTGCATCAACTCGGTATACGCTGTCGCGATGTCGTGCTTGGCATCGGCCTTCGCTTGTTCGACCACGGCTGTGGGATTGGCAGCAAGCCGCAACCGGTAGAAGGTGTGGGTTCCCTCGATGTACTGGTAATTGGTTCGCAGCTCACTTCCGTCCGACGCGGTGGACGAGTGGATCACGCGACCGGCCGGGCCGGTACAGACGTTCGCCACCCCTTCGTCTCCGTCGTGAGGGACGACCACCGACACCCATCCGTTCGTGGGGCGGCAGATCTTCGCGTCCCAACCACCGGGTGGGGGGTAGGGGGGCGGATTCCCGGGAAAGCGCAGGATCATCTTCATGAACTCCCGGTCCACCTGGCCGTGGTAGTTATGAAGCATGTCCCAGAAGAGCAGGTTCCTCGGTGAGGAGTAGGGGTCGTATCCGCCGTGTTGTTTGACAAAGGCTCCGAACTTGGTGACCGCCATGTCCTCATGCAGGTAGGTGTTCGTGGAATAGAGGAAGTCCTCCTCTCCGAAATCCCCAGAGCTGCGAACGGCCTGGATCGCGGCGGTCTTCTCTACGACGAACGAATTTCCCTGCTGATCCACGAAATGGAAATTCTCGGGGAAATTGATGGGGAAGCCCAACATCATGTCGCGGGCTTCGATGGCGTTGCCGGCAAAGCGAACGATGTGGGGTAGGGCGTTCGCCCAACAGAGACCATAGTCGCTGTCGATTGCCCTGGGTGAGGCGCCTCCACCGCTGTTTCCGATGAACAGACCCGTGTTGTTCATGTAGAAATGCTCGCCGATCTCACCCGCCACGGCGCCGCACATGTAGTTGTGCCCCTCATTGGGGAAGGCAACGATGATGACCGCGCGGAAGGACTCCCCTCCGCCATCGACGGTGTCCAGCCCGATGAGGCGTCCGTCCTTCGTGGCGCTTCCCCAGGCGGAACACACGGAACAGCTCTTTCGTGGGGGCAGCGTTGTCCCTTTCGCACCGCTGGGGTAGGTGGAGGTGTTGGGATTGGGCAAGACGCAATTCATCATCAGCGCGTCTTCGTAGGAGACGTCGAAACCGGCCGCTGTAGCGCCTGCGGCCATCCCCTTCATGATCTCGATGTTCTCCGGCGTGTGTTTCTGGATGAAGTACTGATTGGCCCTGAGGGCGTCCCTCACCTCATCATGGCTGAAGCGCCGTAAGGCTGACGCCCAGGAAGCTTCGGTGTTGAAAAAGATCAGACCCCCCGCCTGCTGGCCGTACTGGTACCCCATCTCGTAATGGCGAGTGGTGAGACACCGCCGAGGCTCAGGCCCATCCCCCCCAATGCCGCGCTTCTGAGGAAATCCCTGCGTTTGATCGACATCGATGCCATCCTGAGGAAGCCATGACTTGAAGGAAGACCGTAAGTATGCGGTTGGGTTTCCTGGGTGTCCAGGCGGGGAAGGAGGGCGCTGGCCCTTCTGAACCAAGGGCGTATACTTGGAAGATCTCCGAGCCTGATGGGATCCACGTGGGCTCGGCCGGGAAGGAATAGGGACACCCCACAACGCTGGTGGATCAATTGCTCAATCCATTTCATGTGGTCCACATCGAACCG
>JBDHCH010000541.1:0-2100 GCA_039592115.1 Gemmatimonadota bacterium | reverse complement strand
ACCCTTTTCGCCGAGTGCGGCCGGGACCTTTCCGCTTTCCCCACCGCCGGCGACTTCGCCAGCTGGCTTGGCCTGTGTCCCGACAACCGCATCACCGGCGGCAAGGTCATCTCCACCAAGACCCGCAAAGTCAACCATCCGGCCGCCAACGCGCTGCGCCTTGCAGCCCAAAGCCTCCATCGGAGCCCCACCACCCTCGGCGACTACTACCGTCGCATGCGATACCGCCAAGGGCCCGCCAAGGCCATCACATCTACCGCCCACAAGCTTGCCCGTATCCTCTACACCACCAGACCAGGGTTCGAAAGACCCGGCGCCTCAAAAACCAGGCCGCTGCCCTAGGTTTTGACCTCGTTCCCGTTCAGGTCGTATGAAGTCGTTTCTCAGAAGCGTGAGGTCGGTAGTTCGAGTCTACCCAGGCCCATTCCCCAAAGTGCTTGTCCCGCTTGATCTTATCTGATTGAGCGGGATTACTTTTTCTCCAAGAATACGAGTTGGGCCACTTCGTTGGGCCACTTGGGCCCAAATTCTCGGCTTCTGGAGCCTCATAAGAAACTGTGGGGATTGGACTTATGAGGTTGGGTGGTTTGGGCCACTTCAGCCCTGATTTGACGCTTTTCGGCGGTCTTTCAGCGCTTCTCGCAGCTGATCCTGATCCGGGTGCTGGTAACAGATCAGAATCGTCTGCGGATTCTTCCAACCACCTTGGTCCCTTGCCTTCGACCCATCGCGTGCTCATATTGGTAGCACTATCGGCGAACGATATAGTTCCCACATATGGAAGGGCAATGGCCATTATGGGACGCTTGATCATCGCGCTTCTGCTGCGGTGCTACCCCTGGAGGTTCAGGGAAGACTTCGCTGATGACCTTCAGAAGACGATCGATACGGATCGGCAAAGAGCCCTGATGCGAGGAGGGTTTGCCTGGCGAGCCCGTTTCTGGACCGGGGTCATCTGGGACAACCTGGGAGCCGCTGTTCGGCTCCGGCGTGATGAGTTCACTTCTCAGGACGGCCACACCGGCCTCTCCGGCGCTTTCCTGGATGACATCGTACAGGGCCAGAGGATCTTCCTCCGGAACGCCCGGTTCCAGCTCCTGGCGGTCCTTCTCCTGGCTCTGGGAATCGGCTCCTCCACCGCCGCGTTCGCCATCGTGCACGGGGTGCTGCTGGAAGATCTTCCCTATCCGAATCCCGAGCGACTGGTCCAGGTGGCGGTGCGGCCAGCGCAGCTCCCGGAATGGATGGGCCCGATGTCCGAGGAGATCTTCCTTTCCATGAGGGAGGGGATCTCCCAGCTGGAGGCCGCCGCCGCGGTGTCCAGCTCCCTTCGAGTGCTCAGAGGACGCGGAGATCCAGCGGAGTTGCGGGTCGGCGCCGTGAGCGAAGGATACCTGGCACTTCTGGGCGCCCGCGCCTCTCTGGGCCGCACCCTGCAAGCGCTGGACCACGAAGCGGGCGCCACAAAGGTGGCGGTCCTCTCGTCCGCCTTCTTCGAGACACAGTTTGGCAGCGATCCGGACGTGCTGGGGACCGTCCTGGATCTCAACGGGGTGCCGGTCGAAGTCGTGGGGATCCTCTCTCCGGAGTTCCTTCCCCCGCCGGGAATCAGGGGACGGACCGCAGCGCTCTGGACACCCCTGGGCCTCCTGCAACGGGAGCTCGACCCCATGTTTCATCTCGATGCGATTGGGCTGATGAGGCCGGGAGCCGCCCGCGCCACGACCCAGGAAGAGATGAGCCGAGTCCTGGTAGAGCACTATCCTGCCGATGCGCCGGAAGCCCTACGTCCGGAAGGGTGGGTGGAACCGCTCCGCTTTCGGGTCCTGGGAGACACGGGTACACCGATCCTCCTGGCCCAGGGTGGATTGGCCCTTCTCCTTCTCCTGACGTGTGTGAATGTCGCGAGCCTCCTCATGGCACGAGCCTCGGCCCGGCGACCGGAGATGGCCATTCGATCGGCTATCGGGGCCCACCGGAATCGCATGATCCGACAGCTTCTTTCGGAGAGCCTCCTTCTGGCCGCTCTGGCAGGGGGAGCCGGCGTGGGTCTGGCGGTGGCCCTCGTTCGATGGTTCAAGGCCATGGCTCCGGAAGGGA
>JBDHCH010000540.1:0-2449 GCA_039592115.1 Gemmatimonadota bacterium | reverse complement strand
CATGGCCACCGGTCTGCCGGTTATCGCGACCCGAAGCGGAGGTCCCCTCGACTTCGTGGTCGAGTCCGGGCCCCGCGCCAACGGCTGGTTCTGTGAGGTCGATGACGTCGAATCGCTGTCCGAAACCCTGCACCAGGCGATCACGGATGAGAGGGAGCGAGACCGCCGCGGCCAGAATGCTTTGGCGCTCATTCGCGAGGAATACGACTGGATGGGGATCGCACGCCGTTACGAGAGCGTTTTCGAGCAGATGATACGCTAAGCGGCTCCCACCGGGATTGGGCTCGTCCAGGGGGCGGAGTCGTTGAGAAATGGGCCTGGGTGGGTAGACCCGGACCTCCGACCTCTCGTTTATCAGGCCGAGCATGATCTGCCGTACTTTCCCTCGAATTATGCCGGGATTCATCGACACAATAACCGGCCCAATCGACAGGAAAGCTGGCCGGGGATCTGGGCCATCAGATTCAGGGACCAAGGAGAGAGGCCGGTACGACCGCAATGCCATCCTCCCGTCGGTAGGCGTTGGGTCCCGCCGTGACGACGACCGCGTCAAGCAAATCGCCACCCATCTTGGCCTTCAGCCAGTGTAGGTGTCGAAGGTCAGAGTCGGATACGTCCCGCCCCAGCTTTACTTCCAAGGCAAGTACCCGGCCATCTGCCCTCACGAGAATAAGGTCAACCTCGTGGCGGCCTCCCTTGGTCCTGAGATGCTTGACCTCAACTTCCGCGGCTTGAGCGTAGGCCCTTACGCTGAGAGTAACCAGGGATTCGAAGAGATGCCCGAGAAGAGTCCCGTCACGAGGCAAGGGCACCGCGCCTTCCCGTCCTTTCAGGAGTGCTTCGGCCCGGACACCCAGCAACGAGGCAGCCAGAGCTGGATCGGCCAAGTGGTGCTTCTCGGGGTGGGCCAACCGTGAGAAATAGTTTCGGCTCGGAATCCAACCCGGTACGGGGTCGAGTACCCAGAGCCTGTGGAGCGTGTCACGATAGGAGACCACAGTGGTTCTCGCCGGTTTGTCACGCTCCCCGCCCGTGGCAGCGTCTCGAATCCTCTCCAGGCTCGCTGTGGTGGACGTGGCTGCAGCATATGCAGCGATCCACCTGCGCAAAGTCTCCGGCCTCCGTACGGACTGCCCCAACTCTTCGAAGTCCCGGTCTACGATCCGAGCGAGGTAACTATCCAGCTGGGCGCGGCGGGCCCGGGCTGGCAGAGGACGAATCCCAGGGAAGCCTGATGCGACGATTTCCTCGGCGTATTGGGATAGTCCGATGTCTGTTTGACCGCCGATCCGAGGAACTCCTCCGGCCATGAGGCGCCGCAGACTGACCGAGGGTGTCTGGATGTTCCTCTCAGCCAGGCTCAACGGGCGTAAGCGAAGACGGACAATCCGCCCGGCTCCCGAATGCATCGGCAATGACGTTGGGGTTGCTGATCCGGTGATCAGGAACTGATTTGGCGTAGCATCCTCGTCCACCGCCCGGCGAACGGCGTCCCACACCGCCGGCACCCGCTGCCATTCATCAATCAGAATCGGCGGGGGGCCAGTGACGAGACGAGCCGGATCGGCCTCCGCGAGACTTGCCTCCGCCTGATCGTCCAACCGGTGGACGGTCCGAACTCTTTGGAGTGCCGTGGCTGTCTTCCCTACTGCTTTCGGTCCCTCGATGGCGACAGCGGCAAGGCCCGAAAGCAGCTCGTCCAATTCATCGTCAATGATCCTACGTCGGTATCTCGGGGCCACTCCTGGATGTCCTTTCCTTGAACCCTCTGGTCTCCCCTCCTCTCCAACGTACACCAGGCCGCCAAAGTGCGCTACGTTTGGTCCAGCATTTACGATACAAATGGTCCGTTTATTAGCATACAAATAGTCCCCACCCCAGGCGCGAATTTCCGCCAAACGGGGACGTTCAGGTATATGGGCCTGGGTAGACTCAGACCACCGACCTCACGGAGGGAGGATCAAAACGCGTTCAAAAGGAAAGGCGACGTACCTTTCCGCTGAGAAGTCAAACACCGGGGAAAACAAAACCCTCACCCCCCCTTCAGCACCTCCGGGATCAGGTCGAACGGGATCGGGCCGGCCCGGAGGATGGCGTCGCTGAAGGCCCGGATGTCGAAGGCCTCGCCCAGGCGATCCCGCTCTGCCTCCAGGATCCGGCGGAATTGGTCGCCCCCCAAGAAGTAACTCGTCATCTGCATCGGGCCCCGCTCCAGGCGTCCCCATAGGCTCTTGGCAAACTGGGGCGCCAGCAGAGCCTCCTCCTGCGAAAAGCGGAGCACCTCCTCCTCCGTCCACCCGAAGCAGTGGGCCTGTACGCTGGTGTATGCCCGGTTGGCGTTCTCCAGTCGCTTGCGAAGGTGGGCCAGGAACGTGAGGCGGTTCCCATCATCCCACCCCGCGTCCAGGGCGATCCGCTCCACCATCGTCGCCCAGCCCTCGATGTAAGG
>JBDHCH010000539.1:0-2750 GCA_039592115.1 Gemmatimonadota bacterium | reverse complement strand
GAAGACGATCTATACGGACAACAACGCGACCACCCAGATCGCGCCTGAAGTCTACCAGGCGGTGATCCCCTATCTGACCGAGGACTACTTCAATCCGAGCTCCATGTACGAGGCAGCCCGGGGCTCAGCGGAGGCCATCGCGCAGGCGCGCGAGGTGGTCGCGAATGCTTTCGGAGGGGTCGACCCCAGCGAGGTCCTCTTCACCTCCTGTGCCACCGAGAGCAACAACATGGCGATCGTTGGGACCGCCAAGGCCAACCCTACGCGCGGGCACATCATCACCACTGCCGTGGAGCATCCTGCGGTGCTGGAGGTGTGCGAGGATCTGGAGCGCAGCGGCTACGAGCTGGACTACGTCTCCGTCGACGAAAGCGGCAAGCTGAAGATCGACGAGTTCGTGAGAGCGCTTCGCCCCGACACCCTGCTGGTCACCGTCATGCACGCCAACAACGAGACGGGCGTGATCTTCCCCATCGAAGAGCTGTCCCGTCTCACCAAGGAGACCGATCCTTCCATCGTCTTCCACACCGACGCCACTCAGAGCATGACCAAGCTTCCCATCGACCTGCGGGGAAACTTCCAGCATGTCGATCTCCTCTCGTTTTCCGGTCACAAGCTTCACGCTCCCAAGGGGGTCGGCGCCCTCTATCTGCGGAGAGGGACCCGCTGCCGCCCCCTGATGATCGGGGGCCATCAAGAATCGGGGCGCCGGGCGGGAACCGAGAACGTCGCCTTCATCGTAGGCCTGGCCAAGGCGCTGGAGATTGCCAGCCAGGAGCACGACGAGTCGGAGAAGAGGATCCGAGAGCTCCGGGACCGCCTGGAGCGGAGCATCCTCGAGCAGATCCCCGAGGTCCGAATCAACGGAAAGGATGCCCCGCGGCTTCCCAACACCTGCAACGTCTCGATCCACTACGTCGAAGGCAACGTCTCGATCCACTACGTCGAAGGTGAGGGCATGCTCTACCAGCTCAGCGCTGAAGGCATCTGCGCCTCGAGCGGCTCGGCCTGCACCTCGGGCTCTCTCGATCCCTCTCATGTGCTCAAAGCCATGAAGGTGCCCTTCACCGCCGCGCACGGGTCGATTCGCTTCAGCTTCAGCCGCTACAACACCGAAGACGACGTGGACCACATCCTGGAGGTCTTCCCCGGGATCGTGGCCAGCCTGCGCAGGATTTCGCCCTACTGGGACGACCAGAAGAACCAGCCCCGTCCCGAAGCGGTCGGAATGGACGCTCCTCGCTGAGGCCTTCGGACGCGGGCAAGCGCCACCGGGGCACTATGCCGGCGCAGACTCCCCCATCCCGCTTCGCTTCGCTACGGCGACCTCCCGCAATCGGGCCATCCGCTCCTCCGTCGGTGGTTCGAGGTCGCGGAGCGGATACTCCTTCCCCAGCCGTCGATACTTGGGTTCCCCGTATCCGTGATAGGGGAGGAGTTCGTGGCGACGGGATCCGGGCAGATCGCTCACCAGGCGGGCAATGGCTTCGACATCCGCTGGAGAATCGTTGAATCCGGGGACGATGGGAGTCCGGACCACGATGGGAAGGTCCGGGAAGTGCTCGCAGAGCTTGCGGAGATTTCGCAGGATCAGTCCGTTTCCGATCTTGACGTGATCCTCGTGCTTCGCGGCATCAGCGGACTTGACGTCGTAGAAGACCTGGTCCACGTACCTGCACACATCCCGCAGGTCTTCCCACCTGCAGTGTCCCGAGGTCTCCAGCGCCGTGCCGATGCCGCGACTCCGCGCGGCCTGCAACAACTCGGCAGCGAACCCGGCCTGCCAGAGTGGCTCCCCGCCACTCAGCGTCAACCCGCCCCCGGATCGCGCGTAGAAGCTGCTGTCCTCTTCCACCGCCCCCAATACTTCGCCGACGCTCATGCTTCTCCCGAGCAGCTCCAGCGCCGTGGAGGGACAGGCGTCCACGCATTCACCGCAGTCATTGCAGAGCATCCTGTCGATCTGGACCTTTCCATCCTCCGAGTGCGCGATCGCTCCCGCTCCGCACGCCGGCACGCATCGGTCGCACTCTTCCGTACCGATGCACTTGTTCAGATCGAAAGCGAGCTCCGGAGAACGGGGCTGCCCCTCCGGGTTCGAGCACCACCTGCACGCCAGGGGACAGCCCTGCAGGAACACCAGGGTCCTGATCCCCGATCCGTCGTGGAGGGAGAACTTCTGGATGTTGAAGATCAGCCCGCGGTTCCCCGCCTCGCGACCCGGATCTCGAGCTGCGCCGCCCGGCTCTCCGTTCAAAGGCCGTGCTCCGTTCTCTTGATGATCTCGTTCTGGAGCTGCGGGGTGAGGTCGACGAAATACGCGCTGTAGCCTGCCACCCGCACCAGGAGATTCCGGTACTTCTCCGGATTCTTCTGGGCCTCGATCAGCGTCTTGCTGTTGACGATGTTGAACTGGAGGTGCCACATCTTCAGGTCGCAGGCGGTCCGGATCACGGACATCAGCTTCGAAATTCCGTCCCGGCCGGCTACCGCGGAGGGGGTGAGCTTCATGTTCAGAAGTCTGGCCGCGCGCTCCTTGTAACCCCCGCACCGGGTGCTGGCGACCGAGCGGAGGCTCGCTGTCGGCCCCTTGCGATCGGCACCCTGAGAGGGGCTGACCCCCTCCGCCACCGGTTCCCCGGCCTTCCTTCCATCCGGAGTCGCACCGAGAACCGCCCCGAAGGGAATGTGGGCCGTGATGGTCACGTATCGGACGTCCAGCTCGCCGCCGAAGGCGGACTTGTGCCTTC
>JBDHCH010000538.1:0-2317 GCA_039592115.1 Gemmatimonadota bacterium | reverse complement strand
AAGAAAGGGAACGCCCAGCTCCGGACGTTCCTGGCCGCTCGATACCGGCTGGACAAGTCGAAGACGAAGTGGATTCACACGCCCCGGAAGTGGTCCGGTTCAGTCCGCCACGGCTTCCGACTCCTGAACGCGATCATGGCCCGGCGAGATGAAAAGCACGCCGAACTATCCCACTTCACCGTCCACCCTCGAGCTCAGGTCTTCGCTACCGCGTGCCAGGAGTGGAGCGGCCGGAAGGATGACTCCAAAAAAGACGTGCTTGACGCGGTGCGGTATGCTGTCGAACGTGCCGTTCGGCTGGGTGACTGGTCGCGCAACCTTGCCACGACCGCGATATACGCGTGACACCTGGAGCGCTCTATGTATTCGACTGAAATAGCACCCCGGCCGGAGATGCCGAACGCCCACGACGAAGAGCGTTCACGGCTCCTGATTCCGATGGCCCGTGCCTGATTCCGATGGCCCGTGTCCTGGCCGAAGACTGGAGCGACGTGGCCCGCGCGTATATGTCGGAATTCATCGCCGAAGAGCGGCTGGCCAGCTGGGGCCCACCAGACACGTCTGACAACGTGTTCGCGCATATCTGTAGCCAGCTGGCGACGCCGGGACACTATGGCCACCGGCCCACCATCCGGCACCGCTCCCCGATGGCGAACAAACTGATCAAGCCAGGGGGGCTTCTCGACCGGGCCCGCTACGCTTCCCGGCTCCAGTCGGTGGAGCGCTACGCGTGGGGCCTGGGCGACATGTTGGTACACGTCCACGCGCCCAGCTCGGACCGTCTGGTTCTGCGACCGGTCTACCCGTACGAAGTGTACGTGGAACCCTCGGACGAAGACCCTTCGGAGCCGGTGGTTCTGTGGGAGCTCCGGCGCCGATACGTGAAAGCGGCCGGGGGAACCATCTGGACCTGGGACCAGTGGAGCATCCGAGAAGACGACACGTTCTTCCGGGTCGTGGCCGCTCAAGAGGCCAGATACGATCAGAACCTTCCTGGTGTGAAGTCGAACGAAGACATCACGGAACTACTCTTCGGGGAGACCTTCGAAGGGGAAGACTATCGGTGGCGACTCCGGGACGGCTCCCCGTCGCTTCCGTTTGCATGGTATCGGACGGCCGATTCGGGGAACCTGTGGCAGTCTACCGTCCGATACGGGGCGTTTAAAGCCACCCTGGCCGTGGCCGTCCTTTCCACGTACGTGATGCACGCCGCTCGAGACGCGTCCGGCTCCACTGTCATCGTTCACGGCCTGGAGCCACCGGCCACCACGGCCCGGCGAATCGGCTCCGAAGACCAGACGCGTTCGGTCAATCTGTCACCGGGGGCCATGCTGTTCCTGGCCGAGCGGGAAGGCACTAAGGGCGTAGGAGTCACCACCGTGGGCCCCGGCGCGAATCTCCAGCCGTTGGACCTGTTCCTTCGGGCGAAGAGACAACAGGCCGCCGAACGGTTCGGCATCGGTGACGCGTCGGCCGTCCAGAACAGTTCGAACCCGATGAGCGCCCAGTCGCTTCTGATCTCCCAAGCCACACGCCGGGAAGCGGCCGAACAGTCCGAAGAGCTGTTCCGGTCCGGAGACCTGGCCCTACTCCGGGCATGTTCGGTGGTGCTACGAGCTCAGGGCGTGCAAGTTCCCGAAGACGGGTACACGGTGCAATACTGGCGCCCGGATCCGATGCCCCAGGAGATGCAAGCTCGAAGGGAACAAGACGAGTGGGACGTCGGCAACGGCTACCGCTCCACCGTCGACGTCTACATGGCCCGGCACCCAGGCACCACTCGGGAAGACGCGATCGCCCACCTGGCCCGCGTCCAGATGGACCAGACGGCTATCTCCCGTGAAATCCAGAACATGGAACCCGAAGAGATGCCGTTTATCGGCGTGGACCCGGATGACCTGGTGGACGCCGTGGGGGAACTGTCCGACGCGTCCGAAGCGCTCCAGGGTATCGTCGAATCTGGAGCGGTCGACCGGGACGCCCTGAACTTCGCCCTGGAGTCCATTACCGAAGCCGTGGACCTGTTGGCCCGCGGCCAGGCCGGGGAGGAATAGATGCCGGTTCGACGCGGGAAGGATTCAGACGGCCCGTTCTTCCAGTGGGGAAGGTCCGGCCGAAAGTACCGATACCGGACTGGCGACGAACGCGGCCGGGACCGTGCCCGAGCTCGGGCCGTGCTCCAGGGCCGGGCCGCCCAGGCGAAGGCACCGAAGAGCGCCACCCCGGCGAAACGTTCCGAGCGTCGACGGGGGAGCGCTCGAAACAAACCTGGAACGGCATCGGGGGCCCGTGGTGGAATCAAGATTTCAGAAGCCAC
>JBDHCH010000537.1:0-2098 GCA_039592115.1 Gemmatimonadota bacterium | reverse complement strand
TTGCGGCGGTCATGGCCTTGATTCCGGGGTATGCCCTGGAGGTGTCCAGCCGCAGGAGCGACTGGCGTACGACTTCCGCGGCCGCGAAGGTCATTCTCGCGGTGGGGGTGCCCGTCGCGGTCACCTTCGCGGATCGCCTTTTCAGAAAACTTCGGCCCGGCCCAGCGTTGGATTCGGGGAACCTGAGTTCGGGATGAGGGTTCGAAGGGCCGCAGGCACATCGCCTGCGGCCGTTTTTCTTGTCCTGATTGATCCTGGAGGGGTAGGTTCGGCTCCATGCAACGAATCAAAGCGATGGTCTTATGGCCGGCTTTTCTGGCCGTGGGCCTGGCGGGAGGAGGCTGTCATCCCCTCGCAGGCCAGCAAGAGCCTCTGGCCAGCGGGAGTGCCGGAGTCGGCCTTCTTCTCAGAAAGCTGGATGGAGTCAAGCGCGTCCTGATGATCGGGGCCCACCCGGATGACGAGGACACAAGCCTTCTGGCCGCCCTCTCCCGGGGACTGGGTGCGGAGGTCGCTTACCTGTCTCTAAGCAGAGGGGAGGGAGGGCAGAACCTTATAGGTGAGGAGCTGGATGAGGGATTGGGCTTGGTCCGGACCGGTGAGCTGCTGGCTGCCCGCTCCCTGGATGGGGGCCGACAGTTCTTCACTCGGGCCTTCGACTTCGGTTACTCGAAGACGGCCGAAGAGACGTTCCGATACTGGCCCAGGGAGGAGATCCTCAGGGATGTCACCTGGGTAGTTCGAACGTTCCGCCCCCATGTCATCGTGTCCGTCTTCTCGGGTACCGACCGGGACGGACACGGACACCACCAGGTTGCGGGGCTGATGGCGCAGGCCGTGTTCGAGACCGCGGGAGATCCGACTCGCTTCCCGGAGCAGCTCGAGGCGGGTGCCACCCTCTGGACCCCATCCAAACTCTACCGTCGTACCCGATTCGGACCCGGGGACGTGACGACCACCTTGGAGACGGGAAGGTTCGATCCCCTTCTGGGGAAATCCCACTTTCAGTTGGCCATGGAAAGCCGGAGCCAGCACCGGTCCCAGGACATGGGAATGCCCCGCCCTCTTGGACCCAGGGCCTCCAACCTCGCCCTCCTGAAATCCACCGTGGGTTCCATCCAAGGGAACGGGGACACCTTCTTTGCCGGCGTGGATACGACCTTCGTGGGTTTGGCCAGGGAGCTTCCCGGGTCAACGGCCGAGGAGGTGGGGGAAGCCATCAAAAGATATGCACGGGCCATCGCGTCGGCGAAAGAAGAGCTGGACGCCTTGGAGCCCTGGGCCGTGGCTTCCTATCTCGATGAAGCTCTGGGCGCCCTCCATGTGAGCCGGAGACTATTGGGTGAGAGAAGGGACACCGAGTTGGGTCGCGTCCTGCAGGACCGGATTCCCCTGTTGGAGCAGGCGATCCTGGCCTCCCGGGGAATCGTGGTGGATGTGAGGGTGGAGGATGACCTGCTGGTCCCCGGCGAGACGTTGGGTGCGGTGGCAGAGGTCTGGAACGGGGGCCCAGCGCCTCTCCAAGGAGTCGTCGCATCCCTGGAGGTTCCCGAAGGATGGACCGTAGCGGTAGAGGAAGGCGAGCAGGGTGTCGACATCTCTCCCGGAGGGATCGTCCGCTGGCGTTTCTCCCTCCAGGTGGCCCTTTCCGCACCGGTCTCTCGACCCTACTTCCTCCAGGAACCCCGGGACGGCGAAACCTATCGGTGGCCGAAGGATCCCCTGCTCTGGGGGCAGCCGGGGAACGGCCCACGGGTGTACGGAGAAATCGGAGCGGTCACAGAGGGAGGGACGGAGGTTCATCTCAGGCGAGCGGCCCTCTTCAAGGGCGTGGACAAGGCCACCGGAGAATACGTGAAAGCGGCCCTGGTGATCCCTGCCCTGTCCGTTTCCATGGACCCAGTCGGAATGGTCTGGCCTACCAACTCCATCGAAGCCCGGGAATTCAACGTCAGGGTGACGAACGAAGCCGAAGCTGGGCGCTCGGGAGTGGTGAGCCTCGTGCTCCCCGAGGGCTGGGAGGCAACACCCGCCCAGCAACCCGTTCAACTTTCCGAGGCGGGTGTGGAAGCCTCCTTCTCCTTCCTCGTTTCTCCCC
>JBDHCH010000536.1:0-2745 GCA_039592115.1 Gemmatimonadota bacterium | reverse complement strand
GGACCTGCAGATCCGTCTCAACAGCTCCTTCTCCCGCTCGGACATCGAGTGGATCCCCAACGGGGATAACTGGGAGGGGCTGATGCGGAACGTGGCGACCCTGTGGGACGACAATACCGACAACCAGGACGCCCTGGTTTTCGACAAGGAAGAAGATCAATACATCAACCACTTCAACTTCTCGGGGAACATCAACTGGAACCCCCTGGACAACTTCCGGCACCGGGTGAACGTGGGAATGGACTGGTCCAACTCCCACTTCCTCACCTTCCGCCCATGGGAGTACTTCGATGATCCCGACGGTGAAAGGACGGTGGACATCGAAAACCGGCGGCTCCTGACGCTGGATTATGCAGGGAGCTTCAGCTCCCGTATCCCCTTCATGAGCAGCGACTTCAACTCGGTGCTGTCGTTCGGTGGGCAGTTCACCGGCGTGGAGGAGACGGGGAACCGGACCGACGTCGAGGGCTTCGCTGGCCCGGGGGTCCAGGTGTTGGAGAACGCCGAGGAGGCCACGAACTACAACGAGGACTACACGGGCCGGAAGAGCGGCGGGTTCTTCCTTCAGGAACAGATCGGGTGGAAGAACAGACTCTTCGTGACCGCCGGGGTCCGGGCCGACAGCCACTCCGACTTCGGAGCCGACCTGGACTACCGCTACAACTTCATCTGGTACCCCAAGCTGCAGGCTACCTATACTCTCTCGGACCACGATTTCTGGCCGCTCTGGTGGGAAACGTCCCGGATCCGGGCCGCCTATGGCGTCTCCGGTGAGCCGCCACGGCCGGGGATCAGCGTGATCCAGTGGCAGGCCTCTTCCCTGGCGGACGAAAACGAGACGGGCGTCATCATCATCAACCAGGGCAACCCAGAGGTCGGCCCGGAGCGGACCCGGGAGTACGAGGCCGGGTTCGACGGATCGTTCCTGATGGGCAAGGTGAACTACACCACCACGGTCTACAAACGCCACACCTACGAGGGGCTGTACCCCATCTCGCCACCGCCCTCGGAGGGGATCGCCGAGACCATCTATCTGAACGTCGGGAACTGGGACGCCAAGGGATTCGAGGGAGCGCTCGACGTCCTGGTCTTCGACGGGATGGACACGCAGGTGAGCTTGAACACGCGGTACCAGTGGAACGAAACGAAAATGAACAAGCTGTCCAACAATCCGGACGATGTTGAGGGCCTGAGTTACCTCCAGGCGTTCCGGGTGGGCGTTCCCATGCCGTCGATGTTCCAGTACACCCTTCTGAACGGAGACGAAATGGGGGTCCTGCCGACGTATTCCGACACCACGGAATACCAGGGTCCCTCCTACCCGCCCCACGAAGCGTCTCTCGGGCTCCAGACGACCTACAAAAACCGTTTGACCTTCGACGCATTCTTCTTCGCGCAGTGGGGCCACGTCCTTTATGACGACCTGGCCCAGGAGATTCAGCGGAACTACGGTCATTTCTGGGCGCCGTGTAAGGAAATCGACGAGGCCGTGGAGGCCTGGTTCGAAGAGGAGCCGGGTGCGAGCATCGACCACCTCAGAGCCAGGCAGATCGCCAAGTGTTCCCGGAGGTACTCGGACAACCAGGACTGGATGAGTCCAGGCGACTTCCTTCGGTTTGGAACGGCGAGCGTCTCGTATCGTATGAACGAAAGTTGGCTTGCGAGGCTTCCGGTCGATCTCGACCAGGCCGTTCTCCAGTTCACCGTCCAGAACGTGGCCCTGTGGAGCAAATTCAGGGGTCTCGATCCCGATGCTCTCATGAATACGGCGGCGAACCTGGACCGAGGAGGAGGCTACGTGATGCCACCGCCGCGCCGGTTCACTGTAAATCTTAGAGTCAACTTCTAACCCGGACCCAGAGAGAAAAGGAGTCTAACCCGGACCCAGAGAGAAAAGGAGAGCTTCATGAAAGCCTTTATCAGAACGCTCCCGGCTCTGGTCTTCGTCGCGATGGCGGCGTGGGCGACAGGGTGCGGGATCGAGACGCAGGTCATCGGCGTAGTCGTCGACGAAGACCTGAACGACCTTCGGACCATGCTGCTTCTGGCCCGGGGAACGAACTCGGAACTGACCGACGTCTTCGCGGCCACCGAGTACGCCAGGATCGTGTGGGACGCGACGGACGAAGCCATGGAAGGCGCGAGCCTGAGTCAGAGGGGCAACCACCGGAACGCCGTGAGCGACTACCACTTGAGGCCGGGTGGAGGCGTTTACAGCCAGGCCATGGAGGCAAGCTGGGCAGGGATCCTGAGTGCCCAGAGGATCGCGAAGGTGGATGAGCGGGAGGGTGTCGATCCCAATACCGACCCCCTCATTGGCCGAATGTGGCTGAACGCAGGCCTGGCCGAGCGGCAGCTCGGAGAGATGTTCTGCAACGCCAACTACGCCTTTGGTCCTGAGGGAGGGATGCTGTTGGAGGGCGAGGGGAAGATCTACGATTCCAGCGTGATCGTACCTAACGACTCCATCTTCCGGCGGGCCCTCACCTTCGCCGATCTGGCCATCGAAAATGCTCAGGCGGCACTCGCAGCCGGTGTTGAAGTCCCGGACGGGTGGTACCTCTTCGATCCGCAGGTGGTTCTGACATCGGCATACGGACTCAAGGCCCAGGCCCACCTGATCCTGGAGGAATGGCAGCTGGCGGACCAGTTCGCCGCCCTGGTCCTGAGCCAGCCTCCAGGGATGTTGCCTCCGGGCCAAGGAAACATCTGGCCGGGGGGGTCCGGTATCGACTACATCGAGTA
>JBDHCH010000535.1:0-3349 GCA_039592115.1 Gemmatimonadota bacterium | reverse complement strand
TGGACCGCCCGAGTACCCGGATATCGCCGCGCAGTACAACGAGCATGTGACCGCCGATTTCCGCTCTCCGATGCGCCAGATCGAAGGGTTCGGAGACTACGCCGATATCCTCCAGGTCGCCGAAGGGCTCTCGGGTTGGGGGTACTCAGACGCCGATGTGGAGAAAGTCTTGTCGGGGAACTTCCTCAGGGTGTGCGAGGAGGTGTGGGGGGGATAGGAATCGGAGAGGACCGAGCCGCCCGGCGGGGCCGCATCAACCTGGTTCCAATCCGGGCCGCTCACCCCTCCAGATGGTGAAATTCCTGACCAGGAGCTCGGTGTCCACCGAAGAGCCAGAGAGCCGTATTCGCCACGCCCGGTCCGGGCGGATCGCCAACCTCTGTTCGGACAGGAACACGACCTCCCGGTCCAGGAAGACGGTGACCCGGCCGTCCGGGCGAACGCTCATGGCCAGGTGTACCCAATCCTCCGTCGGAAGATGGGAGGACACGTTCACCTCATACCCCCAAAGGGACTGACCCACCGTAACGATCCCCAGGTCGTCCCTTCTCTTCGCGTTCTCGCTGACGGGATATCGGAAGCAAATCCTCGCTCCAGTCGGCTCGTTTGGCGCCCTGGTCTCAGCCTGCTGTACCTCCTCCAGACAAACGCCCACCCTCTGCCTGTCCTTTCGGGAGAGTGGAAGTCGGAACTCCGCTTCGAGCGTCGCACCATGCTGGAGAGAGAAGCCCCCTCGGCTCCAGATGAAGTCCATGTACCGGCCATCCCCGTCGAGGGATAGAGCAGCCTCTCCCTCCCGCTGCACGACCGCTGGCTTCGGGGCGGTCTCTTCGGGAATGACCCACATTGGCAGGTCCGGATCCTGAAAGGTCTCGCGGAACAAGACTTCCCTCGGAACGGACATGGGCTCCAGGACGTGGACCGTCACGCTGTCACTCAACCACTTGGAATACCGGGCGTAAACCTCCGCCACCCCCGCTCTGTTCCCCGTGACGATCCCATCGGGGTTCACAGCCACAACGCCTGGATCGGAGCTCTCCCACTCGGCCCGTATCGCTTCGCGCTCCCCGTTCGAACGCCGCCCGATAGCCTCCAGGACGCGACTCTCCGACCACTCCAATGCCTGGTCCCCCTGCAGGATCTCGATGGCCCAGATGGGAGAATCAGCCTCGTCCGGCAGCCAGACCGGCTTCCGGGCACTTCCGGGGTCCAGATCCCGGATAAGGCTCAGGGAGTCGGTTCGAAAGTCGAAGACGAAGAGCCCTGTCCCGGTCTCGCTAGAGCCAATGAACGCTGCTCCACGGTTATCCCCAAGGCATACGGGATTTTCGACAGCGAACAAGGGCTCGCCGAATTCCCGGATCACCGACCCCACATCGTTCAACAGAAGGCCGAACGGCGGTCCCCCTCGGCTGCCCTGGGCAACGAAGTGCCTCGAGTCCCCACACCACGCTGGCCGAACGACATCCCGGTACCGGGTCATGGCCTGCCGGTGGACCACCTCTCCAGTGGGAGACAGGACGAGAACAGTATCCACCGGGCCCGCGGCAGACGCCACGATTCGCTGACCATCGGGTGACCAATCCGCACCTCTGAGCACGTCTTGTCCAGCGTAAACAACCACCACATCACCACCCTCCAGGATCCGGATCAGGTCCTGGGCGTAGACTTCGGCCCCCAGGTTCTCGACCTGGAGCAGTCCTTCCCTCCCGTTCGGCGCTAGATCCTGGAACCCGACGTCTCCCGGCCAAACGAAGTACTCGATGGGAGGCTTGGCCGGGACCAGTTCGACGGCGAAGGGCGGGTCCTCGGAACCCCAGACAGAGCGCCGGCCTCCAGAGGGTCGATTCTCTGACGGTCCATTCCCCTCCTTCCCAGGCCGGAGGAATCACCTCCAGCATGGGATCTCCCAGCACAACGATCTTTCCCTTCCCGAACGGATAGGTGGCAACGGGCGCCTCTTCCCCACCCAGGACCCTCGGCAGAATTCTCGAGCCGGACGAGACCAAAAAGGCCAGGCTCGCCACCATTCCCAGGATCCCCAGGCTGACCCAGCCGGGGCGCTCCGAGGCCCATCCAACCAGCCACCGTTCCCTCCCTATCCGGAAGAATCGACCCGCCGCTTCCCTGAGCTGATCGTGTGTGAAATCCAGGTACTTGCCATCAGTCCAGACCACAACCTCCAGGTCCACCAACGCCTGGACGGCCCGGTTGAATGCGGCCGCGTCCAGTCCGGTTCTCCGCCTCAAGAGCCGTGCAGGAACGCTCCTTCGTTCTGCAGCCAGGATTGCCACGATCCGGGTTCCCGTCGCGCTCAATCTCTCCAGGCGCTCACGAACCAGTTCCTGGACCGACTCGGGGAGGTCGAGAGACTCGGGGACCCCGTCTGCATCCAAAACCCAACGCCCCCGTTTCAGGTGGGATGCTCCTTCGTCAGCCAGCTTCCTCATGACCTCTGCCACGAAAAGGGGGTTCCCACCCGTTACCCCATGGATCCTGGCCGCAAAGTCCCCAGTCCTTCCCGGGTCCGTCAGCTCGACCAGGTTCGCGATCAGGTCCAGAAGCTCCCCTTCTTTCAGGGGTCCGAGGGAGATCAACCGGCCACCCAGATCCCTGACGAGCGCTCCGGCCGTTTCCACCCACTGGCGGCGTTGTTGTGTTCGTTCGGAGAAGAGGAACAGACAGGGAAGGCCCCGGACCCGGCGGGCTACTTTGCCCAGGAGTGCCCGGCTCTCTCGATCGACCCATTGCCAGTCGTCGACGAAAACGATCACCGGAACCTCGAACGCCACCGCCTCCACCAGGTCGGTTACCGCCTCCGCGAGAGCCGCCGGATGTACCTGGGCGAAAGCTGCATCCGCCCCTCCTTCCCTGGGTCCCCCCCCATTCCCTCTCAGGCTCGGCAACACGCTCCTCAGCACCGCCTCCGATCCCGATCCGATCCCCTTCGCTCCCGGGAGGGGCATGAGCTGCCGGACCAGGTCCGTGACCGTTCCCAGGGGGATCCGGTGCTCACCTCGATAGCCCTTGGTGCGAGTGACTCGTCCCCCTTCCTCCTCGATACCGGCCAGGAACTCGGAGGCAAGCCTGGTCTTTCCTATTCCGGTGGGACCCACGATACAGGCCGATCCCGAATACCCGGTCCGGACCCTCTCCCAGAGTCCGATCAGGTCCAACAGCTCACCGGCCCTCCCCACGAATTCCCGACTCTCCCCCATCCGGCCTGGCTTGGTGGCGGCCTCCTTCTCCAGCGCCTCCGTCAGCCGCCCTTCCAGCCTGGCCAGCCGTTCTATGCCATCCGCGGATACATCCCCACCCCGCTTCGCGTCCTCCAACGCCTGTCTCGCAG
>JBDHCH010000534.1:0-2248 GCA_039592115.1 Gemmatimonadota bacterium | reverse complement strand
CATCCGTTTGGATTCCGCGAGTCTGGGCAAGAGTTTGGAGGGCTCTCTCGAACTCCCCTGACTCGATCATCGGACTCACGGCGTAGAGCATCTGGGTCTTTGTTCGCACATGATCCGGGCCCCAGGCGTCTTCCGTGATCTCTACCGCTCGTTCGAGGTTTGCGATGGCCTCTCCGTATTGCCGGAGGTCCCTGAAAAGGAAGCCGAGGTTCGACAGCACCTGGGTCAACCCCGCCTGGGTCAACCCCGGGTGTTCGGGGCCCAGAGTCTCCTCCTGAATTCGGAGGCATCGCGTCAGGTGAGACCGGGCCTCCTCGAACTCCCCCACGTACCGGAGAAGGTACCCGAGGTTGTTCAGCGTCCCCGCGACACCTCCGGACTCAGGCCCGAACGCCGTCTCATTGATCCGGAGCGCGCGTTCGTAGAGCCGCCGAGCCTCGTTGTATTCTCCGTCGTATTGGAGTTGAAGTCCGAGATTCGTCAGTGCCTCGGCGGTCGTGGGATGGTCGGGACCAAATGCGGCTTCTCTGATAGACAGAGCCCGCTCGTAGGTGCGACGGGCCCCTTGGGAATCCCCCGTTCGCGCGAGGAACCCCGCAAAGTTGTTGAGGAGAGCGCCAATGTTCGGGTGGTCCGGGGTGAGGACGCTCTCGAATATCCCGAGAGCCCGCTCGTAGTACTCCCGGGCAGAGTCATACTCTCCGAGGTTGTCCGTAGCCGCAGCCAGATCGTTGAAGCACCACCCCGTCTGAAAACTCTCCGGCCCCAGCTCATTCTCCATGATCCGGCAAGCGCGGAGGTACAATTCCTGGGCCCGGCGATTATCCCCCCTCCGGACCTGGAGCCAGCCCAGGTGATACAGGCTCATTGAAACGGAAAGATGCTCAGGGCCAAGGGCCCGCTCCCTGATCTCGAGGGAACGCTCCAGGTTCCTCTGGCCCGCGTCGAAGTCCCCCTGGTCCCGCTGGACCATCCCCAGCAGCTGGAGGCTCATGGCGTAATCCGGATCCTGTGGACCCAGGGCGGCCTCACGTATTCGGACAGATTCCTCGGCCAACGGCAGGGCCTCGTCGTACCGCCGCAGGGAACGGTACAGCCAGGCCAATCTGTGGAGGCTCTCCGCCACATCGGGGTGGTCATTCCCAAGGGCGTTCTGCCGGACATCCAGACCCTGTTGGATGAGGGGCTCAGCGTCTCGGTAGAGACCAAGGCTGGTGTAGACTCCACCCATGACGTCCATCATGCGGCCCTGCAGAGCCGGCTGTTCAGCGAGTTCCGCCTCGATCCGCTCAGCACCTCTGTCCAGGACCTCCCGGGCCGTGATGGTGTTGCCCCGTGCCTCGGACGGATCACTCACCTCGAACAGCTCTACCAGGAAGTCCGACACCTGCCTGGCCGCGTCAGCCTCCTGCTCCGCCCTCCGTTCGGCCCGCTGCGCCCGCACCATTCCCACCGTGGCCAGGGATAGCCCGATGACCAGCGCCGCCACCACTGCAGTACCCGCCGCCACCCCCATGCGGTGACGCTTCACGAACTTCCCCAGCCGGTACCGGGCACTCGGCGCCCTCGCCAGCACGGGCTCGTGCCTGAGATGCCGCTCCAGGTCCTGCGCCAGCTCGTTGGCCGTCTCGTACCGCCGGGTCCGGTCCTTCTCCATCGCCTTCAGGATCACCCAGTCCAGATCGCTGCTGAGCTCCCTCTTCAGCGCTTCGACCGTCGTCCGCCGGTGACGGGCGACCGTGTCCTGTGTCCCGCCGAGACTGGTCAGTCGCGTACTCGGCCTCGGCACCTCCGTCTCCCTGATGGCGTGCCGAACAGCCTGATCCGCTCTGACCCTCAGGTCGAAAGGCCGAGCACCCACGAGCAACTCGTACAGCATAACGCCCAGCGAGTAGACATCCGTCCGGGTGTCCACGTCGAGCCCTGACATCTCGGCCTGTTCAGGGCTCATGTACTCCGGCGTCCCGATGATCTGCCCCATCTGGGTCACCAACGTCCGGTCGGTCAGCTCCTGGCCCAGCGCCTTGGCGATCCCGAAGTCGATGATCTTCACCACCGGGTGATCGTCCTTCACCCCTACCAGGACGTTGGAGGGCTTCAGGTCACGATGCACCACTCCCTTGTGGTGGGCATGCTGAACAGCCTGGCAGATTTCGGTGAAGAGGCGGATCCGATCGTCTGTGGTGAGACGGTAGGTGTCGCAGTAGTCGGTCAGGGAAGTGCCATGAACGAGTTCCATGACGAAGTA
>JBDHCH010000533.1:0-4145 GCA_039592115.1 Gemmatimonadota bacterium | reverse complement strand
GCATCTGTCTCCCCCCATTCCCGTCGAGCAAGCGATACGCGTCGTTGATGCGTTGAGTTTGGCGGATCGCCTCGGAGTACGAAGCGGAATCAGAGGGGAAGAGGTCAGGATGCCGGCGCGGCCAGTGTGCCGCGCTCTCCGAAGCGAGCGCAGGCGGTTCATGAGGTGGCGGTTACCCAGTGTCTGGACCTGGACGAGCCCCGTTCCATGAAGTGTGCCGCTTGGCCGGCCGACGGCGCTCGCTGGCCGGTTCCAACCCTAGAAGGGCGTTGAAGGTGTTTCAATCCAGGCAATAGACGCGACATCGAGTTCGTCTCGCTGCACCCCCCACACCCGCTCAGAGGTGAACCGGAAAGGATCGAAGCGATCTGGAAACCGAACTTCTTCAGTGGTGCCAGACGCGGTGATCCGAAGCCAAAGAGGTCCACCCGCCAGGGCACCAGTATCCACATCGAACGGTTGCAGCCACATGGTCCCGTCATCTGAACATCGGAAGTCCACATACCTGGGGAGGTACTGGGCGAGCTGTTCCGGGGTCCCGCGAACGCCCTGAACCATTTCGTTCATGAGTCGGGCGCTGTCTGCCGTGCTCATGTTCTCCCAGACATTGCCAGCCATCTCAGCTTGTCTCAATGGGAATATAGCTTTCGCGAATTGCAGTGAGGTCACCTCAGAGAAAGCGATAGGAGGCAGCGGAATGGCTTCAACTTCAACCCCGAGAGGGTTGAAGGAGCGAATCTCGTTTCGAATTCGATCATGAACACGCAGTTGGTCATCACCACAGACCGCCCAGAGCCGGAACCACAGGGGCAAGCCACCCTCGGACAACTCGAGGCCGGCCGCGAGATCACCGAGGATCTCGGCCAATGAAACGACCTTCCTGACCGAGCCAGTGGAAGGATCCAAAGCCAACATGTCAGCGCCCAGCATGGCCATGCGAAACCCAAGGAAGTCGGAACCCGCGGGCCGGGTGGTTCGGGGCAGGAGGACCTCGCTACCCATCCGAGCCGTTCGAACAACGTTGTCCATCATGTCTAGCCCGGTGAGTAGACTGCCCGGTGGCAGGGAGTCCCGCCGAAGCGACACCTCTATCCTCGCTGAATCAGGCTCTGAGATCTTGAACAAGGCGTGACGCCGGGAGTCCAGGACCCAAGCGTCTCCATGAATGGTTCGGTCCACAAACGCAGAGGGCATTCCGAATTCCTCGGGGCCCCCGCCCAACGTCCCATGGATGGCGGAAGGGCTCCCATCTGGACTGAATCCGATGAAGAACGGCTCCAGGGAGTTCAGCACCCAGACCGAACCGTCTTGGAGAACCTCGAGGTCTTTGACCTCGGCGATTGCTTCCGAGGTCCCGAAAATGTGAACGTCGGAGTGGGAGAGGGTTATGGACGTCTGCGCCCTTCCCCCGATACTCTCTTCAAGTCCCTCGCAGCACAGCAGCGCCAGAACGGCGAGCAGAGACGCTCTCCCTATTGGATCCGCCAGTCGATGGCGTTTGGGGCGGGTGGCGTTCCTGCCTTTCATCGTCTCTCCCCTGGTCCGGGGAAACGCTGGATTCTACTGCGATCGTCTTCGGTAGACTCTTGGCCTCTTTTCCGGCCCTCCGTACCGCATCTCCTCCTGCCGCTTTCTCATACCCTCCCAACTGTTGCCGGGCCGGGCCGGACCTGGTTGCTGAGACACTGCTGTTCTCGTGGCCGTGCTATCAAGTTCTCGTATTCACCCCGCTCGCGGCCGGTTGGGTCGGAGGCCGCATTCAGCGGCCGCAGCCTGCAACGGCTTTGTTAGCGGGCGCGGCCGCTTGGGGCACCCCGCCGCGTGTTTCAGATTGTGATCACGATCTTCCCGCTGGCGCGTCCGTCCAGCATGTACCGAATCGCGTCGGCGGTGTCGGGTAGGGGAAAAGTCTTGTCGATAACCGGCGTGATCCTACCCTCCTCGATGAGGCCCTTCAACAGCCGCAGGTCACCCTCCCGCACCGCCGGGAACTGTGCCCGGAGGGTCTGGCTCAGGAACGGCGAGATCATGACCGCCCGGAGTTGGCGATCTAGTCCCCCTAGCCACCTCCCTCCTTCTTCACCACCCACGATCACCAGCGTCCCTTTGGCCGTGAGGCCTCGCCGAAGCTAGCCACCTCCCTCCTTCTTCACCACCCACGATCACCAGCGTCCCTTTGGCCGTGAGGCCTCGCCGAAGGTGCGACAGGGAGCGGTTTCCAGCGATGTCTAGGATGACATCATACTTCCGCTTCCCGTCGACCACGTCCGTGAGGGTGTAATCGATGACGTGGTCGGCGCCGATCGATCGGACCATGTCCGCTTTCTTCGCGCTGCTCACCCCTGTGACTTCGGCCCCGAACGCCTTCGCGATCTGCACCGCGTATGTCCCCACGCCTCCTGAGGCTCCGATGACCAACACACTTTGCCCCGGCTGCACTTCCCCTTCGTCCCGCACAGCTTGGAGGGCCGACAGAGCCGACACAGGGACGGAAGCAGAATGCACGAGGCTGAGGTTGGAGGGCCTCGTTTCGAGACTGCTCTCGTTGACGCACGTGTACTCGGCAAACGATCCGCTGCAAAGGCCGAAGACCTCGTCTCCCGGCTGAAATCGAGTGACCTTGCTGCCGACGTCCTCCACTCGTCCGGCTACATCCTCCCCTCTCACCGTGGTCTTGGGTTTTCTGAGCCCGTAGCCCATGACGCGTATCAGGTACGGCTGGCCTGCCATGACGTGCCAAACACCGCGGTCCAGGCCGGCCGCATGAACCCGGACGACCACCTCCTCATCCCGAGGGACGGGTTTGTCGATTTCCCTGAGTTCAAGGACATCGGCTGACCCATAGCTGTCTTGGACGATCGCCCTCATCCTCTAATCCTCTCTATCGAGAAACCATGCCCGTTCATGTATCAAGGCCTCCGAAACCCGTGCTGGTCCGGACACCACGACGGCTCTTCTTCACAACCATCTGCCGCTCCGATTATCGACGCGAAGACTGACCACTTGCTGGACGTCAAACCGGGATTGGGCTGATGCGTCACCACCACATGGCTATCCAGTCAGTCCCGGCGACTTTCCAGACTGATGTGAGGGAGATTTCCGGGACGACTGGATCAGGCCCATTATCCCATCCGCACGGTGGACGGGTGGCAAGCCTTCACTCCTGTCTTGGGGTTGGCTCAGCTTGACCCACCTCCTGACTCGGTCTTCTATTTCACCGTTGGTGGAGCGTCCAGAGAATCAAATGGAGGAAACCAGACATGCGCGTCGACGAACACCTCCAGCGTTCGAACCGAAGACCAATCATATCGTTCGAGTTCTCTAGGCCCAAGAGCGAGGAGGCTGCCGCCAACCTCGACAAGGCGCTGGCCAAACTGAAGGCGTTGGACCCAGACTATGTGTCAGTCACTTTCGGCGCTGGCGGCTCTACTCGTGACGGCTCTATCCAGCTGGTAGACAAGCTAAAGAACGAATTCGGCTTCGAGGTGGTAGCCTATATCGCCGGCGTCGGTCTCGCGCCAGATCAGCTGTGCGAAGTGTTGGACCGCTATCGGGATCTCGGCATCGAGACCATGTTCGTTGTCCGCGGTGACGCGCCGACCTGGGATGATTCCTACGAGCCGCATCCCGAGGCCTTCTCCCATGCCTCGGACATGATCGCCTTCATCAGGGATCGCTACGACTTCTGTCTCGGGGCCGCCGGACATCCTGAGGGGCACCAGGAGGCGGAGAGCCGAGCGCTGGATATCGACTACCTCAAGCTCAAGGTGGACAACGGCGCCAGGTACATCGTGGCCCAGTACGTCTACGACAACAGCTACTTCTTCGATTTTCTCGACAGGTGCCGAAACGCGGGAATCACGGTGCCTGTGATTCCCGGAATCATGCCGATCTACACCGTGAAGCTAATGGAGAACCTCGCAAGGATCTGCGGCGTCACCATCGTCGACGAGATCCGGCAGGGGTTGGCCAAGCTGCCGCCCGACGACAAGGATGCAGTGGCCACCTTCGGCCAAGAGCTGGCCATCAGACAGTGCCGAGATCTTCTCCAAGGGGGCGTTGCGGGTCTGCACTTCTATACAATGAACCGCGCCAACTCGGTGGTGGCAGTCCTTGAGGCGCTCCGCGCTGAGGGGCTCTGCTGA
>JBDHCH010000532.1:0-2631 GCA_039592115.1 Gemmatimonadota bacterium | reverse complement strand
CAAGGTCTCTCCCAGATCTGTCCGCGATGCCCGCCGAGCCGGAATCCATGAAGCCGCCATGGCAGTGGCCCCGAGTAATGCACAAACGGCCCGTGCTCCCCGAAAACCTCATCCACCCTGCAATTATTGACTTCTTGATCTTCACCTGCGGACCGTGGGATCATGATCTCATGGCTCCTTTTGCTCCTTCGCGCACTCACGGGTATGGCTCGGTCCCGGAGCTCCCTTGCGGCTGAGAACGCTGTCCTCCGTCACCAACTCTCTGTTCTTCAGCGGGAGCGGCCTAGGCTTGCCGAGGGCGACCCGTCCTACGACCGGGGACTGCTCGATCAAGGTCGTTGCCCATCCCGTGCTCGGTGGCCTTCACCACGATTACCGACTCTCCGCGTAGCTCAGGCTCACCCGCAGATCCAGCGATTGGCACCAAAGCGAGCCCTATCTTTTCTGGTCACGCCCTTGGTGGCGGGTTCTGACCCCGGAGGGTCCGAGGGGTTTTCTTTGCGCGGCCAGTCTATACCAGAGCGATCAGGTCTAGGGGCCTACGTCCCGCCAAAAGCGACTCAGAATGCCCCGAGAATTTGCGCGGATGGAGTTTTCGCGGAGCACGGGGCCGGGCCTTGAGATGGCGCTGGACAAACGGAAGGCCGAACGGGAGTACGTGAAGAAGGCGGACGGGGACTTCGAAGCGCACCTGGTGGCGTTGAGTTGCTCCAAACCGCCGGAAGGCCATGCCCGGTGGTCGCTGAGGCTGCTAGCCGATCAAGCCGTGGAGCTGGGCTACATCGACTCCGTCTCGCACGAAACGGTGCGGCGGGTTCAAAAAAAACGCGTTGAAGCCGTGGAAGAGCAAACAGTGGGTGATCCCACCCAAGGAGAACGGGGAGTTCGTGGCCCGCATGGAGCGGGTTCTCGATGTCTACAAGCGGCCCTACGATCCGCGCTACCCGGTGGTCTGCATGGACGAGTCTCCTCGGCAACTCATCCGGGAAACACGAGCCCCCCTGCCGGCCAAGCCTGGGGAGGTCACGCGGTACGACTACGAGTACGAGCGGTGCGGCGTGTGCAACGTCTTCCTGGCCGTTGAACCGTTGGAGGGCAAGCGCCTGGTCGAGGTCACCCGGCGAAGGACAAAACAAGACTGGGCGGAGTTCGTTGAACAGATAGCCCGGCGTTATCCCCAGGCCGAGAAGATCACGCTCGTCATGGACAACCTGAACACGCACAGGCCGGGATCACTCTACGAGACGTTTCCTCCGGCCACAGCCAAGGCCCTGTGGGATCGCTTCGAGTTCGTCCATACGCCGGCGCATGGGAGTTGGTTGAACATCGCCGAGATCGAACTCAGCGTGCTTGCCCGGCAGTGTCTGGACCGGAGGATCGACGCTCTGGAGGAGGTCCAGACCGAAACCCGGGCCTGGCAGAGCCGACGGGATAACGCCCAGTCAACAATCGACTGGCAGTTCACCGATGACGACGCGAGAATCAAACTGAAACGCCTCTACCCGACACTTGGGGAGTGACAGGACACTAGTCTCGCCGAACAGCTTCGCCACGAGTCTGCGCTCGCCCTCGAAGACTATCTCCTCGGCCTAAGAACGGGTGGCCGGACGGGTTGTGCCGAGGACCAAGAAGACCTCGAAGGGGCCCGGCTTCAATACCTCCGACTCCTTGAAGGAGCTGAGTGGGCAGAGGAGGGCGAGGTGGGGCAGGAAGAGGAGGATCCGACTCCCGAGGGACAAAACCATGGGAACTAAATCGAGCATCGAATGGACCGACTCGACCTGGAACCCCGTGACCGGATGCACCAGGGTTAGCGCCGGCTGCGACAACTGCTACGCGAGTAGCTTTGCCACTTTCCGCTTAAAGAAGCGGTACCTGGCGCGAGCGCCGGTGATCGACTCCGTGGAGAATGTCGAAGACCCCTTCGCCGTCCGGATCTGGCCCGAACGCCTCGGGCAACCCGGGAGTTGGAGAAACCCCCGGATGGTATTCGTGAACTCTATGTCCGACCTCTTCCACGCCGATATCCCGGAGGGCTTTCAACGGGAGATCTTCGCAGTGATGGTGAAGGAGGATCGACACATCTATCAGGTGTTGACGAAGAGGCCCGGAAGAGCAGCACGGTTTCTCAGGCGGAACCTGAACCGAATGGGTATTCGAGAACTCCCCGAACACATCTGGATTGGGGCCTCGGTTGAGAACCAAGGCGTCGCTCACCGGGTGAAACAGATCAAGGCAGTACCAGCCGAGGTCAGGTTCCTTTCGTGCGAGCCTCTACTCGGCCCGGTCAACCTCGACCTAGAGGGCATCAACTGGGTCATCGCCGGAGGGGAGAGCGGGGGTGGATATCGGCCGACAGAGGAGGAGTGGGTCCGTTCAATCCGGGATCAGTGTTTGGAGGGGGGTGTTCCGTTCTTCTTCAAGCAGTGGGGCGGAAGAACGTCGAAGGCTGGCGGAAGACTCTTGGACGGTAGGACTTGGGACGAGATGCCGGAGCCCGCGGAGCGGCTTGAGGCTGTGGCCTAGTTCTTCTGGCGTTGATGCATGGCTTGGACCTGTCCTCAGCTCCGAGCCCTGCACCGACGCCCAATGCCTTGTATTCTCAAGGCAACCTATGTAGGATTCTAGTTA
>JBDHCH010000531.1:0-2051 GCA_039592115.1 Gemmatimonadota bacterium | reverse complement strand
CGTGGACCTGGTGATCGCCGGACACCAGCATCGTTTTTCATACACCCCGCCGGGGCCTGAAGTGGAGCACTCCTATCACCTGGTGGTTCTCGACCAGGACCAGATCGCCCGGGTGGACGCGACTGCCGCAGAACTGAAGGTGTCTGTCACCGACTTGGACGGGAGTGTCGTACACACCCTGGTGATTCCGCGACGGTAGGGCGCCTTTGGTCTGCCGAGGAAGGCTCCCGGGGCCCGGACCTACAAAGTGAAAGAGCCCATGGCAGCGCTTGCCGCCATGGGCTTTCCCTGTCGAGAGGTGGCTCGACTCTCTGAGCCTTCTGTCCGGCGCCTACGCCCCCTCCGCCCCGCTCCCCTTCTCGAAAATCCCCTCCATGGGACACCACTTGGTTAAGCTGGACTGAAGGAGGTTCAGCCCCACGAACGCCGTGAAGAGATAGAACCAGGGGCTCACCCAGTAGCCCAGGGCCAGGCTGAGAAGGACAAAGATCCCGGCTACCCGTCGTACGATGTAATGCGTGTCGTTGCTGCACATGGTCAAATCACCGCTTCCGCTTCGAATGTGAATGCGAACAGGCCTTCTTCTTTTCCCGCTCTTTCGTTCAAGGCTTTCAGGTCCGCGCAAAGGGTCTCGCAGATGTTTCCATCCACGGCCGTGAAAAAGAGGGAGCTGGACCCGGGAAAAGCCCTGCTTCCTTGTTTTTTTCCAGTCTCGCCCTTCCCCAGGACGTTCGGGAGCTCGGAGAACCCGGGCACGTCGTGGGCCTCCAGAATCTTCTCCACATCAGCTCGGTGGTTCGAGTCCACCACGATCATCAGAAGTCTCATTTCTTGTGCATCTCGTAGTAGAGGAGAGGAATGGCCACCAGGGTCAGGGCCGTCGCCACCACGGCGCCGCTGATGAGGGCGATCCCGAGCCCCTGGAAGATGGGATCCCTCACCATGACCATGCCGCCGATGACGACGGCCAGGGCGGTGAGGATGATGGGCCGGGAACGGATCAAGCCCGAGGCGACCACCGCCTCCTTCAGCGAGTGGCCCCGCTCCAGCCCCAACTCGACGAAGTCCACCAGGAGGATGGAGTTCCGCACGATGATCCCGGCCAGGGCGATCATGCCGATCATCGAAGTCGCCGTGAAGAACGCGCCGCTCATGGCGTGGGCCGGGAGGATTCCGATGAGGGTCAGGGGAATCGGCGCCATGATGACCAGAGGCACCGTGAACGATTGGAACCAGGCCACCACCAGCACATAGATCAGGACCAGAACCGCGGCAAAGGCGATCCCCAGATCCCTGAAGACTTCCAGGGTGATCTGCCACTCACCGTCCCACACGATGAAGGGCTCCTCAGTGAGTGACGGCGAGCCGGCCCAAAGCACGTCCACATCCGGGAGAGCCTCCTCCAACGGATCACCCATCTCGATCATGGCATAGGCCGGGCTCTCCAACGCCCCGGCGACGTCCGCGGTGACATACACCACCGGGCGCAGATTCTTGTGGAAGATGGGTTGAGGCGCTGCGACGCTGTCCAGCTCGGCCACCGTCTCCAACCGCCGGGCACCCCGGGGGGTAGCCAGGGGAACGGCCCCGAAATCGTAGACCGTCGCTGAGGCCGAGTCGGCCAACTGGAGCCGAATGGGCACCGGTTCCGCAGCGTTTTCATCACGGAGGAGGCCCACCTGGGCTCCGCCAAGTGATGCGGCGACGGACTGGGCGATCTGCTGAGGGGTTGCCCCAGCCCTGAGAGCCTCCGCCTGTGAGATGGCGGCCCGGACCTGGGCGTGCTCGGCAGCAACGGTCCAGTCGACATCCACCACCCCGTCCACGCTCTCGAATACGTTCTTCACGCCCTCCGCCACCCGGATCTGCTCCTCGTAGTCGGGCCCGTAGATCTCTGCGGTGAGCGTGGCCATGACCGGGGGACCCGGGGGGATCTCGGCGAGCTTTACCGAGGCCCCGTAGGCCCGGGCAACCGAGTCGACCGCGGGCCTCATGCGGAGCGCGATGTCGTGGCTCTGCGCGTCCCGGTGGTGCTTGGCCACCAGGTTCAC
>JBDHCH010000530.1:0-2052 GCA_039592115.1 Gemmatimonadota bacterium | reverse complement strand
CTGACCCCGACGTGGTCTTCGCTGCCGTCTTCGGAAAGTACGGCGCCGATAGCCAGGAGCGGGGGGTGTTCAAGAGCATTGACGGAGGGGACACCTGGCGACAGGTCCTCTTCCGGGACGCGAAGACCGGATCAGTGGACCTGGCCATCGACCGGAACAACCCGGACGTGATCTACGCCGCCCTCTGGCAGGCCTTCCGGAAGGAACACACCATGGCCTCCGGTGGCCCGGGGAGCGGCCTCTTCAAGAGCATCGACGGGGGAGAGACCTGGACGGAGATCACCCGGAACCCGGGCCTGCCCCAGGAGGGCCTGGTGGGACGCATCGGCATCGCCCTCACCGGTGCCGACTCGAACCGGATCTACGCCCTGGTGGAGAACGACGAGGGAGGGCTCTTCAAGAGCGACGACGGCGGCGCCACCTGGGAGCTGGCCAACGCCGAGCGCCGCATCCGGCAGCGGGCCTTCTACTACACCCACGTTTTCGCCGACCATCAGGATCCGGAAGTGGTCTACGTCCAGAACACCTCCCTCTTCCGCTCCACCGACGGGGGCGCGACCTACGAGGTCATCAACAACGGGACCCACGGGGACTTCCACGATTTCTGGATCGATCCCGACGATCCGACCCACCTGGTAGTGGCGAACGACGGGGGCGGTGCCGTGAGCTTCGATACGGGTGATCACTGGACGGACCAGGAGTTTTCCACGGCCCAGTTCTACCGAGTGGTCACCACGGCCCACACCCCCTTCCATGTGTGCGGCTCCCAGCAGGACAACAGCACGCTTTGCCTTCCCTCGGACTGGAACCGCCGACGCTTCTGGAGCAGCCGTCAACGGGACGCTGACGAGGAGCCCCGGAGCATCACCGAGGGATCCATGGAGGTGGCGTACCGAGCCGGGGGTGGGGAGCCAGGCTACATCGCACCGGATCCGCAGAACCTGAACCTCTTCTACTCCGGCACGAACAACGGGCGCTACATCGACAAGTTCGACAGGGCCACCGGTTTCTCCCGGGAGGTGAACCCGTATCCCTGGTTCTATTCCGGGGAGCCGGCGGTGGACATGGTGGAGCGGTGGCAGTGGACCTTCCCCATCGTCTTCTCTCCCCTGGTCCCCGACGCCCTATATGTCTCCTCGAATCGCCTCTGGCGGACCACCGACGGGGGGAACAGCTGGGAGAACCTGAGCCCTGACCTGACCCGGGCCGACCCGGAGACCCTGGGCCACTCGGGCGGCCCCATCACCGGGGACATGAACGGGCCCGAGGTCTACGCCACCATCTTCACCGTGGCTCCCGGGAAGATCGACGCCGATGTCATCTGGACCGGATCCGACGACGGGCTGGTCCACGTGACCCGGGACGGAGGGGCCACCTGGACGAACATCACCCCGCCTGACATGCCGGATTTCGGGAGGGTGAGTCTCATCGACGCGTCGTCCTTCGAGGTCGGGCGGGCCTACATGGCGGTGAAGCGGCCTCTCCTGGACGACAAGGCACCCTACATCTGGAAGACGGAGGACTTCGGCGAGCGCTGGACGAAGATCGTTGACGGGATCCGGGACGACGCGTTCGTGCACACCGTCCGGGAGGACTTCACCCGGCCCGGTCTCCTCTACGCCGGCACCAACCACGGTGTCTGCGTCTCCTTTGACGACGGGGCGCACTGGCAGGAACTGAATCCGGGGTTTCCCGACCTCCCAGTCTCCTCCCTCATCGTGGAGGACGACGCCCTGGCCATTGCCAGCCACGGGCGGGGGTTCTGGATTCTGGACAACATCGCCCCCCTTCGGCAGGCCACGCCCGAAATGACGGAGGAGGCGGTGATCCTCTTCGAGCCGGCCCCGGCCCTCCGCTCCGCCGCCGGCGCCACCCTCTCCTGGTGGCAGAGAGAAGTGCCCGAGGATGCCAGGCTGGAGGTCCTGGACGCCGAGGGTGACGTGGTCAGAACCTTCGAGCCCGCCGACACCACGGAGGAGCGAAGCCGGTGGGGTGGTGACCCCCTCCCCATGGAGGAGGGGCTGAACCGGATCCAGTGGGACCTCCGGACCG
>JBDHCH010000529.1:0-2054 GCA_039592115.1 Gemmatimonadota bacterium | reverse complement strand
TGACGTGCCGCTGAACGAACGCCAGGACGGCCATGACCAGGAAGCTCGTGACTGCCGCCAGCGTCCACCCTCTTCCGGCCAAGCCTGCAACCCCGAGCATCCCGCCCGTGGAGCCAAAGAACAACATGACGTAGGCAATAACCTGCCATCGCACCTCCCGGAACGGGATCTTCAGGACGTAGTCCAGTAGCAGCTCCACTACCAGGAACGAGATCATGAGCCCGATCCAGAGAAAGTAGATCCTCGGGCGATCCAGGTGGTAAGCTGAGATGAACAGGTAGATGAGAGGGAGGACCAGGAGGATGAGGATGATACCGATCTTGTGCTCCAGGGCAGTTCTACCCGTGAGCCTCGAGAGGAAGATGCCGATGGTCAGCAGGTTGATGGTAACCGCCAGAGTGGCCCCTAGGAGATTGCATCGGTCCTGCGAGAAGCTGAGATCCATTGTCCCGCTCCGGCGAAGCCCACGTCCCAGCCTCGACTGACCCGAGTCGGCTGTCTCCAGAACCGTAATCCCCCCACCAACCCTGAGGCAAATCGCTGCCTGCTCTCCCATCGGGGGCGTTGCTCCCGCTTCGCCGCGGAGGAAGGCCCTGCCCTCAGTGAGTAAGCGAACTTCTTGCCCTCCAGGACTCCTGCCCTGGCAAGGGTCACCACGGATCCCAGCTGGTTGGCCACGGGTCTGCCGGATGCGACGGCCGCTCGGACCAGGCGACCGGCTTCCGGAAGATCCTTGGAGTCGATCCCCTGCACCCCCTAGCTTTGAATAGAAGGGCCCGAGTGCACCGGCCGAAAAAGGATGGACCAGGAGAATCAGATGTTTTCCAGACGAATCCCACCCAGAATCCTGGGCGTGCTGCTCACCGTTCCGCTTCTGTTGGTGGTGACAGGATCCGCTGAGGCGCAGAGGAACGGCAAGGGCCCCAAGAAAGAGACGGTACGATCCGCCGGTGTGGCGGTGCACGTGTCCTTCTCCGATTTGGAACGGGACCGGATCACCCATTTCTTCGCTGAAAACCGGGTAAGGAACCCGAAGCCCCTGCCGCCCGGCATCCGGAAGAAGATTGCCAGAGGGAAGCCCATGCCACCGGGGATCGCCAAGCAGGTCCTGCCCGAGGATCTGGTTTTCCTACTGCCAGTCCGGGAGGGCTATCATCGGGTCCAGGTGGGACTGGATGTCCTGCTCGTGGAAGTCGCCACCGGCATCATCCACGATGTGCTCATGGACGTGATTCGATAACCCGACACACCCGCCAGAAATCCGCCGAAGGGATCGGGTCCGACTCCGCCCTGCGGGGCCCATCAGACCTTCCCTCGTCGCTGGAACCATGAGTAGACGAAGCTTTGCGTTCCCCCTTTGGGGGTTTCGTGAGCTTCAGGGACGCTCCCCTTGAGCTCGTACTCCGACCCGAGGACGGCACCCAGCGACTGGGGACTGTACCGCACCACCTCGAGTCCGCTGCATCGGATCGGCCCGTCCGGGGCGAAGGTCGCAATGATCACATGGCCGCCGGGCTCCAGCCCCCGGTTCAGCGCCCGGCAGTAGGCCTCCCGGTCTTCAGGCTCCGTCAGGAAGTGGAAGACGGCTCTGTCGTGCCAGAGGGACCACTGGCGGGGAGGGTCGAAGGCCAGGAGGTCGGCTTCGATCCACTCGACTTCCTGAGCCCGGACTCCCATCTGGCCCTTGGCTCGGGCCAATGCTTCCGCCGAGATGTCCAGGGCTGAGACCTCCTGGAACCCCTCATCGAGTAGAAAAGAGGAAAGGAGTGAAGTACCGCCTCCCACATCCAGCACCGTCTCATCCGGCCCTACCCCCGCTCTGCGGATCAGAGCGAGGGAGACCGCGGGCTCTGCTTGGAACCAGGTCAGCTCCTCGGTTCTCTTTGCTGCGTAGACGGCGTCCCAGTGCTGCTTTCGGTCCATGACTCCTCCGGACGAGCCTCACTCCCCAACCCCACTCCTTCCCAACGGGACTACCCCCCTACCTCCCCGGGGGTCCCTCCGGGCTACCGGCCGGGATCTACCTCTTCTAGAAGTGCCCGGATCTTCTCATC
>JBDHCH010000528.1:0-2129 GCA_039592115.1 Gemmatimonadota bacterium | reverse complement strand
TTCGGCTGATGCGGATTGTTCTGGACTCAGGGTACAGGGGCTTCGTGGGAATCGAGTACGAGGGGACCGACCAACCGCCTCGCTCGGAAGATGGCCACGCTGGCCGAGTTGGGGTTCCAGCGGGTGGACGCGTCTCCCATCCCCCCCGTGGTTGAGCCTGTGGGGGAAGGCCGGTTCAAGCTCACCCTGGCCAGACCCTCCATGGGGACCCTTGTGTCCGTCACCGCCATCCACTCCTCCCGAGACCTGTCCCAGGAAGCCATGGGCCGGGCCTTCCTGGAGATGGAGCGGGTGGTCGATGTCCTGAACCGATATGACCCTGCCTCGGCCGTCTCCTACCTGAATTCCGAAGGGGTGATTCGCAGCCCACCACCCGAACTCTCGAATGTGCTTGGGCGGGCTCTATCCTACCACCGGGCGAGCCGCGGCGGATTCGATCCAACCGTCCAACCCCTGGTCGACCTCATCCGGTCTCGGACGACCGGAATGACTCCCCTCCCCAGCGCCGACGCGCTGGTCGAGGAGATCCGGGGACTCATGGACCTGGTGGACGCTGGGGCGGTGGAGTTCAACGAGGGATCCATCCGCCTTCCACGATCCGGAATGGGCGTCACGCTCGACGGCATCGCAAAGGGATACGTGGTCGACCGTATCGCGGAGGTCCTCGCCGAGTACGGCCTGACGGACTACCTCGTCAATGCCGGGGGAGACATCCGGAGCTCAGGGCGCCGGGAAGATGGAGAGGCCTGGCAGGTGGCCATTCAGGATCCCGACAAATCCACGGACTTCCCAGACGTCATCCCACTGTCGGGGATGGCCGTGGCCACGTCCGGGAGCTACGAGATCTACTACGATCCGGAGAGAACCCACCATCACATCGTGAGCTCCCTGGATGGGAGATCCCCCCAACACTCAACGAGTGTTTCGGTCGTTGCCCCGACGGCCCTCGAGGCCGACGCGCTGGCTACCAGCGCGTTCGTGATGGACCCGGACGGAGCAGTGGCCTTCATTGATTCCATGCCACGGTGCGCATGTCTCATCGTCGATCGGAGTGGTCGACAGCTGAGATCCGCCCGCTGGCGGAGCCCAGGAGCCTCTCCCGGTGACGGGGTGAGCCGCGTTACCGGGGCAGGCTCCTAACCGACCTTCCTACTCCCAAGGCAGGGACCTTATGAACGGTGCAAGATCGAAAGGGCAAGCGGGATCCACTCACTACGGGACGTTCCAGCTCACGGCCCTGGTGAGCCTCAGGATGCTCATTGGCTGGCACTTCCTCTACGAGGGGTTGGCCAAGCTCACCAATCCCTACTGGACGTCGGCAGGCTACCTGCAGGAGTCCCAGGGGTGGTTCTCGGAGCGGTTCATCTCTTTGGCTGCCGATCCGGGGACCCTCACAGTTGTGGACTACCTGAACCAGTGGGGGCTCCTCCTCATCGGCCTGGCGCTTCTGGTGGGGATTTTCGTGAGGACTGGTGCTTGGGCCGGTGTGATTCTCCTGGCCCTTTACTATCTGGCGGCCCCGCCGTTCCCGGGCTTGGAGTACGGGATCCCTGCAGAGGGCAGTTATCTCATCGTCAACAAGCTCCTCATCGAGCTGGCCGCGCTCCTGGTGGTCCTTGGGTTCCCCACGGCCCATCGCGTCGGGCTCGAAAGGTTGCTGGCGAATCGCAATGTGGATGAGGTCGGGACAGGTCTGCCCGCCGAAGGAGGTGCGCAATGAGCGACGAGACCAGGAAGGACACCGGTGGCGGCGGCGACGCCACCAACATCAACCGCAGAGATCTTCTGAAGGCCCTGGCTTCGGTCCCGGTCCTGGGCGTGTTCTTTGCCGGGTGGTACAAGAAGCGGCTGGAAGAGGAGGTTCGGCGAGAAGTCATCATGGCCGAGCTGGGAATCACCGAGGGTGCGCCGGCGTTCATCCCGGAGGCGATCTCCCGCTCCCCCGGGGACCGCATTCGAGTCGGGATCATCGGGAATGGCGGCGAAGGCGAGTCTCTCATCCGGAGCGCTGGATTCGCTCACCCAGAGTGGGTGGAGGACGCCCGGGCTGCGGCGGAGACGAACTTCCGGAACCGGGGGTTCCAGACCTTCATGGGGCAGGAGGACCTGAACATCGACCTGACGGGGGT
>JBDHCH010000527.1:0-2062 GCA_039592115.1 Gemmatimonadota bacterium | reverse complement strand
GGGGCCGAGGGAGATCCGGCATCCCCGAGGGGCGGTCTCATCTGCTCCACACGGCAATCACGCCGCACCTGGCGCCCAGGCCGCCGAACCGCCCGGGAGCCTCCATGGGCGACTAGTGCAATAACCCGAAAGTTCTGGTACATACGGGCGCAACGTAGTATGATGTTGGCATGGGTGTGCGCGTTTCGCCAGCAGAAGTTCGCGAGCTTGAGCGGGTCGTCCGTGAGCAGCGGGGCGAAGCTCGTCTGTACCGGCGTGCTCGGATGGTGCTTCTGGCCGCCTCGGGTGCGTCGATTGCAGCGGTGGCCCGTCAGACGGGGACGAACCGCACGCGGGTGGGCGCCTGGCTTCGACGCTTCGAGGCCAATGGGGTTGCGGGGCTTCGGGACGAACCACGGAGCGGGCGTCCCCCGGAGATCACGTCGCTGGAGCGCCATCAGGTCATTGCCTCAGCATGCAGCAAGCCGAGCGAGTTCGGCCTTGAACGGGTGCTGTGGAGCCACGAGAGTCTGGCCAAGGCGCTCGAAGAGAGTGGCAGGGTGCGCTCGATCAGCAGCAGCACGGTGGGTCGAATCCTGGCCGAGGCGGAGTTGAAGCCGCACCGGGTGAAGGCGTGGTGTCATAGCGAGGACCCGGAATACCAGTCCAAGATGCGGGCAATCGTGGCTCTGTACGTGGCGCCGCCGGCCGGCGAGCCCGTCTTGAGCATTGACGAGAAGAGTGGAATCCAAGTGCTGTCCAGACGGAGGCCGCTGGTGCCCGCCTCTCCAGGGCGCGATACTCGCTACGAGTTCGAGTACCGGAGGAATGGGACGAGGTGCCTGTTCGCTTGCTTCAACATCCGCACCGGCAAGGTGTTGGGACGCTGCACGCTTCGGCGTACCCGTGGGGACTTCTTCTCCTTCATGGACCTTGTGGCGCGCCACTACCGCCAGAGGCGGGTCCACGTCGTGCTCGACAACTTGAACACGCACAGGGACACGGGACGCGGGGCCTTTATGACAGAGTGGAACCAAGCGCACGGGGACCGCTTCGAGTTCCACTACACGCCGACACACGGTTCATGGTTGAATCAGGTCGAACTGTGGTTCAGCATCCTGAGCCGTCAGGTGATACGCTACGGCGACTTCGAGACTCCGGATCAATTGGTGCACACGATCGAGGCGTTCATCCGGCGCTGGAACCGAAGCCAGGCCAAGCCCTTTCGCTGGACCTATGAGGGACGGCCCCTCGTGAGTGAGTGAGGCGCGTATGAAGAAAGCACGACGCGAGGCTGCCCGGGCACGGTTGGAGGAATTGCTCTCCAGCCATCCACCCACTCAGGGGATGTACGTTCGGATCTGGGGCGACCACCTGATCATCGGACGGCAGGAACCCTTTGGGCCCGACGGAGAGATGGAGGCCGACGACCGCCTGAGGCTCACCGTCCTGAATCACTCGTCCTTTGGCCTGAGCGTACGCCGTCACACAGGTCGATGGGAGCGGACTCCCTTCACCGGCACGCTGGAGGAACTTGTCGATATCATCGGCTCGCTGATGCAACACATCGTTGCACCTTACGCGTAGGCTGTACCATTACTTATGGGGCGTAGCACTAGTAGATCTCGATGGCTTCCGCCTCGTCCGGGTGAAGGAGGCGGTCCAGGTCGGTGGGCACCTCGTCGCCCCAGCTACGGAGCATTCCGTCCAGGAGGCGTCCTGCCAGGGTTGGGCCGGAGAGACCGGCGGGAAGCAATGCCATGGCCAGGAGGACCAGGCTGCCTCCGTATCCGCATTTTCTCATGGTCGCCACCCCACTGGGTTCATTGTCCCAAAGCCACCCGGAACCCCACCTCGAAGCGCATGGAGGTGGCGGTCACGGAAGCCAGGTCAGCGTGGTCATTCGGGGGATCGGCGGGTACGTACCGGAATCGGAATCCCGGAGTGAAGAAGAGGTCGTACCCCCCCGTCAGGGGAAGCTCAGCGCCTACACCTCCGGAAAAGCCCAGGCTCCAGGGATAGTCAACGGGGGAGGGGTCCCGGTTTCCCTCCCGGTCCACGGACCGGATGATGGTAGCCCTTT
>JBDHCH010000526.1:0-2564 GCA_039592115.1 Gemmatimonadota bacterium | reverse complement strand
GTTGAATACCGAATCCACCTGCACCTGACCGTATCCCAGGGCCTCGGGCGTCATCCAGGGCTCGACTCGGCTCCCGCCCCACGAGGTGTTCAGGATACCGATGGGCACGTCGACGTGTTTTCGGAGCTCACGGGCGAAGTAGTAGGCCACGGCCGAGAAGCTGCCGACCTGCTCCGGTGCGGCATAAGCCCACGGCCCGCCCACCACCGTGTCCACCGGAGAGGTAGACCAGATGTGGGGCACTTTGAACTGCCGGATCAGGCGGTCGTCCGCAGCGGCGATCTCGGCCTCGGGGTTCCCCGACGCAGCCACCGTCCATTCCATGTTGGATTGGCCCGACGCCACCCAGACGTCTCCGATCATGACGTCCCCGATGATGTCCTTGTACCCCGAGCCTTCGATCTCCATCTCGAAGGGGCCCCCGGCCGCCATGGCCGGGAGGGTGACCGACCATCGGCCGTCGCGGTTTGTCTCGCCTACGCCCTCGCTGTCTCCCAGGGTCACCTCGGCCCCTGGCTCAGCCGTTCCCCAGACCTGGATATCCACGTCCCGCTGGAGGACAACACCGTCCGTGAAAAGAGCGGAGGGCTGAATCCCGGCCGGGGGGGAACAAGCACATCCGGCCGCCAACGGGAGTAGGAGGAGCCTGGCGGAGAGCTTCATAACGTTGATCCAAGCGAGTGAATGGAGGAATCCGCACCATCTTGAATGATGTGGCCCTCGCCGGAATGGAACAAGGAAATGGGTCGTGACCGAGGATCCACTCGGATGCCCCTGTGGCCGTGTCGGGAACAAGAGTTTCCTTGCGTATAGGCTTCCTCCCCATAATCCTTTTCCCCATAACCCAGCAAGCCACGACGCACTGGTAGTGCCACGGCGGCAGGCCACCGGCGTGCAGCGAGTTTGGCGTTGTCGGGGGAGCTGTTTATGACTTCTGGGGCGAGGTTCGGTAGCGGATCCCGTCTCAGCTCGTCGCCCCTGCCGCCGGCTGGCCGCCTCTCCGGCTCAGGGCTCCAATGCGAACCAACGCAGGAGGAACGATGCGGAAACTCACTCCTTTCATCCTCGCCACCTGTTGCACCGTGATCGGTTGCGACACGGATACACCGGTGGGCCCGTCCACCCACCCTGCCCTGGCGGATGTGGAGGCAACAGCATCCTCAGGGGCCCCGGGCCAGTTCACTTTCCCGGACATCCTCCCCCTCCCTGTCGGGTTCCAACCCGAGGGAATCGCCATCGGCCGCGGTCACGAGTTCTTCGTCGGGGGGTTCATTAGTGGCGCGGTCTACAAGGGGGACCTCAGGACCGGAGAGGGTGATATTCTGGTGCCCGGTGGGGTCGGGAGGATGTCTATCGGCCTGAAGGTGGATTCCAGGAGCAATCTCCTCTATGTGGCCGGCGGGTTCACGGGGTCGGCATCCGTATATGACGCCGGAACTGGTTCCCTGATTCGTGAGTACGGATTCGCCACCCCGGGCCAGACTCTCGTCAACGACGCGGTGGTGACCCGGGACGCGGTGTTCTTCACCGACTCGTTCCGCCCATTCCTTTATGCCGTCCCCCTTGGCCCCGGGGGTGAGCCCGGAGAGCAGGCCGATGTGCAGGAGATCCCCCTCGGTGGCGACTTCGCCAGCGTCTCGGAATGTCCCCCGGACCCCTCCTTCCCTCCGGTGAATGCCAACGGCATCGATGCCACGCCTGACCGGAAGGCCCTGGTGCTCATCAACCTCTGTACGGGAACGCTCTACAGGGTGGATCCGACCTCGGGATACGCTGAGGAGATCGACCTCGGGGAAGGGTCGCTTCCGTTCGGAGACGGAATCCTCCTCGACGGACACGACCTGTACGTGGTCCAGAACGTCCTGAACCAAATCGCCGTCGTCCGGCTTTCGCCCGACCTCCTTTCCGGGCAGATCACCCGCTTCATCACCAGCCCCAACTTCAGGGTCCCGGCGACGGTGGCCGAGTTCGGGAGTTCCTTGTATGCGGTCAATGCACGGTTCGACGTGGCCCCCCCACCTGCGCCCGCCCCGGATGTTGAGTTCGACGTGGCACGAGTGAGCAAGCGATAGGATCGAGCAGGGCGTACCGGCGCAAGCCGCAGGTTTCAGGGGCCGGACGAACGCGTATCCGGCCCCTGACCTTTCTCTCTCCCTCCCCTACCTCCTCAACCGCCTCTGCATCGCCTCGGTGCGGGCTTTGCCCTCCTCCGTCCACACGGGATCGGCGGGGTCGTTCGCCACGGCGTAGGTCAGGTAGAACATGAGACGCGCCGCTCGGGCCAGCTTGTCGGTGTCCGCCCTTTCTACCTCGTCATCGGGAGGGTGGAGGTCGGGGTGGAACCCGCTGTTGAACATGAGGACCGGGACCCCCCGGGCCAGGTAGGGGAACTGGTCGCTGAACCGGATGAGGTCCAGCTCGGGCATCTGGAGCCCCGTGCGTACCTTGAGTCCCAGCTCCGGATGGCTCTCGAGAACCTCCCGGAAGGTACTCCCGAGGCTGCTATACGTCTGTCCAAACACAAACAGGGAATCGGGACCGTTCCGGCTGAGCATGTCCATGTT
>JBDHCH010000525.1:0-3002 GCA_039592115.1 Gemmatimonadota bacterium | reverse complement strand
GTAGCGACCTTCACCGGCCTTCTGTTCTCTACGTTCGGTCTTTTCCAGGCCTTTGCCTTGGTGGAAGGTCCATTCGTGGGCGCGTCGGAAGGATTCGCCGGGTTAGCTGAGGTGACTGCTGGTGTCGCAAGCCTCAGCCTGCTAGTCCACCTATTCCTCTTCCTTCCCAGTCCAAGGAAGATCCTGAACTGGCCGCACCTCGGGAAAGTCGTTTACGGCCCGCTCCTGATTTTCCTCATTCTCGGAATTGCCGAGGTGATACTCGATCCTCGATTCTACGAGGCCTTCAGTGCTGCGACCCTCGGCTGGGTGTTCGCTTACCTGATCCTCCTCCTGTGGATCTTTGGACACGGTTGGGTCACAGCCCGACCTGGAGAACGATGGGAATCCGGGATGGGGATAATCCTGGTAGGATTGGGAATCACGCTGGCTCCGCAACTGCTTCGGTTAGCCGCATTCTTCCTCCTGCCGGATATCGTTCTGCCGGGCACGGAGTACTATTCCCTTTTCGCGGTGGCCATTCCCGTCTCAATGGCAATCGCGATCCGGAGACACCAGAGCAGTTTTCTGGAGAGAAATCACTCGCAGGCATGCTAAAGTCAGAATACTTGTGCCTTCCCAACCCCGCGGCCGCATTCGGTCTAGTTGGACAGTCCTCCGAAAGCACCCAAGCTCTGGAATATGCCGCGCACCGGTTCTTCCTGTAACGAACCATTCGGTTCAAGATCGGAGCCGGGTATCCGACAGCCAACGACATTCCTCTCGCCGTTGCCCGGCGAGATCCCGGAGGGCCGGGCGGAGCTCCTCCCCAGTCTATGTGTCTATGCGCGGCAGCGCACTCTGGAGCCCGTGCTTGAACCGGGCGTTACCCTCCCATCCACGTATGCATGCCCCACTTCACCATTCACCGCTCTGAGAGGCAGAAGTGGAAGAACGAACCAGATCCATGAGGCGCCTCGGCTGGAATCCAATGCTTCTTTGTCTTGGTGAGCTTAAGCCTCCGACGCGGGATCGCGGTCGCTGGCCTGCCGTCGCTTCATTGCAGCTTCCTCCCACCGGGACCGGATAAGGAGAAGGGGAGGTTCAGCGCACGAAGTAATCTGCTCTTCCAGGAACTCGGAGAAGGGTCGACTCAGGAGCACCTTCATCCCTGAAATCGCGTCGGCTCCTCCTGGCGTACACCAGACCGTTTGCATCTCAACAACCCACCCTTTCCAAATCTCCTCTGGCAGTTGGCCAGCGCGGTGTTGATAGAAGACAGCTTCGTGATCACGGGCGAGGGCTACCATGAAATGTCTCAGACGGATGCCTCTGGCCCGATCTTCAATTTCGGCACCCGACAATGCCTGGTCCCAGAGATTGGCAACGTCGGGGTCCCGCCAGAGAGAGGATCGCAGCTGGCTCAGCAGTTCCGATGAGCGTGCGACAGCTCCGGCTCGAAGGGATGCCGTGTTTTGTCTAATCTGAATTCCGACGTAGACGAGGCTGAGGAGTACGCCGAATGCGGCGGACAACTCCGCGATAGCCTGGATCGCATCCCAGTTCATTGAAATGGCTCCGGTGTGTGTATCGACTGCCCGATCCGGTCCCGTCAGCCGCCGAGGAGCAAGTTGAGGCTTTTGCTGCGGGAGGAGCAAGGTGAGCAAAAGAGGCCGATGTCCCTTGGATAGGCCGGGTGAGTGTCCCCTCTCTTCACTCGTGGTGGGAGGGTAACGAACCATTCGATTCCCGGCCGGAGCCGGGAGCCCACCAGCTCGGGTTTGTCCTCAGTGCCACCGCCCGGCGAGGTCCCGGAGGGCCGGGCCCGTGCTGACCAGGATACTGCCACACGAGTTCATAGCGAAAGCGCTAGTGGACTGTAACACGTGAACGTTAAGCGACGCTGATGCGTCGGTTGGGGTCATCGTACTGCCACTTGATGGGCTTAGGGTCTTTGTTGTAGCGACGGATATAGGTCATGATGCTCTTGGCGAGTTCCTTCACGGACGTGAACACGCCCCTGTAGATGAGGTCCCGCTCGATCTTGGCGAACCACAGTTCGACCTGGTTGAGCCAGGAGGAGTAGGTGGGCGTGAAGTGAAATGTCACGTTGGGGTGAGCCTCCAAGAACGCATCGACACGCTTTGTTTTGTGGGCCGACAGATTGTCGAGAATGATGTGGATCTCCCGATCCTCGGGCTGCTTGACGACGAGGTCGGTGAGGAAGGCAACGAACTCCTGGCTGGTATGACGCGACGTGGTCTTTCCGTGAACTTCGCCTGTCTTGGTATCAAGAGCGGCGTAGAGCGAAAGGGTGCCGTGGCGGATGTACTCGAATCCGTGCCGCTCGGCCCGACCGGGCGAAAGAGGCAAAACCGGGTCTTTGCGATCCAAGGCCTGGATGGCCGTCTTTTCGTCAACGCAAAGAACGAGAGCATGTTGCGGGGGATGGAGGTAGAGCCCGATGACGTCGGCGGCTTTCTCTTCGAACGCAGGATCGTTGGACGCCATGTAGCGTTCGATCCGATGAGGTTGAATCCCATGCTTCTTCCACGTCCGAGCCACCATCATGTGATGGACACCGAGCTTCTTGGCCAGGCGCCTCGTGCTCCAGTGCGTCGTGCCATCCGTGGGTTTCTTGCGCGTCCAGTTCAGGATCCGTGCTTCCATCTTGGGGGTCAAAACCGTAACGGGTCGCCCCTCATGACGAGCGTAGAGCCCCGCAAGGCCGTCGGCCACGAAGCGCTTCTTCCACTTGGCGATGAACGGCTCCGAGCAATCGACCCGCTCCGCGATCTCCCGGTAGGTCTTCCCTTCGGACAGAAGAAGAAGTACCCGAGCGATCCGTGCGTCGTCGGCCCGCCCGGCTCGACTCCTTGCACGCCGCTGGAGTTCTATACGCTCACTCTTGGTCATTTTGATTGGCTGGCTTTTCATGCCTCCCAATCTAATACTAAACAACTAAACGTTACAGTCCACTAGCCGGTCGAGGTTCCGGGGCGAGCCTCTTCCGGATCGGGGCC
>JBDHCH010000524.1:0-2632 GCA_039592115.1 Gemmatimonadota bacterium | reverse complement strand
GAGGGAGGGGGAATACTTCGACGAGTTCACCGTCGAGGCCCAGGCGGGGCAAATTCTCATCGTGGATGTCCAGTCTCCGGAATTCGATACGTATTTGATCCTGGAAACCCCTGCGGGGGACCAGGAACGAAACGACGACTGGGCTGATGACACCATGCACTCTCACATCGAGTTGGTGGCCCCCGTGACGGGCACGTACTCTGTGCTCGTCACCTCGTTTGCTGCGGGTGAGATCGGTCCGTACAGGCTGCAGATCGCCGTGGTGGAGGGAGGTGGGAACGCCCAAAACCCCCTGGACGGGGCGCTGAAGGCGCACTAGACTCGGGATTGGTAATTTCTTCTTCCCGACATTGCTATCGTGGGAATCCGGGGGCGACGCGAGCCCCCGGGGGCAGCTTCCGCCCCACAGACCACAACCCTCAGGAGGCTCCATGTCCGAGGACCGCACCGTCTATAACCCTCCACAGGGAATCGTCACTGCAGCCCACGTCCCGGACTATGATGCCCTCCGGACCGAGGCCGCCGCTGACCCGGTAGCCTTCTGGGAAGCCCGGGCCAAAGAGCTTGGGAGAGCGTCCTGGACGACTCCAACGCACCGTTCTTCAAGTGGTTCGCTGGTGGAAAGACGAATGTGGTCCTGAATGCCCTGGACAGGCATCAGCGCACGTCGACCCGGAACAAGATCGCCCTGGTCTGGGAGGGTGAGGATGGGAGTCTTCGGACCTTCTCCTACTTCGCGCTCAACCGAGAGGTCTGCCAATTCGCGAACGTCCTGAAAAGCATGGGCGTCCAGAAAGGAGACCGGGTCACCATCTACATGCCCCGGATCCCCGAGCTGATGATGGCCATGCTGGCCACAGCCAAGGTCGGCGCGGTGCACTCGGTGGTGTACGGAGGATTCAGTGTCGAGGCCCTCGCCGAGCGAATCGAGGATTCGGAGTCTCGGGTGCTCATCACTGCGGACGGCGGCTTCCTCCGTGGCAAGATCGTGCCCCTGAAGGACATCGCCGACGAAGCGTTGAAGCGGTGTGGTAGTGTAGAGCATGTCGTCGTGATCCGGCGCACCGGCGAATCCGTGCACATGGAACAGGATCGGGACTATTACTACGACGAGCTCATGTCCCTCCCCGTGGCTCGGTCCGCGGGCGACGGCAGCGAGACGGAGGTCATGGACGCGGAGGATCCCCTCTTTCTCCTCTACACCTCGGGTACCACGGGCAAGCCGAAGGCCATCCTCCATACCCACGGCGGGTATCAGGTCGGAGTCGCCACGACATTGAAGTATGCCTTCGACCTCAAGCCTGAGGACCGGTGGTGGTGTGCCGCAGATCCGGGATGGATTACCGGACATTCCTACATCGTGTACGGTCCGCTCATCCTGGGCGCCACCTCCGTCATGTACGAAGGGGCTCCCACCTATCCGTACCCGGACCGCTGGTGGCGCATCGTGGAGCGGTACGGCGTGAACATCCTCTACACTGCCCCCACTGCGATTCGCGGACTGATGCGTTTCGGCGACGCCTGGGTGAACAAGCACGACACGTCGTCCCTCCGACTCCTGGGGACCGTCGGCGAGCCCATCAACCCGGAAGCGTGGCGATGGTACCACGAGGTCGTGGGGAAGGGGGAGTGTCCCATCATCGATACCTGGTGGCAGACGGAGACCGGGGGCTTCATGATCACGCCCGTCCCGTCATTCCCTTTGAAACCCGGCTCGGGGACCAAGCCCTTTCCCGGGATCCAGGCGGAGGTTCTGGATGACGAGGGGAATCCGGTGCCACCGGGAGAGGAGGGGGCGCTGGTCATCACCACACCCTGGCCTTCCATGCTCCGGGGGATCTACAAGGATCCGGACCGCTATGTGGAGCAGTACTGGTCCACCTATGAAGGGAAGTACCTCACCGGTGACTCGGCCAAGGTCGATGACGACGGCTACTTCTGGATCATCGGACGGATGGACGACGTCATCAAAGTCTCGGGTTACCGGCTGGGCACCGCGGAGATCGAATCCGGGCTGGTGAGCCACGCAGAAGTAGCCGAGGCCGCCGCCATCGCGATCCCGGACGAGGTGAAGGGGAACGTCATCTTCGCCTATGTGATTCTGAGGGCCGGGGCGACCGGAAGCCCGGAGCTTGCCCAGGCCCTGAAGGACCACGTGGGCCACGAGGTCGGTCCCATCGCGAAACCCGCTCAGATCGAATTCGTCGAGACCCTGCCGAAGACCCGGTCGGGGAAGATCATGCGGAGGCTCTTGAAAGCCAGAGCCCAGGGACTCCCGGAAGGCGACATCTCGACGCTGGAGGATTGAGAAGGGCTCGGGGGGCATCTCGGGTCCTCTGCTCTCGAGCACCAGCGCCCCGGCCAGACCTCTGTGATCGGTGGACCGCCGGGAGGATCCCCAGAGGTCCACCGATCATTCCACCATCAGACGCCCCACTGCCACTGCGTTGACCTTTGCCTCCGCACTTTCCGCCCGAGAGGGGATCAGAACGGGGGCAGCGGCTCCCATCACCAGATGCCCTGGCTCGAAGGGTACCATGTACTGGAGGGCCTTGGCTGTGATATTGGCAGATTCGATGTTTGGGAAGAGAAGGATGTCGGCGTGGCCTGCCACCTCCGACGCTACGCCCTT
>JBDHCH010000523.1:0-2069 GCA_039592115.1 Gemmatimonadota bacterium | reverse complement strand
GATAGCCGTGGTGAGAACTGCCCTCGAAGACCGCACGCTGCAGAAGGAACTCCCAGGGTACCGGGAATACGCCGACCGCGTCCGCTACAGATTGGTACCGGGGATCTATTGACCAATCGTGCCGACTGTCCGTGCGAGACCGCTGGTGACGGCTACTGGTGGCCTGACCGACGCGGCCCAACAAGAATTTGCTGCTGGCAGGGTAGGCTTTGAGGGTCCGGAGCACTCGCCTGGCGGCTCGCGCCCCGGGTCGGCATTGTGGTCCTGCAGCAGAAACCCAGAGTCGTTGGCTGACCGAACAGCCAGTACAATCGCACTCCTGATTGGATCAGCAGAGTAGGAGCGGATTGAGGGGCGCGGGGAAGACAACGCCGTTCAACAAACAGTTCGCGCTGCTGCGGGCTGGCGCCCGCCTTGGCCGCCAGAACATGAGTGACGGTGACCCGGGCATCTGGGTTGGCGGCACACCCGCGCTGAAGCGCGGGCGTCAGCGAACTTAGAACGTTATGGAAAGTCGGCGGGAACAGGTGTGATTTGGGCGGCCGAAGAATCGATTCCTGCAGTAAGCCTTCCAGGATGAATCAAACAGATTGGGAATAAGAGTGGAAACCCTGAACGTTGACGGTGCCCTCAATTCCCGCTAGCATTCATGGTTAACTCTTGTTCGGAGTGCACGACAACTGATGAGGGCGGGGGTCTCGTTCTTGGAGGCCCCCGCCCTCTCTCGATTGTGGCCCATCTGGCCACATAAAGCGCGACTGATTCGCGCGATTAACAGCAGGTCGGAAAGTACGTGTCATGCGGCTCCCGACTCGCATTACCGAGGAGCGCACCGATGCGTACCAGCGGAACTGTAAAGTGGTTCAACGATCAAAAGGGCTTTGGATTCATCACGCCCGCGGACGGAAGCCAGGATTGCTTTGTCCATCACAGCGCGATCCAGGCCGAGGGTTTCAAGACCCTGGCCGAGGGAGGTCAGGTTGAGTTCGATATCGTCAGCGGGACCAAGGGTCCGGCGGCTGAGAACGTCGTCCCGGCCTAACCGGTCCACGACCTGATCCATCACTGAGGCCGCCCCGACTCTCGGGGCGGCCTCAGTCATTTTTCGGTGGGGGGAGGACGCGTCCACGCTCGCGCGGAGGTACCTCACCTCAGGGGGGGACGATGGCTTCTCAGAACACTTCGCGGGTGCGTGGGAATACCGTGCGCATCGAATCGATCACTCATCCAGGCTTTCACGCCGCTCCGGACTACGTCCCTCAGGTGGGGGAAGTGGTCCAAACCACAGAGGGTGTGGCTGAGGTAATCCGAGTGCTTACCCGAGTAACCAGAGGTCGCCTGCTGGAGTTGCGTCTGGAGGAGCGGCCCAAGCCGCCCTTCTTCGCGGCTTCACACAATGTTCTCGTCAAAGACGACGTGGGCTGAGGGCAGGTTCATGCTGTCGTTGGGTGGTGAGTAGGGTCGGCCCAATGTCGGTCTTTTGGAATGGCCATGTCGGTTGTGTGATCCGTAGGACGGGGTGAAGGCATGCCTCACACTACAGGGTTCTTCCTTTCCCTGATAAGCCGACCTTCCCATAACACATCGGGTGCCGCCCGCGGCCGCCTCCGGCGGCCTCCGAGCCAACCGGCCGATTGCTCCAAAGGCCTAGGAGCGTATATGCTACCGTGAGCGTATGCCGAGCCTAGGTCCGGCTTGGCTTGGGCCGGTTCGGCACCCGCCTGGGCGTTAGCAGAAATCGGAATGGCAACTAGGTGGCATCTCAAAGACGAGTCGGACCGCACACTTCCGCTTTGGAGGTGAAGGCAATGCGTGGGTTCCTCAAGCGCCTTCGAGGCGCACTGGGCATCGGCGTCACGTGAGGAGCTGCGTGGGGGGCCGTTTTCGCCGCAATTGGATTGATCGCCTGGGTCGTCGACCCGGGGACTATCGATTCCGGCGAAGGCCCTTCGGTAATCATCGGCACTGGGGCTACTCTCGGCCTCGTGTCGGGCGCCGTGTTCGGCGGTCTCCTCGTCCTCGCTGAGCGCGGCAAGGAACTTCGTGACCTCTCCACGTTTCGAGTAGCG
>JBDHCH010000522.1:0-2071 GCA_039592115.1 Gemmatimonadota bacterium | reverse complement strand
CTCCGGCGGGGGATGGAAGTGACCGCCGTGGTCTGTCTCGATGTGGAGCGTCCCTCCGTCGTGGTCCACCTCGTGGTGGTGCATGGCCTTCAGGAGCGGGGCTATGAGCAGCACCGCAACGAAGGCCGAGAAGGCCCAGTGCGCGGAGTATTGAGAGCGAGACATTGGGGCAAGTCTGCCGATTCTCCATGAATGTGTCAAACCCCGGGGAGTGTCGATCCGGTGCCGACGCCTTACCTTTCAATCGGTATGCAAACGACCCTGATCCTGACCTGCGGCGGACCCCATGCTCAACAGACGTGTCATCCTCACCCTCTCGACCCTACCCCTTCTCCTCGGTGCCTGGACTCTCTTCCACATCGAGCTGCGAGCGAGCTCTCCAGCGGCGGATCAGGTCCTCGAGGGCGCACCCCAGGAGATCTGGCTGGAGTTCAGCACCACGCCGGACACGGCCCGGTCGACCTTTTCCGTAAGGGGGCCTGACGGAGCAGTCCAGTTGGACACCATCCGCTGGAATGCCGAGGACGAACCGGCAATACTCAGGGCCAAAGTCATGGGAGAGATGCCTCCGGGAGATTATCTGATCTCCTGGGTCGCCGCTCCCGTGGATGACCATGGCGGTCGTGGGAGGATCAGCTTCTCGATTGCGGGTGGTAGCTGACTGGGAGCCAGCCACCGAAGGAAGGCCTAATCTGGGCAGGACCCGAAAACCCCCGGGGGTGCAGTGCGGCGCCCCCCGGGTTCGGTCCTGTGATCTTCAGGTTCGCTATTTGATCTCGAATGTCAGCGTCGCCCACTTGGACTCGTAGTCCACGCCCTCTGCATCGGTCTTCACCATATTGATGAACTTGATGTACCAGAGGCCTGCGTTATCCATCTCGAAGCTCACCAGCCCGTCGGCGTCGGTCCGGTCAGAGCGCTCTTCGATGACGCCCCCAGGCCCCACCCCACCGGCCAGGACAAGCTGCTTGGCCACTGCCTTCCCGTCCACCAGGGCCCGGACCGTCATCTCCTTCCCAGGCGAGAGCTCATAGGGGTTCGTCACCGGAACCAGCTCCGCCGGATAACCCAGGACCACGTCCAGGCCGCCCGTCCGATCGTCTCCTACCTGGATCACAGCCTTTACGTGCTTCGAATAGCGCTCCCAGACCGCGACGTCCAATTCGCGATCCAGGGCCCGTTGGGCCAGGACATCGATGACGCCGTCGTGGGCCAGGTACTCGTTGAAGTCGACGCCTTCCATGCCGAGATCTCGTGGCAGGGTGGAGGCACCGAACACATAGGTACCCGGCGAACCGGTGCGCATACCGAAGAACGTGGTGTCGCCCTCCGCGGTCCAGCCGTCCGTCCCCAACTCGTGTCGATGGGACTCATGGACGATGGAAACGTCAGCCACTCGGTCCACGGTGATGGAGTTTTCGCTGGTATCGAAGGTCCCGTTGGTGATGGGGATCTGCACGGCCGTCTCAGCAGGAAGGAAGTACGTCTCCATCTTGATGAACAGGTCGTGGGCCGTGCCGAGGGTGACCGTGACCGCAAGGCCGAGAATCGGGGCCACCGCGAGGAGGGTTCTGCGTCTCATGACTACCTCTGGAACAGGGGGACGATAGAAGTGGTCGGAAACAGTCATTCTAGCGCCCGGTGTAGGCCGTTGGCGAGCCCGGTTCTGAGGAACCGACCAGGGGCGCAGAACGAAGGCCGTGTGTTTCGGCCGAATTCACCTGGGTTGCACTGGATCGGATAGCCCACCCACTTTCCCTCCGGCTCCCACAATCCGGACTGGATTATCCAGATGGCACGCATCTTCTTTCTCTCCGCCCTATCCCTTCCCTCCCTTGCATTGTTTCTCGGAGCCTGTTCTTCCCCAGTGCCGGCTGATCTCGTGCTGCGGGGCGGTAAGGTGGCCACCGTCGACCCCTCCTTCTCTATCCAGGAGGCGGTGGCTGTGTCCAACGGGGTGATCGTCTTCGTGGGCTCCGACGGCGCCGTGGAAACGTTCACCGGGCCGGGCACCCGAGTCATCGAGCTGGACGGCGCCCTGGTGACCCCAGTAATGGTGGACGCACACGGC
>JBDHCH010000521.1:0-2075 GCA_039592115.1 Gemmatimonadota bacterium | reverse complement strand
GAGTCTCAGAGGTCTGCGATACTCTCCGCGTTCAGGGATAGACGCCACCATGACAAACTCTGCACGGTACACACTTGGATGTCTGATCCTCGCCGCGTCTGTCGGCGTCCAGGCATGTGCCCAGGACCGTCCAACCAGGCTGGATGCCCTCACGTCCCAGGAAGCCCTCGCCGGGCTCGAGGATACGATCCCCGCCCTCATGGACAGCGGCGGCGTAACCGGAATGGCCATCGCGATTACCTCGGACACCGGCGTGGTCTGGAGCCGGGGTTTCGGGCTGAGGAGCGTGGAGACGGAGGAGCCGGTTACGCCGAACAGCGTCTTCGAGGCGGCATCCCTCAGCAAGCCGGTGTTCGCCTATGCCGTTCTACAGTTGGTGGACCAGGGCGTGATGGACCTGGATACCCCCATCTCGGACTACTACGAGTACGAAGACATTGCGGAGGACGAACGGCACAAGCTCATCACCCCCCGGATGGTGCTGACCCACAGTCCCGGGTTCCCCAACTGGCGACCTCGGGATGGGGAGCTGACCATCGACCGAGAGCCAGGCACCGAGTTCAGCTACTCCGGTGAAGGCTTCGTTTATCTGCAGAGGGCGGTCACGCATCTGACAGAGGAGCCCCTCGACCAGCTTGCCCGCCGGCTGGTGTTCGAGCCCCTCGGGATGAACAGCAGCAGCTATGTCTGGCAGGAGGAATTCGAGGAGGTAGTGGCACTACCCCACGGGTCCGACGGCCAGGTGTTGGACAAGTACAGACCGCAGCCGGGAAGGGGGAACGCGGCGGCGTCACTCCACACGACGGCCCCTGACTTTGCCCGCTTCATGACGGCTGTGATGAACGGGAACGGGCTGAACGACAATACGGCGGCGGCGATGCTCACGCCGCAGATCGATGTCGATCCCGGGCTTGCCTGGGGCCTCGGCATCGGGCTCCAGGACACCGAGGAGGGAAGGGCCTTCTGGCACTGGGGCGATAACATGGCCTACAAGGCCTATACCCTGACCTACCCGTCGGACCGGATCGGAGTGGTGTGGTTCACCAACAGCGAGAACGGGCACTCCGTCCTGGGAGCCACACTCGCCGCCTCCGTGGGTGGACGACACCCGGCGGTGTCCTGGCTCGACTACGAGGCATTCGACTCACCCACCCGAGTCGTCCGGGAGGCCATGGAGGCCGCCTACGAGGAGTCGGGAATCGAGGCGGCCGTTGCCCGATATCACGAAATGAAGGCGAGCCATTCTCCAGATGGGTTCGGTGAGTCCTTTTTGAACGGTCTCGGCTACAGGCTCCTCAGGGCCGAAAGAATCGAAGACGCCATCGTGTTGTTCGAGCTGAACGTGGCGGAGTACCCTGACGCCTCCAATCCCTACGACAGCTTGGGCGAAGCCTACCTGGCGGCCGGGGACACGGCGCGTGCCATCGCGAATTACGAGCGGTCGGTAGAGCTGGATCCCGAAAACACCAACGGCCTGGCAGTGTTGGAGCGGATCAGGGGGTAGCTGGCGTTGATTTCCTGACGGGGGCCGGCCCGCCGGGAGGGGCGGGCCGGCCTGTTCGGTTAGTGGACGGCCCCTCTCCAGAGAAACCCACCTCACCGCCGGAAGTAGGACAGCAACTCCTCACCGTAATGGAAGATCGCCGGTGTGCCGCCGGTGTGGATGAAGACCACCACGTCGTCTTCCTTGAAATAGCCTTTCGCCGCCAGATCGATCAGCCCCGCCATGGCCTTCCCCGTGTAGACCGGGTCCAGGAGAATCCCCTCACCACGGGCTACCCGTCGAATGGCGTCGGCGGTGGGGTGGTTCAGGATTCCGTATCCCTCGCCCACGTACTCGTCGAAGACGATGACGTCATCCGCAGAGAACGAGGCGGCGAGGCCCAGAGCCTCGGCGGTCTGGGTGGCGATCTGCGCTACGTTGCGCTTGATCGCATCTGCTGAGCCGGACACGCTGACGCCGACGATCCTGGTGTCGGTTCCGGCGGCGGCGGCCCCCACGATCAACCCCGCCTGGGTTCCACCGGATCCTGTGGGGATCACCATGTAGTCCGGCTCGACACCCAGCGCCGCCA
>JBDHCH010000520.1:0-2077 GCA_039592115.1 Gemmatimonadota bacterium | reverse complement strand
TGGACCTCTCCTCGAACGCCATCACGCCTCTGGACACCGATCAGGCTTCCTATGAAGACCTCACCTGGGACGAGGACGGTGTGAGGCTGGCAGCCTTCCGGGGCGAGATCCCGGAGGGGAAGGTCGAACGAGCGAACACGCTCCTCGTCCTGAGGGACATGGATCGACCCTCGGACCTCCAGCGGCTGGACCCGACGGTGACCGATGGCTTCCCCGACGGGTTCGTTTTGAGCGAACGAGGAGGGATCACCTGGGCCGATGAGAGCGATCGGATCTTCGTCGGAATCAAGGAGCAGGCCGACGAGCGTGAGGAGTTGGAGGGCCGGGCCGGCGTTGACGTTTGGCACTGGGCAGATGTGGACATCCAATCCATCCAGCAGGTTCGAGCCCAGAGGAACCGGAACCGCACCTGGAGCTCCCTGGTGAACCTTCAGCCCAGAGGACTGGCCTTCGTACGCTTGGCCGATGAGGCCCTGGAGACCGTATCCCAGGCCGGGAGTTCCAAGTGGGGCATCGGTCAGGATCCCACACCGTATGAGTACGAGACCACGTGGGGAGGCAGCAGCTCGGACATCTACCGTGTGGACCTGGATTCTGGCGAGCGTTCCGTCATGGCCCGGGACGTTGGTCGCCAGGTCGGGACCTCCCCGGACGGACACTGGTGGGTCTTTCTGCGGGACGAAGAGGTCATCGCCCGGGAGCTGGCCTCCGGCCGGGAGGTCAACCTGTCAGAGAGCTCGGGCGTGGATTTCGTGAACCGGCAGGATGATCACCCCTATGAGCTCCCGGCCTATGGGGTGGCGGGATGGAGCGAGGATGGGGAGAGCGTCATCCTGAACCACCGGTTCGACGTGTGGGAGGTGCCCCTGGACGGTGGATCGGCGACGAACCTCACCGCCGGGCTCGGGAATCGGGACCAAATCCAGTTCCGGGTCACCACACTCGAGCCCACCCCGGGCGGTGGTGGGTTCAGGGGCTTTGGGCGGGGTGGGGGAAGTGATCGGGAGATCGACCTCGACGAGCCGATTCTCCTGACCGCCTATGGCCACACCACCAAGAAAAGCGGCTACTGGGAGGTGGAGAAGGGAGGGGACCCCGAGCCGCTGATCTGGCTGGACAAATCAGTGGGGCGCCCCATCAAAGCCGACGAAGCGGACCGGATGGTCTTTACCCAACAGACCTTCGTCGACTTCCCGGACTACTGGGCCAGTGACACGCGCTTCCGGAATCCTCGGAAAGTCTCCGATGCCAATCCCCAGCAAGCCGAGTTCGCGTGGAGCCCGGGCCGGGTGCTCATCGACTATGTGGACGGTCGCGGCAATGAGCTGCAGGCCACCCTGGGGCTTCCCGCCGGATACGAGGAGGGGAAACGGTACCCCATGCTGGTCTACTTCTACGAGACCATGAGCCAGCGGCACCACGCGTATCAGGGGCCCACCTATGACGACCGCCCGCACATGGCCACTTATGCCAGCAATGGGTACCTGGTCCTCCAACCGGATATCGTCTACACGATCGGAAAGCCGGGAAGCTCGGCGATGGATGATCTGACTTCTGCCATCCAGAAGGCCATCGAGCTGGGATATGCCGATCCTGATCGCATCGGACTCCAGGGACACTCCTGGAGCGGGTACCAGTCCTCCTTCGCCGTTACCCAGACCGACATGTTCGCAGCCGTCGTCACCGGTGCGCCGCCGACGAACCTCATCTCATTCTACAACACGCTGTACAGGAGTACCGGAACGGTTCAGCAGGGCATCACGGAGGTGGGGCAGGTTCGCATGGGCACGACTCCCTTCGAGGACTTCGACCTCTATGTGAGCCAATCCCCCATCCACCAGGCCGAGAACATCACCACGCCCTTCATGATTCTTCATGGGATGGAGGACGGAAGCGTGGATTGGATGCAGGGGTTGGAGTACTACAACATGGCCCGGAGGCTCGGTAAGGAAGTCATCTTCCTCTCCTACGCCGGAGAAGGACACCACCTCTCCCGGAAGGAGAACCGCATCGACTTTCAGATCCGCATGATGCAGTTCTTCGATCATCACCTGAAGGGGGCTCAGCCGGCGAAGTG
>JBDHCH010000519.1:0-2078 GCA_039592115.1 Gemmatimonadota bacterium | reverse complement strand
TACTGCGTCAGATTTAGATTTTTCTGGAACAAATGGAACAGGTGCTGTTGACTTAGATAGTCAAGTGTTTGCTGTAACAGGTGGCACATTTATATCCACAACTGCTTCAGGTCAATCTTTATCTATAGATCTAAATGCAACCAACTCACCATCAGCAACTACATTTTTAAGAGGTGACAACACTTGGTCTACTCCACCAGACAACAACACAACATATACTTTTGCAGCTATATCAGGTACACCTAATCTAATTAGATTAACCGGTATAAACCCATCTAGTACTAATGATATAGGTTTAGTTGCTACTGGCAATGTAGCTATAACTTTTAATAGCGCAACATCACTAAGCTTTGATTTAGCATCTAGTATAAGTGTAGCAAATACAATTACAGCTGGAACAGGATTGACAGTTACTACAGGTGGTGTAAATGTAACTGGAACTGGTACATTTAATACTGGCATAAGCGTTACAGGTGATAGCTCTATTAATGGTGAGCTTGATATGTCTTCTAACAAGATAATCAATGTAACAGACCCTACAAACGCTCAAGATGCTGCAACTAAAAACTATGTAGATATAACTTCTACATCAGGAGCTGTAAACTTTCAAGGTGGTTATGATGCAGCTACAAATACACCTGACCTAGATTCAAACCCAAGTTCAGCTATTAAAAAAGGCTGGATGTACACAGTAACGGCTGATGGTACATTTTTTACAGAGCAAGTTAGAACAGGTGATTCATTAATAGCTCAGATCGACGCGCCAACAACCTTAGCCAACTGGACTACAGTGCAAAATAACATAGATCTTGCAGACGCTAACACAGTAGGTATTGGTAACGTCGCGGGCGGAACAGGTATAGGTGTTAGTTATTCAGGTGGTACAGCTACAGTTAGTCAAGGTGCAGTTACATTAAACCAAAATACGTCATCAGCTACGCCGGGTAGCGGTGGCACGTTTACAGCTATAGATAGCGTAACAATAAACTCTACGGGTCACTTAACTGATTATAACCTTAAAACAGTTACATTACCCACGGCTACAGTATCTGGTAGTGGCACAGCTAACTACATATCTAAATGGAACACAACTAGTGCTTTAACTAATTCTTTAATATACGACACTGGAACTCAACTAGGTATAGCTACTACAAGCCCTGATTCTGGTATAACATTGCAAATTGGAGACGGCACTGTTGGTGAAAAAGTTAGGATTTACGATTCTAGTAATCAGTATATAGATTTAAGTGGGGCAGGTGTATATTTTACAAGAACCAATAGCTATTTAAGACCTGCTGGGACTGCCGCTTCTCAAACGCTTTACATAGGTGATAACCTTGGAGGATCAAATCCAAACAGATCTTGGGGCGCTATTAAATCAAACTTTAATGACTTTTGGTTTACGGATAACGGTGTTGAAGTTATGCGTATACATGACGAAAAAGTTGGTATAGGTACTGGCGCTGTATACCCAAATACTGCTTCAGAAAAACTACATGTTGATGGTAATTTTAGATTAACAGGTAGTTTTAAAGATGGCTCAAATGGAGCTGGTACTTCTGGTCAAGTGTTATCATCAACTGGTACTTCGACCTCTTGGATAAGTTTACCAGCTGACAATAACAATTATGTTACATCAGCATCTTTTGGTACAGGTACAGGTGTTTTAACTTTAAGTAGGCAAGGTCTTACGGCTGTTACAGTAAGTTTAGATGGTAGATATTTAACTGGTAACCAAAACATAACATTAACAGGTGACGTAACTGGTGGACCTAGCGCTACAAGCATAGCTACTACAATATCTTCAAATGTAGTAGGTGCAAACGAATTAAATGTATCTAGCAACGGTACGAGCGGTCAAGTGTTAACATCAGATGGTCTTGGCGCGTTTACCTGGAGCACACCATTTACAGGTGACATAACAGGTGTTACTGCTGGCAATGGTTTAACAGGTGGTGGTACAGCTGGCACTGTAGAGTTAACAGTAGGCCAAGGAACTGGTATAATAGTTAACACGACTAACGTCGCTTTAGCTCCAGCTGGAGCCGGAGCAGGCACGTACGGATCTACATCTGATT
>JBDHCH010000518.1:0-2079 GCA_039592115.1 Gemmatimonadota bacterium | reverse complement strand
AATCGTGTCAGCGGAAGGGGGAGATATGGCCGGAGAAAAGATCTCTGCGGCCAAAGCGCGAGAGGGATTCAGTGACCTCGTCAGTCGTGCTGCATATGCCAAGGAACGGCACGTGGTGACTCGCCGGGGCAAGGCGGTTGTCGCAATGGTTCCCATTGAGGACCTGGAGTTGTTGGAAGAACTCGAAGACCGCATTGATGTCATCGAGGGCCTCCAAGCTCTTGCCGAAGCTCAAGAGCAGGGCACTCGGCGGTGGGAAGAGGTGAAGGCTGAACTCGGCCTATGAGTGTCGAGGAGGTGGCCTACCGGATAGAGGTGACACCGAGGGCACGGAAGGATCTCAAGGCACTGCCGAAAAGGGAAAGGCAGCGGGTTGCCGAGCAAATCGACGCCCTGAAGGCTGATCCTAGACCAACCGGATGCAAAAAGCTTAAGGGGCGGGAAGACTTCTACCGGATTCGAGTGGGCAGCTACCGGGTCGTTTACCAGATAGAGAACGAAATCCTCTTGATTCTCATCGTCCGAGTTGGAGACCGGAAGGAGATCTACGAGATCATTCGAAGACTCTGAAGCAGAAACACTGCACTCCCCTGAAAATCGAGAGCATTGTGAAAAGCTAGTTTGCCTTGGCTCTCGCGGGACCGTTCAAGGACAAACAAAGACCGCCGCTTCGGCAAAGATCGAACCGGCGGTCTTCATGGGCTTGGGTAGACTCAGGCCTCCGACCTCACGCTTCTGAGAAAACACCCCGCTTTCTTCCCATAGGGCCCCCGCCCCAGAGCGCGGTGCCCCGGCTTATCAGGCCCCAACTGAATAGGCCAAATCACGGCATTTTGCCGTAGTGTCACGGGTAGGTCGCACGATCTGTCACTTTCGGGCCAGACTATGCCGGAACCTGCCGGGATTTACCGGCCCAATGACCGGCCCAAACCACACAGGAATCAGCCCAAGGCCTAAAGCATCTCATGAGCGAGGAATGACGAATCCCCTGAGGAATGTGTCCCGCAATCCCCTCCGATTGGTCGTCACCCAGCGACCTGGTGACCAACCTTCCGAAATAGTTTCCCGAAGTCATCTTGTTGACACTTAACCAAATTGAGCCGCTTATTGAGACGTCCCCGCGCATACAGGCTGTCTAGAACACCCTGGCAAATAACCCGGTGGGTCCAGGGAAGGCGAAGGTGCGATGCCCAACCCGATTACCTCCCTCAACGCCGCCCTCGAAGGCCGCTACCGCATCGAGCGAGAGCTCGGCGAGGGTGGCATGGCCATCGTCTACCTGGCCGATGACCTGAAACACGACCGCAGCGTCGCCCTCAAGGTCCTGAAGCCCGGGTTGGCCGCCGTGATCGGGGTGGAGCGGTTCCTCGCCGAGATCAAGACCACGGCGAACCTCCAGCACCCTCGTATCCTCCCCCTCTTCGATTCTGGCGAGGCGGACGGGTTCCTCTACTATGTGATGCCCTACGTGGAGGGCGAGACTCTACGCGACCGCCTCGACAGGGAAGGCTCGATCGGCATTGAAGATGCCCTTTCCATCGCTCGCGAGGCGGCCCAAGCACTCGACTACGCTCACGCCCACGGCGTCATCCACCGCGACGTGAAGCCCGAGAACATTCTCCTCGGTGAGGGCGGGGCGGTGGTGGCGGATTTCGGGATCGCTCTAGCCATCTCGGAAGCGGGGGGACAGCGCCTCACCGAGGCTGGCCTTTCCCTGGGCACACCGACCTACATGAGCCCGGAGCAGGCGGCGGGGGATTCGGAGGTGACGCCCACCTCCGACGTGTATTCGCTCGCTTGCGTTGTCCACGAGATGCTTGCGGGGGAACCGCCGTTTCCCGGTACGACCCTGCAATCCGTATTGGCCAAGATTATCACCGAACCCCCGCCTCCAATTCGCTCCGTTCAGCCGTCCGTACCCAAGGACATCGAGGCGGCGATCGTCAGGGGGCTCGCGAAGCAACCAAACGAACGGTTCGATACCGCAGGGGAGTTTGCTCGCTCACTCGATTCAGCGACTGCGATCGCTCCCCTCGAAGCGGGCAGGTCCCCACGCCCTTTGCGAGTTGTCATCGGCGC
>JBDHCH010000517.1:0-2083 GCA_039592115.1 Gemmatimonadota bacterium | reverse complement strand
GTCCATCGCCTGGTTCAACCCGTTCCGGCTGACGTTCGAGATCAAACCCACCAACATGTTCGTCATCGAGCTCTTCGCCTACACGGCCGCTCCCGAGTTCGGCGGCGCGAAGGTTCGGATCCCGCTGGAGGACGACGCTATCGTGACGGATCGGGGAGTGGAGTGGCTCTATCCCATCAACGAGAGGATCTTGCTGATCAGGTGACGGGCTCGGGAAGGTCGGCCCGGGCGGTGCGTGCCTCGCCATATGCTCCAGGCCGAGGAGCCGGGACAATTCAGATTGCCGGGTGCCTCCCTGCACGCGGCTCGCCCCTCCGGTCCCTGGCCGGAAAGCCGCTCACTTCATCGCGTTGAACGCGTCCATGACCTCCAGGAAGTCCCTGCTGGTGAAAGTGAACTCTCCCTCTCCGGTCCGTTCGGCACCGGGATAGGGGGTCCTCTCCCTCCTCACCTTCAGGACCGTGCGGTAGGGCGGCTCCAACCGATACGGCTCGAACCGGCCGAGATCCCCGAGGGCCGTCGTCGTCGCCGCCCGGATCCTCTCCCTCACCACCTCCGGGTGGAGGCCAAGCTCCGCCGTCCCCATACCCACCTTGGTTTCCACCGTGGCCACGTCGCCAAACAGGTCCTTTGCCTGCTCGCAGATCCAGTTGTCCCCGGCCAGCATCACCACCGGCACTCCGAGGTTTCCGGCCATGATCCCGTTATAACCCGCTTCCGGTAGCGACACCCCGTTGACCGACAGGTCCACGACGTTCCCGCTGGAAGTGTGCGCGAGGATGCCTCCTTCCGTCCCCGCCTTGGCGTGATATCCGATGAAGATCACCGCGTCGAATGTCTCATCGAGTCCGAGCATCATGTTCTCGGGCCGGCCGGTCACTCCCCTTAGGAGCTTCGCTTCCTTGTGGAGCAGATCCGGTATGATGTTGTTCTTCGCTCCGTGCCCATCTCGCACGACGACGTCGGAATCTAGGTCGCTCCAAGGGTGAGCGGAAAGCTCAGTGGGGGGCCGGCCTGGAGAGGTCCTCTTCTTCCGAAAGGCCTGGCCCCGAGCCGCGCACGCCGTCAGTCAACCCTCCGTGAGTCCATCCAGGTGGAGGGAACGTGATGCCGTGGCTTTTTCCCGATCCTCATCACCACTAGTCTTAAGGCGAGAATTCGCCCCCGGCGCTAGGACAATTGGACTGGACGGAACTATGGTAAAAAAGCTCGACCTTTCCCGGGAATGGCTTCCCCGCTACACCGGAATGCCCATCGACCGGTTCGGTGACTATGTCCTCCTCACCAACTTCGAGAACTACTTCATCCGCTTCGTCACGCGGTTCGATTGTGAGGTGCACGGAGCGGGTCGGCCCATGCAGGCGGCCACCAACTCTTCCGGCCTCACCATGGTCAACTTCGGTATCGGGTCGCCGAACGCTGCTACCATCATGGATCTTCTCGAGGTCAGGGACCCCAAGGGAGTGCTGTTCCTGGGAAAATGCGGTGGTTTGAAGAGATCCACGGAGATCGGTCAGTTCATCCTTCCCATTGCCGCCATTCGTGGCGAGGGCACGTCGAACGATTATCTGCATCCCATGGTCCCGGCCCTGCCCTCGTTCAAGCTGCATAAGTTCGTGTCGGAGAAGCTGGTCGAGCGGGACCTGGAGTACCGGACCGGAGTCGTGTACACGACGAACCGCCGCGTTTGGGAACACGACGAGGCATTTCGGGAGGAGCTTCGGAAGATGACGGCCATCGCCATCGACATGGAGACGGCGACGATCTTCGTGGCTGGGCATCGGAACCAGATCGCCCGGGGAGCCCTGCTGCTGGTGTCCGATCTCCCTATGACGCCTGAAGGAGTGAAGACCGAGGAGAGTGACCGGCAGGTCACTCGGGAGTGGGCGGACGTGCACCTGGAGATCGGGATCGCGTCACTTTCCGAGATCGGTCAGAAGGGCGAGACGATCAAGCACTACCAGTACTGAGCCTTCGGGATGCCACGGGAAAGATCACCCGAAGGAGCCCTTCGACTACCCCCAGGCGGAACGCCGCCCTCCCCGCATCCCCGTGTCTGACTGAATCAGGACCGATCGCTTGC
>JBDHCH010000516.1:0-2098 GCA_039592115.1 Gemmatimonadota bacterium | reverse complement strand
CTGGGTCAGGAGATCACCGGGATCTCGGCGTTCTGACTGATCCGTGGTCTGACCGTCCAGTGGTCCGAGTGGATTGAAAGGAAATGGGGCGAGCCGGTTCATCCGGCTCGCCCCTCGTTCTTGGACCAGACTCCGGACGACCTGAAACCCCTGGCCTCCATTGCGGGTTTTCTCAACAGGTACTTTCCCAGATCCAAAGGGCGAGCGATGAGACTGAACACCGGGGACAAAGCGCCAGGGTTTTCGGCGACCGCGCTCAGCGGTGAGAAGGTAACCGTTGGCGACAGGAACCCGGGGCATGTTCTCCTGAGTTTCTATCGTTACGCTTCCTGCCCCTTCTGCAACCTCCGGGTTCGGGAGGTGAACCGTGCTTGGGCCGATCTCGCGAACCGGGGAATCAGCGCTCTCGCCGTTTTCCATTCTGCTCCGGAACGCCTTCTGCGTTACATGGAGGATCAGACGTTCAACTTCCCATTGATCCCGAACCCGGAGTTGGACCTTTACCGCGCCTATGGAGTGGAGACGTCCTGGTCCGGGTTCCTGAGGGGGCTCTTGAATGTCAGGGATGCGATGCGAGCCTTCGGGCGTGGCCACCTGCCAGGTCCCATGGACGGCCCGAAGAACACTCTCCCGGCCGACTTCGTCATCTCCCCCTCGGGTCTGATCCTAGACGCGTATTACGGAAAGGACATGACGGACCACATTCCTCTGAGTCGGGTTCTCCAGGCCCACACACGCCCCACTGCCACCTCCCGACCGCTTTTGGCCGACCTCCCACGCCCCGCCCCCTGATCGAGTAAAGGACATCCCGTTCGCCTGTGCCTGACGAGCGGCGGACAGACCGCGCACTGTCGCTCCACTCCGGGAACCCCGACGGAATGCTCCGAGTTCTTCTTACGGTCGTCGGACGCCGGGAGCAGGAATCCTGCGGGCTGGAACACCCTTACCAACGAAGGCATCACTTGCGACGAAGTCCATTGTACCTTCTGGCCCTCTTCGCGTCGGCGTGCGGGCCTGACCCAACAAAGGATCTAATCGGGCCAGCACAGGATCCGGGCTCGAGGAATCCTCCGTACCGGGTCATCTCTTCGGTCGAGTTTTCCGGCAACCTGAAACTCGACCTCTACCTCCCCGGTGAGGGCGAAGGGCCGTTCCCGGGACTCGTCTTCGTCCACGGCGGTGGTTGGGCCTTCGCGGATCGGACGGAGTTCCTGGCTCACGCCGCTCACATGGCATCCAACGGCTTCGTGGGAGCCGCCGTGGAACATAGGCTGTCACCGGCTCATGCTTTCCCAGCCGCCCTCCACGATGTGAAAGCCGCGGTGCGCTGGCTTCGTGCTCATGCCGATGCATACAACGTTGATCCGATGCGCATCGGAGTGGTCGGAGGCTCGTCCGGCGGCAACCTGGCCGCCCTCCTGGGCACTACGGGGGGAATGGACCAGCTCGAAGGATCGGACAATGCCGAATATTCCAGCGCGGTTCAGGCTGTGGCCGCGTTCGGGGCGCCCACCGATCTGGCGGGAATCTGGAACAACGGGGGCGGTGAATGGATCCGGAACGTCACAGCCTATCTTGGGGCTGCTTACCCAATGGATCCGGAATTGTGGGCCAGGGCATCCCCCATCTCCTATGTGAGTCCTTCCTCAGCTCCGTTTCTGCTTTTGCACGGCACAGAGGACATCGACGTACCGTTCACCCAATCCCAACACATGAGGGATGCCCTCCTCGATGCGGGGGTCCACGCCGAGTTGTCCACCGCTGCCGGGGCCGACCACCGGTTCTTCAACCGTCCCCTTTGGCAGAAGCCGGCGCTGGAAACGATGAGAGATTTCTTCCAGCGGATGATGGATTAGGCTGGTAGCGAGGACGCTCCGGAGCCACCACTTCCTTGCACCTCGATCAGCCCGAGTTCATTCTGTGTCCTCGAGTTTGTTGGGCAGGAATCGACACCTCTTCCCTCAACCCCGTTCCGGTGGAATCAAACCATGAAGAAGGTTCTCGGAGTCTCTCTGACCTTGGCCCTTGTCCTCACTGGGTCACAAATAGCCTTCGGGGGGCACGGAGAGCCTTCCCCCGACCTGGATGCTTTCTGGGA
>JBDHCH010000515.1:0-2140 GCA_039592115.1 Gemmatimonadota bacterium | reverse complement strand
CCGGAAATCTCACCGGTAGAACGGACCCGCACATGATTGCAGCCTGAGGGGTAGAGTCGAGATCTGGCGCGCCGCGGGCAGGTGAGGTCTAGCGGGTATCCGCCCCTTTCGGTTGGCGGTGCCTCACGAACCCCACCGTTCGTTACGTTTCCAGATCCCGCTCATCAAACCGGACGTGCGGTTTTCCCGCATCCGGCTTTCGTCAGGGTTGGGCAGCCTTCGCCCACGGGAGGCGCGAAGTCAGCTTCTCCAACCGGACCAGCCCCAAGCGCTCGTAGAGATACTCATCCGAATAGGCCCGGGTCCCGGCTCCCGATCGTTTATGCTTCTTCCGCAGCCATTGTCTGAGCCGTTGCCGGGCCTGGCTGTCGACAGCCCGGTAGGCCTTGCTCACGGCTCCCAAACAGAAGTAGTTGGCCCATCCCTTCAGCTTCAGGTTCAGTTCTTGGATCAGTTCCTCGGTGGTTCGATTCAACGTGCTCCGCTCGGTCATCCGATGGATGACTTCGTTGAGGCGTTGAACCCTCTTCTTCGAGGGACGGGTCCCGATATAGGCTCGCCCTCTCCGCGCAGAATACTCTCGTCCTATCGTATACCCGAGAAAGTCAAAACTCTCTTCGGGCACCCGACAGACTTGGGTCTTCTTTTCGTTCACCGTCAGTTTGAGCCTTTCCATGAGTCCTTGCATCCTCTCCCGCGCTTCCCCTGCCGAATGACGACAGAGGATTACGAAATCGTCTGCATAGTTCACGATCCGGCCTTCAAACCGCCTCTCCCATCCCTGTTGCTTCCACCCTAAGATGAACCGCCTCATGTAGAGATTAGCCAACAGCGGGCTGATCGGGGACCCTTGCGGGGTCCCTCGCCCGCTGTCTCGGTTCTTCCGCGTGCGTCGGGTGTTCCCTCGCTCATCGGTTTCCTCGACCGCCATCTCTAGCCATTCCCGGATCAGCCTTAGCACCCCTCCGTCGCTGACTCGGCGTGCCACGCTCTTCATCAGTTCGTGGTGCGGGATACTGTCGAAGTACCCGCTCAGATCCGCATCGACGACTTCCCTGTGCCCTCGGTTGACCCAGCGGTGAATGCTTCCAATCGCCTCTTGGGCTCCTCTCCCAGGCCGATACCCATACTGCTCCTCGTGGAAGTCTTCCTCCAAAATCGGCCCTAACACCAATACCGCGGCCATTTGGATGACACGGTCCTTGATGCCGGGCACCCCTAAAGGTCGTTGCTTCCCGTCCGGCTTGGGTATCCATACCCGCTTCACCGCCCCAGGCTGATACTTCTTCTCTCTGAGTTCTTCAGCCAATCCATCCAGCCATTCGGCTAGCCCCTCCTCCTCAATCCTCTTAAATGTTTGCCCGTCTGTCCCAGGGCTGCCCCCGTTGGCTTTGCAGCGTCGGTAGGCATACCCCAATACATCCCGGCGGTGGATCTTGTCGTAGAGACTATAGAACCGAAACTTCGGACTTCCCTTCGCTTTTGCTGCTAACGCTTTCTGAAGGTTCCAAACACTCTCTGGAGTTTCTAGGCTCATGCCAATCTCCGGCTTTCCCTTCTTCCTTCGTTGTTCCTGACTAAGGCCCCTTGGCTCCACCGGCGTTACCCGGCTTCCTCGCTACTACGGTCCTATCCGCCATCCGTCCCAACCGGGCCTGTCCCTCGCGGGCTTCCCGTTGGCTCCCATCCTTCAGGACGGACTTCCCGTGTTGCATCACGTCCCCTCTGTGCACATGCCATCACCACTACCCCGGCAGACGGGCTCGGGTCTTCCGCTTGTTCCCTTCGCCCTACCAGCCTTCCCTGAATCTCAAGCAGGTCGGCGTCTGCATTGCCCTTTTCGAGGCTTGCTCGGTGTTCACTCACGTTACGGCCTGTGCACTCGCTAATCTCCCTTCCAGGAGACCGTTCCATCGGAGGCTCCGACGGCTCCATTGCTGGTAGCCACCGCTCCGATTGCTACCGGCTGAAGCGGCAATTGCCGGGTGGGTTCACCCCCCCACTGAGGTCGTGTGCCTTTTCACGGCGCACTGAGATTTCCGGGCTGTGGAAACCCGCGCCGCACACCCACTTGGTTTCTTTGGTTGACCCCAACGGTGGGGATACAACCACATCCTGAATTATCGAGGCAACCGCCCAC
>JBDHCH010000514.1:0-2162 GCA_039592115.1 Gemmatimonadota bacterium | reverse complement strand
CCCAGGGCCGCGGCGGTATCGATGGCGTCGATGAGCCATACCGCGGTTCGAGGCTGATCAGCCAACGGATACGTGTTGTACAACCCGAGGGCGATGGAGTGGAAGCTGACACCGGATTCGGCGCCCAACTCGATATACCGCTGCCTCAGCCCGGGATCCCGGAGAAGGATCTGGTCCGGATCCCTACCCAGGCTCACCTGGATTCCGGTCAGGTCGGCGCTGGCCGCCCTGGGGATCTGCTCCGGGTCGCACATGGGCCCCAGGTTCCAGTCGCAGATCCCGATCCCCGGCGGGCCGACGTAGGGCCCGGCATAAGGTGGCGGCGTCTGGACCGTGCACGAAGCCAGGGTCCCAGCGGAACCCACGGACGCGGCGGCTATGGCAACACCACTGCTTTGCAGGAACTTCCTCCGGTCCACGATCATCCTCTCTCCTTTGTCCTGGAGGCATCCTCTCTCACTGCTCGTGAGCGATATGCACTCTCGGCCCTCGGATGGCAAGGATGCCTGCCGGGACCCCTCAATACGATGGTCTGGCCGAGGTCGAAAAACCTCGGCCGTGGACCCTGGACCGGAACGGACGCATTGCCCCACGCCCACGAACGCGGAATTGGTTGCATTGTATGCCTCCGGGTGTTATTTCGATGGATATATTTTCGACCAGATCACGTGCCTTGAACTCAGAGACCTTGCGTGGCCATGAATACGATCCGGAGAGATCTCTTCGCTGGCCCTGTTGCGCACGCCGGGATGTAGCGGCGGGTGGTCCACTCTGCACGAATGATCTCGCTTTCTCGTTTCCCCCCCCGTTTTTTGAATAGATGATTCTACCGAGGTGCGCTTGCCTGTCATCTCGGACTTTTCGTGCATTCCATCAAAGGGAGGCACTATGTCGATACTCAAGTCCTTGAGTGTGAGGGGGTTCTGCTCTGGAAGACGCAGGGCTCCGCCAGGGTTGGTGGGCGGAATAGCCACTCTGGTAGCGATGCTCGTCGCCCAGCCCCTTCACGCCCAACAAACCGGTCAGATAACCGGGACGGTCATCAGCGCCCAGGCGACGCTTGGATTGGGTGACGTCCAGGTGTCGATTCCCGGCACCGGTCTCGGTACGCTGACAAACCAGGACGGGAGGTTCCTGATCCTGAACGTTCCGGTGGGTGAACATCTGGTTCTGGCACAGCTCATCGGGTACGGCGAGGAACGGCAGACCGTCACCGTTACGGCCGGAGCACCCACGATTGTCGATTTTGCCCTCCGGACCCGGGCGGTGGAGCTGGAGGGAATGGTGGTGACGGGCACGGCCATCGCTGCACAGCGCCGGGAGGTAGGAAACTCCATCTCCTTGATCACGGCGGAACAGATCGACGCTCTGCCGATTACGACGGTGTCGGACATCCTCCGTGGCCGGACTCTGGGTCTGACCGTCACCGGCTCCCCCAGCCAACCCGGAGCGGGCTCCAACCTCACGATCCGGGGCCTCAACTCCATCACGGGCCGAAATCAGCCTCTGATCTACATCGACGGCGTGCGGATGTTAGAGGGGCAATACGAGACAGGCTCCGGCAATTCCATGGGGGCCACGGCGCTCGGCTCTATCGACCCCCGGGACATCGAGCGCGTCGAGGTCATCAAGGGAGCCGCGGCGTCCACGCTGTACGGCTCGGAAGCTTCGGCTGGGGTGATCCAGATCTTCACCCGGCGCGGACGGGCCGGGGCACCTCGCTGGACCTTCAACATGGACCAGTCCATATCGGACGTAGGGCACATCGGTCCGGATGCTGACCCCACGGGCCTGCAGATCAACGATTGTGCGACTCGAGGCCCGTTCTGGCCCGACTCGATCCCACTGGATCCCACCTGCCCAAAGAGCGGGAGCTGGGTGAAGCTCGGGCATGGTCAGCGCTATGACCTGAACGTCCGGGGTGGGTCTGACGCCATGACGTATTACCTCTCCACGGGGTACAACAGGGAAAGCTCGACGGTGAACGCTCCCCGAGGCGGGGCCCAGCAGTTCACCCTCCGGTCCAACTTCCAGTTCAACGGCTTCGAGGACCTGCAGATCCGTCTCAACAGCTCCTTCTCCCGCTCGGACATCGAGTGGATCCCCAACGGGGATAACTGGGAGGGGCTGATGCGGAACGTGGCGACCCTGTGGGACGACAA
>JBDHCH010000513.1:0-2167 GCA_039592115.1 Gemmatimonadota bacterium | reverse complement strand
GGCACTGAAGTACAGGAAGGCCGCCTGAGTTAGGGCCTTGGGGAAGACAAGGCGGCCCCCCGAAGAAAGCCACCCCCCTCTCTGCCAACGTAGGTGAGACACGAGACCCCCGAGGAATTACTGTAGGGCGAAGGCAGAGAACCCGACGATGTTGAGACTGCGAGAGAGAATGGAAGAGAATGGAACCGCCCCTCCCAGCGGGGAGGGTAAGCGAAGCGCGGCAGCCCCGGAACCGGACCCGGAGGTGGCAGATAAGCCGGTCCGTCGGCGGTTCACGTCGGAGTACAAGCTCCGGATCATCGAAGAGGCGGACCGGTGCACGGATCCAGGCGAGGTCGGCCGACTGCTCCGGCGCGAGGGGCTGTACACGTCGCACCTGGCGGCGTGGCGTAAGGCGGCCCGGACCGGGTCTCTCAAGGCGCTGTCCAAGAAACGAGGCCGAAGATCTGAACGGAATCCGCTGGAAGAGAAGGTGCGTAAATTGGAGCGCGAAAACGCTCGACTCGAGAAGGAACTCCACAAGGCGCGTCTGATCATCGATGTCCAGGGAAAAGTTGCAGGGCTGTTGGGATTGAGCCCCGAAGACGAGAAGAACTCTTGAAGGCGGCCCGGGGGCTGGCGGAGCAAGTCGGAGTGAAGCCCGCCTGCCATGCCCTCCGTGTGAGCCGATCCACGTTCTACCGTCGTCAGAGGCCCATGACCGGGCATCAGCAGCCCCGTCCGACCCCCGCCCGGGCCTTGAGCGAGAAGGAACGAGACCGCGTCTTCGACACCCTGTGCTCGGAGCAGTTCGTGGACCGGTCGCCAGCCGAGGTGGTGGCGACCCTACTCGACGAGGGCACCTACCTGGCTTCTGAACGTACGATGTATCGCGTCCTGGCCTCCCGAGCGCCGGTTCAGGAGCGCCGGTCGCAGCTGAGTCATCCCGCGTACAAGAAACCGGAGCTGATGGCCACAAGCCCCAACCAGGTCTGGTCTTGGGATATCACCCGGCTTCTGGGACCGAAGAAGTGGACGTACTTCTACCTCTACGTCATCCTGGACATCTTCAGCCGATATGTCGTGGGATGGATGGTGGCGGACCGTGAGAACTCTGCTCTGGCCGGGAGGCTTATCCAGCAGAGCTGCCTGAAGCATGGCGTCCAGCCCCAGATCCTCACCTTGCACTCCGATCGTGGGGCGCCGATGACGAGCCAGTGCACCGCTCAACTCCTGGCCGATCTCGGCGTAACCCAATCGCTCAGCCGGCCTCAGGTCTCGGATGACAATCCGTTCAGCGAGGCCCAGTTCAAGACCCTGAAGTATCATCCCTCGTTTCCCGGCTGGTTCGAGGATCAGAACCAGTCCAAGACCTTCTGCCGCTCGTTCTTCCGGTGGTACAACAACGACCACCGGCATGGCGGAATCTCCATGCTGACCCCTCACCAGGTCCACTTCGGGCTCGCCGATCAGATCATCGCCGGTCGGGAGGCCGTACTCCGCCAGGCTTGGGTTGCCCATCCTGAACGCTTCGTCTCCGGTATGCCGAAGCCCGAACCCATCCCGGAGGCTGTCTGGATCAATCCTCCAACTGCCAACCCTTCAACACAGGAGATTGCTCTCTAATTACCTCCGAAGAGTGTCTCACAATCGTTGACAGGTTCCGTGGCGCAAGCGGGTCCTAGAGGCGCTGTCGGAGCAACAGGGCACTCCTGATACCGTCCCGGAGCCGGAAGGGCCCACAGAGCCCACTCCAACAGGCACACCAGAAGACTGAGCCGGCGCTGGAGGAGGCGGTCAGGGAAAGTGCGCGGGGGGTCCGCGAGCCGGAAAGGGCGAAAGGGTGAGGGCTGATGACGGTGACCAAACCCTCACCCGTTTGGCCCTTGTTTGTTGTGGCTTCCATCCACGGCGCAACCCAACTTTGAACCATGGCGACTGTGGTCGCCGTCGTTTCAATGCCGATCATCCTTCTCGCAATCGGTGCGACGTGAACGGTTTTGGCGCAGCCCTTGGCATTCTTTTCGTCATCTGGTTCATCTTTGCTAACCTAGAGGTTGTGGAGGAGGGAAGACGCTGGTTCTTGGTAACCGTTTGGCGCTAGGGGATTGGTTCTGGGGCGGGCTATTCTGGATCTTCACCCACAACCCGGAGCCTGCTGGGGCGTACCTCCTGGTGTTGGCGGTCG
>JBDHCH010000512.1:0-2172 GCA_039592115.1 Gemmatimonadota bacterium | reverse complement strand
TGTTGTCCAGCGTTCTGTTCGGCCTGCTTCCGGCCCTCAGGACCACCCGCGTGGATCTGGCCGGTATTCTGGGAACCAGCGGTCCGGGTCGAACCGGCAGCAGATACTCCGCCGCCACCCTCAGGCTTCTGGTGATCGGCGAGGTCTCAATGGCCACGGCTCTGGTGCTGGGAGCCGGGCTTCTGGCCAATTCCTTCTTCCATCTCACCCGGGTAGACCTCGGCTTCCAGTCGGAGGGGCTGGCTACCGTGTTGGTGGATCCCAGGAGATCGGACCTGAATGTGGAGAATCCGGCTCTCTTCTTCCGTCAGCTGCTGGACGAGGCGAGGGAGATCCCGGGGGTATCCTCCGCAGCACTGACCACGGATCTGCCCATGCGGAACGATGCGGGGGCCGGGCCCTTCGTTCCCGAGGGCCTCGATCCTTCTTTCGGGGACAACGGGGTGTACGTAAACGTCAGCCTGATCTCGGAGGGGGTCTTCGCTACCTTGGGAATCCCGATCCTGGAGGGGCGGCCCCTTCAGGAAGAGGACGGCGACAGCGGCGAGCTCGTCGCGGTCGTCAATCAGGCGTTCGTACGCACGTATTGGCCTCACGCCGGCAGCGCAGTCGGACGTACCGTGGCAAAGGGTCGATCGGGGGATGGGGAGGTCTTCAGGGTGGTGGGGGTTGTCGGGGACATGCGAAACACGCCGGGCTCGGCCGCCGAACCCATGATTCACATCCACGTGGAACACGAACCGCCGCATGCGCAGGGAATGAGTCTTGTGTTGCGGACGGAAGGAGACCTCGCCCTTCTGGCCGCGCCCCTGAGAGAGCTGGTCCGCCGGATCGATCCGAGCCTGCCAATCCAACCGGTCATGACTCTCCCGAGCCTGGTCCGGAGCTCCGTGGTCGAGCCACGCTTCTACACCGTCCTGGCTGTGGGCCTGGCGCTCTTCGCCCTCGCACTGGCGCTGGCGGGCGTGTACGGGACCGCCTCCTACTCGACGGCCCGTCGAGTCCACGAAATCGGCATTCGAATGGCGCTCGGAGCAGACCGAGGGCGGGTGATCAGGGGGATCCTCGTCGGGACCCTGCGGGCAGCCGTCGTCGGGGTGACCATCGGCTTGCTGGGAGGGAGCTTGGGCGCACGGTACTTGGGTGGCTTCCTCTTCGGCGTCGAGCCCCTGGATCTCCCTACCTACACCGGGGTCGCCCTGGTGATCGGGTTCGCGGTGATCGTCTCGGCACTATTCCCCGTCCTCCGAGCCGCCGGGCTCAATCCGGCCGTTACCCTCAGGAAGGAGGCCTGACCATGACGCCCAAGTCCCTTCAAATCCTGCTGGCTCTGGGCCAGGGGCCCCTCCACGGGTACGGTATCAAGGCTGCGGTGGAAGAGCGTTCCGGTGGCACGGTGACCCTGGGGGCCGGCACCCTCTACGAAGGCATCTATCGCCTCCTGAAGGCCGGGTGGCTGGAGGAGGTGGAGGGAGCGGTCGAGGATGCACCCCCCTCGGGCGGGCCGCCCCGTCGATACTACGCCCTTTCCGCTGAGGGGCGAGAGGCAGCTCGCCAGGAGCTCCGTCGCCTTGCGGAGGTCCTACAGTACGGAGAGGAACAGGGGCTGATGGAGGACGCCTCCTGAGCCGTCATTCACCAGCGCAAACCCATCCTCAGCCTGCCGTTGGACGCTCCATCCTGTACATCCGGATGTATTCCACGTCCGCCTCGTCCCAACCCAACCCCAGGATGTCGTCCTGTTCCAAAACCCAGCCGATCGTTAACCGGCGTGTTTGCAGGGTATTAGGTTGAGTCCTTCACGCTAATCCCGGTCGACATGGCGCATTTTGGACACGGAGCTGAGGGACATTGAACACACCTTTGCAGATGTTCGTGATGATGCTCGCAGGCTGGGTGAACGAACAACACCGAGCCGTCAATGCATACCTGAAAGAAGAGAACCGAGTGCTGCGCGAGTTGCACGGGCACAAACGACTGCGCTTCAGCCATGATCAGCGGAGGAGGCTGGCCGCGAAAGGTAAGGCGCTCGGACGACGGGTGCTGAGAGAGGCCGAACCGATCGTGACACCAACCACGATTCTGCGTTGGCATCGGGAGCTGATTGCGAGGAAGTACGACGGCAGTGCGATGCGAGGTCCTGGCAGGCCTCCCATAGCGAAGGAAATCCGG
>JBDHCH010000511.1:0-2760 GCA_039592115.1 Gemmatimonadota bacterium | reverse complement strand
TCCGTCGGGTCTGTCATCAGAGCCTCCATCCCACCCGTAGCTCCTCACCACTCCTCGAACCTCGATCCGATCCGAGACCATCCTGCTCCCCTCCACAGCGAGGATCACCTCGTCACCATAGGTGAAGGCATTCGTATCCACGACGTTCCCGGCATCGTCGGTGGGGAAGTGGTAGACCCTCTCTCCATACTTCCCGGAAAAGCTCACGCGAGTCCTCGGATCCGGGGTGAAGAACATCGATCCAGAGAACGCCGTGGCCCGGAACTGGTTGTTAAACTCCAGGATCCCCTCGGAAGACACACGTGTCGCGGAAAGGGCATAGCTCGTCATGGCCGATCCGCCTTGCACGTCTGCCGACCACTCCTTGCGCCCAAAGGTGCCGGCTCTGGCAGAGATCGATCCCCTGGGCTCCCCTTTCCCCCGGCGGGTGAGGATGTTGATAACACCAGCCATGGCATCGGAGCCGTAGAGGGCCGAGGCCGGGCCCCTGGCCACCTCGATCCGTTCCACATCCGAAATGAGGAGACCGGAAAAATCGAATCCTCCACCGACCTGATTCACCTCTATCCCATCCACCAACACCTCCGCCAGGGCTTCCGCAACCCGAGCGACCCCACGGGCTCGCAGATCATCCCCTTCCAGGATGGTCACATGGGATGCTTCGGACCCGACGGTCCGTGGTACCGGTGTCCCGGTGATGATGAGCCCTTCCAGCTCGATAGGTTGGATTTGGGCTCGGGATCCAAGAGGAAGAGCCATCAGAGTGAGGCATGAGAGGAAGGTGGCCTTGAGCAGACAAACCTGGCGCCCCCGGCCCTCGCGGGTACGATCCATGAAAAACCCCTTTCTCTTCCGCGGAAGAGAGGGGGGGTGAATGGCCTGCCAACACCTGTGTCCCCAGCCCCCCCGCGGAGGCATTGCTTTGGGTAGGGGTGGGTCAGGTCTCCTGGCTCGAGGCCGCCGATCCCGCCTTCCCGGACCATCATGGTCCAGTGGCTGGTTGGAGTCGGCGTTCCGAGAAGATCTCGGACCTCTCACAGTGGCGGGGCCGCGCCGGATTTCCACCGGCTTCCGGGATGACCCACCCGCCAAAACGGTCTGTGCCCACCATCTTCCACCGACCTGGGCCCCCTGTCAACAGGCTGGGGGAGAGAGATTCCCGGTTCCGGGCCGTGGTTCCCTCGATTTGATTTCCTTGACGAATGAGGCCGGCGCCGGAAGGTTTCCAGAACAGTAGGTGCCTTCCCGGTTCGGGCTGGACGTCCAGTCTGGGGCCGGGTCTTCTTTCCTGGAAAGGGAGCATGTCGGGTCACCGGGCTCAGAACGGGCGCCGTTTATGTCTCGCTATGGTGTTTCTGACCATGGCGATGGCACCGATGTGTGCGCCCCTACGGGCCCAGGAGTTGGGGCTGAAGCGGGCACTTCCCGGAAATGAGATCTTCGCCTGCTCTCCAACGGACTCATCGGCAGCCCCAGGTCCGGAGGAACGGACCCAGGCGGGCCGTTTGGGATCCAACGCGGACCAGGCTCTGATCCTGGGAGACAGGGAACGGGCAAGGGACCTCCTGGCCCGGGCAACGGAACTCGATCCTTCCTCTGCATCCCTCGCCTATCGGTATGCTCGCGTACTCGAAGATCTGGGCGCACGGAATGCGGCGATTGCCGAATATTGTCGGGTGATCCTCCTGGGGCCGGAAGCATCCAGGTTCGAGGATGCCGCATCCCGCATGCAGAGCCTCCTGGATGAGGAATGGGCCCAGATCCCCGACGAGGCCATTCAGGCATTCGAGACCGGCCTGTCCGGAGCGGATGAGGGGCGGTTGGAGGCGGCGATGCGGTCATTTGGGCTCGCCTGGCAAAGGGCGCCCGAGTGGGCAGACGCCGTGTTCAACCGAGGTATCGTGGAAGCCCGTCTGGGCCGGGTCGACGAGGCGGTGGCCGACCTGCAACGCTACCTGAACCTCCGCCCGGAGGCTCCCGACGCGATCCTCGTCTCCCGGCGCATCGGCGAGCTGCGGAGTCTCGAAACCCTCCCGAGGCCTGCAGCAGCCTTTACCCTCGGGCTCCTCTTCCCGGGGATGGGTCAGTTCTACTCGGGCAGAGCCTTCAGCGGGATCACCGTCCTCACCCTGGCTGCGGGGGCTGCCGCCACCGGGTTCCTGGTCGAGGAGGTCACCGTCTTCTGCGTGGGCTCCACCGGATCAGGAGGGGAATGCCCGGAAGAGCGGGTGATCGGTGAGGAGGTCGACACTCCGTATCTGACCTACGGCTTGGCGGCGGCGGGAGCAGTGGCGGTGATCGGAGCGATCGAGGCGTACTTCCGGGCTCGGGGTCGCCGGTCCAGGGAGGCCGGGACCCTGGTGGCCATGAAGATAGGCCGGGCCCGATTGTCCGGACCGGCGGTATCCGCGAATGGCCGCCGGCTCCAGGTCGACCTGGCGCGGATATCCTTCTGATCTGGTATGTATGAAGAATAAGATCCTCCTCGTCGGGTTTACCCTGGGCACAGCGGCCCTGGTCTATGCCTGCACTCTCAGGGACGTCACCGGAGTGCGGGTGGACATCGTGACGGTGCAGCCGTCATCGGCGACCCTCATGGAAGGGGAGCTTCAGAGCTTTTCCGCCCAGGGGAAGGATGGACTGGGGACTACCCTCCCCGGCGGCGCCCTGACCTGGTCCAGCAGTGACCCTTCTGTGGTTTCGGTGCAAGCCGACGGCGCTGCGGAAGCCCTCTCCACGGGTCAGGCCACGATCTGGGCC
>JBDHCH010000510.1:0-2186 GCA_039592115.1 Gemmatimonadota bacterium | reverse complement strand
AACATGTAGACAAACATGTAGACCCCCGATCGCACCGGGCGACCGAGAGTCCATGTAACCACAATAATAACAATATGTTAGCTAAGTGGAGCCAGCCGGGCTCGAACCGGCGACCTCTGGCTTGCAAAGAAAGCTCCAAAGGGGGCTATTCCGGCGGAAACCGCCACTTTCTGCGCCTTTTCCCACCTTTTTCGCCGCTTCTTACTGAATCTCCGCCGACTTCCGCCGGTTTCCGGGACACATTCGGGACACAGTCACCGCTCCACACCATCCCCATGCCGCTCCAGCAGGGCCTGGGAGCGGGGATGGTCGTGGTGACCCCAGCGGGAACCGGCCGTTTCAGGAAGGAAGAGCCCGTCTATCATTAGTATTCGATGATGGGTAACCGCAGTTCCTCCATGAGTGATTTGAAACGCGAGTCGGAGCGGATGGGGTCGAATAAGAGTTCGTAGGTCAACCAGTAAACGTACGGGTATCTGTCATCCCTGGCCCGATAAAGGAGACTGAACGCACCATCGACGTTTCCCAGGGCAATGAGAATCGTCGCCCGTCTCATAGGATCGAGCTCATCCGCGCCTTCTTCCGCACGGAGCCTGTCCAACTCACGAAGGGCAGCCTCCCGATCTCCCTGAAGGGCATGAATCAAGACGGTCCCGTAATAGAGTCGATCCGTCTCCGCGCTGGCCGTCTGGCATGCGGTCCTGGCCTCGTCGAACCTGTGAAGGGCGATATAGGCGTCGCAGAGGTCCCACCAAATGTAGACAAACTGCGGGAAGGTCTGCCTGAACTCGAGAGCTTCGGCTAGGCCCCCCTCAAAGTCCCGGGCAGCATAGTAATGGCCTGGCACCCCACGGTTGATCTGAGGCGAGAGCGGGTCCAGTTCCCTGGCTCGCAGCACCTGGGCACGGGCGTCGTCATGCCTTGCCATGGCATCCAGAAGTATCGAATACCAATACCGAGCGTAGGCATGATTCGGATTGAGGGCGAGCGCTTTCTGAAAGTGAACCTCGGCCCCGGACCAGTCCCTGTTGTACCAGGTATCCACTCCGCCGAGTGCGGCATGGGCACCCGCCAAAGACTGATTCAATCCCACGGCCCGTTCAGCAGCGGCCTGGGCCACTGGATAAGAGTCGTCCGGGGCCTCCCATTCCCATTGCCCAAGAATGAGGAAGGCATCGGCCAAGCCCACATGGGCTTCGGCATAATCCGGGTCCAGAGTGATGGCCTCTCGAAAGAGCCGGATAGCCTCTCGGGTTTCGGGCTCGGTTCGCTGGTTCCAGAGAATCCGACCCTGAGTGTAGAGATCGTAAGCCAGGAGGTTTTGAGTGGGTGTCGTGGCGATGCGGTCCTCTTCCGCCGGCTCGAGGGCAGCTCCAACGCTGTTGGCTACGCTTTGCGCGATGTCACCCTGGATCTGGTAGATGTTGGCGACAGTCAGGTCCCGATCATAGCTGTCTGCCCAAACCTGCGTTCCGCTCGCATCCATTAGCTGGAATGTGATTCGGATTTGAGTCTCATCCGGGTCCTTCAGCACACTGCACTCCCCCACATACTCGACCCTGAGAGTGGCGGCGACTTCATTCACCGGAGGGGGATTCTCAGCGAACTGGAGGACGGACGTTCGACCGATTGAACGTAGGGAAGATATGCCCTGCAACCGGAGGAGGATTTCCTCGTGGATGCCCTGGGCGCGGAAGGCATCTTCGGGGTTGGGACTGAAATTGTCGCATTGCAGCACTGCGATGGAGGGTCGTTCATCATCCACATCGTCAACTGGCGCCATCGACGTTCGCTCTGGCCCTTTCAATGTGGACATTGCCACTCCCGCGACCACCAGGACCCCTATCACCATCAAGAGCTCGGGGCCGCTCACCCGCTGCCGGCCCTTTTCGCCGTGATACCAAGCCAGAATGAGGGTTACGAAGAACCCAACAGCGAGGAGTACGTGGAGGGCGCGGACATATGCCACTGGAATGTCCCAGGCTTCCAGAGCCGTCCCCGTCGCCTCGTAGATCACCCATGCCCCCGCCAGATACGCGAGCCCCCACTGCACGAGCTTCCGCTCTTTCAGGCGTTGGAGGAGGGAGGGAGTGGGCATTCAGCCCTCCAATCCCATGTCTCGGAGGATCTGGAGGAAACGAGGGTCAGAACGGAGGGGATCCAGGAAGGGGTCCACACCGAGGAGG
>JBDHCH010000509.1:0-2199 GCA_039592115.1 Gemmatimonadota bacterium | reverse complement strand
GTCATCCGGTGGAACGAGTGGCGCCGGCTGGAGGGTAGCTGGCCTCTCCCTCATGTGGATCATGTTCGCGTACAGCGGATGGAACGCATCGGGCTACGTCGGCTCCGAGATCAGAGATCCGGGGCGAAACCTCCCGTTCTCACTCATAGTGGGTACCGGGGTTGTGGTCGTCCTATACCTGGGGCTGAACCTCCTCTTCGTGTATGCCGTTCCCCCGGGAGAGATGGACGGGGTCATCGCCGTGGGCGGGCTCGCCGCATCTCGGCTCTTCGGACCGGGAGGGGAGACGGCCGTCGCGGCCCTCATCGCTTTCGCGCTCCTCTCCTCTATCAGCGCGCTGATCATCCTGGGCCCCCGGGTCTACTTCGCCATGGCCCGGGATGGGTATTTCTTTCGCTCCTTGGGGAGGGTCCATCCCGTGTCCCGGGTCCCTTCCGTGGCCATTCTCCTGCAATGCGGGGTGGCCATGGTCCTGGTGGTATCCGGGACGTTCGATCAGATCCTCACCTACATGGGGTTCGGCCTGGGGATCTTCCCCATCGTGACGGTCCTGGGCGTGTTCAAGCTTCGGAGGGCTCGAACCCGATCTTCGGCCCAGGGCTTCCGGATGCCCCTCTTCCCGCTGCCACCTCTCATATTCGCCGGCGTGAGCGTCGTCATGCTCGTTCTTGCCTTTCTCGAACGGCCCGCGGAATCCTCCGTCGCCCTGGGGACGGTCGGCCTGGGGATTCCCTTCTTCTTCTTGTTTCGGTGGTGGCACCGACGGGCACCCCAGGCGTCCACGGGCCTCAGCGATGAACTCTGAAAGAGTGAGATCCACGATGAGAGTCACATCCCTGCTCCCTTTGGCGCTCTTGGTCTGTGCCCCGCCTCTCCCGACCTTGGCCCAGGAGCGACAAGAAACCTCCGGAGGCCAGGCCATGACCCAGGAAGCGCTGGATGCCAGGGTCCGAGCTTTTCTGGACGAGAACCGGCGGCGATGGAGGGACATGAACGTCCCCCTGGCCGACGGCCAGCAACTCCACGACCTGGTAGTGCAAAACGGCTACACCCGGGCTCTGGAGATCGGCACCTCCACGGGGCACTCCGCCATCTGGATTGCATGGGCTCTGAGCAAGACCGGCGGGAAGCTCGTCACGGTGGAGATCGATCGGCGGCGCTACGAGACCGCGATGCGGAATTTCGAGGAAGCCGGCCTCAGCGCCTTTATCGACGCCCGCCTGGCCGACGCCCACGAACTGGTGCCTCAGCTCGAGGGACCCTTCGACTTCGTGTTTGTGGATGCGGACAAGGACTGGTACACCAACTACTTCCGCGCCGTCCTCCCGAGGCTCGAAGAAGGTGGGTGCTTCACGGCTCACAATGTTTCGGGCCGGCGCAGAGGTTGGGTCCGGGAGTTCCTGGATGCTCTGGAGAGTACTCCGGGGCTGGAAACGGAAATCGTGGGTTCGGGCAGGGCCGGGCTCTCGGTGAGCTATAAGAGGGGCCGGATGAACCTTACCCGGGCATATGGGCTCCGGGCACGGGACTCAGGATGAAGCACTGGGGAAACGGCTACCCGCCCATCAACGCCAGGGCTTCCGCTGCGTGGCGCCTGACCCTCGCTTCCGGGTCTTTCAGCATGGCCAGCAGGAGCGGATCTCTGCCCCACTCGTGACCTAGGGCGCCCAACGCCTCTGCGGCGTGCTCCCGAACTCGGGGGTCCGGGTCGTTCAGGAGGACTTCGCCCAACGGAACGCAGGCGCTCACATCTCCCAGAGTCCCGAGGGCGGCGGCCGCATGCTCCCTGACCCTGGCGTCGGGGTCGGCTCGGATGGCTGCGACGAGGGCCTGCAGGGAGAGGGCGTCTCCAGCCCTCTCGACCAAGGGGACCTCCGCGACACGAACGGTTTCATCTTCTGCCTGGGGCACGGAAAGGGTCCAGGTCTGAGGGGCCGGCTGACGGACCAGGACGACTGCAGCTGTGAAGACCGCCAGGGATAGTGCTCGTTTCAGCATGGGTTGCCTTCCTACTCCGCGTGTAACGCCTTCACCGGATCAATCTTCACCGCCCGCCGAGCCGGGAGGAGAGAGGCTGCTGCGCCCACGAACAGGAAAAACCCGCTGATGACGAGGAACGTTACCGGATCGGTAGATTCCACACCGAACAGGAGACCCTGCAAGAGACGAGTTGCGGCGACTGCCGCTGCGATTCCCAGG
>JBDHCH010000508.1:0-2202 GCA_039592115.1 Gemmatimonadota bacterium | reverse complement strand
TTCTCACAGATGAGGGCCTTGGCGAGAATGCGGGCGGTGGTGGTCTTTCCCACCCCTCGTGCTCCCGTAAAGAGGAAGGCGTGAGGTACGCGATCCTGCCGGAGGGCGTTCTGGAGGGTACGGGTCACGTGGTCCTGCCCGACAACCTCCTCGAAGGTTCGGGGGCGCCACTTCAGCGAAAGAACCTGGTACGCCATCTCTTCAGCCTCTCGTTCCCGCAGGGTGAAACAGGCTTGGCCGCGCACTTCTCCTCGACCGCCCCGGACCCGACTGTACCGATCGGAACACGGCTCCGGCCAGGCTGTCCCACGGCACCCGGGAGAGCCTGCTTACCGCTGCTTCCTTCCGGACCTGACGGGGTTCACAGGTTCCCGCCGCGCGGGACCCGGCCTTCAGCACCGGTCCCGTCGGCCAGCGCCGGGCGGAAACGGCCTCGAAAGAAGAATTCGGCCCCGCTGGAGCGGATCTCGGGTGACAGGGAACCGCTACCTCCCCGCTTAGCGCGACCAAGCAATACTCCTCAATTTGTATGGCGGAGAGGGTGGGATTCGAACCCACGAGGGCCTTACGACCCTACACGCTCTCCAGGCGTGCTCCTTCAACCGGACTCGGACACCTCTCCGCTTGTGCAATCGTCAAAGAATAAAGCCATGCTTTCCGCAGCGCAAGCCTTATCGTTTTTCCCGGGAGCGGGCGCGGGGGGTACGGTTGGCGGAGAGGGTGGGATTCGAACCCACGAGGACATCACTGCCCTACCGCTTTTCGAGAGCGGCGCCTTCGGCCAGCTCGGCCACCTCTCCTCGCTTCCCGCGCCACAGGCTGCCGGAGAAGAGTGAGATTCTACCACAAAACCCCCCGCCGCAGACGGCGCTTACCTTCTCTCCCGGAAGAAGCGCTGCATGATCTCCCGGCACTCCTCCTCCAGGAGGCCCGCCCGGACTTCCATCCTGTGGTTGAGCCGCCCGTCGTCGGGGATGCGGTAGAGGGAGCCCGCAGCGCCCGCCTTGGTGTCGGCAGTCCCGAAGACAAGCCTGCCGACTCGTGCCCACACCGCCGCGCCGGCGCACATGCAGCAGGGCTCAACCGTGACGTACAGGGTCGTGCCCGTCAGGCGTTCATTGCCCAGCGCCGAGGCGGCGGCCCGGATGGCCAGCACTTCCGCGTGGGCCGTGGGATCGGCGGCCGTAACCGTCAGGTTGTGGGCCCTGGCCAGGACTGTTTCCCCGCCGTCCGTGAGAACCGCCCCCACCGGAACCTCTCCCTTGCGGAAAGCCTTGTGCGCCTCCTCCAGGGCCATCGTCATGTATCGTTCGTCGTTTTCGCTCATCCCTCAAAAAGAAGGGACAGACACCATTTCATTCCATCAGCGAGACGGAACAAAATGGTGTCTGTCCCTGTTCTTCCGAAAATGGCGCGCCCTGCAGGATTCGAACCTGCGACCTACGGATTCGTAGTCCGTCGCTCTATCCAGCTGAGCTAAGGGCGCCCCCTGTCGTTACTCCACCGGAATCGCCCGGGAAAGCCGGACGGTGTAGCGCGGGTCCTCGAAGGAGTGCATCCCCGGGAAGTCCCGGAACGACCACCCGGTAAAGAGCACCTCCTCACCCTCGCTGACGGAGATCTTCGCCGCCGGGTTCGTATCGTCGAGGGACTTGGTGGTGATCGTGTCGGCTCCCATGGAGAAGTCCGGGACGAAGCCCAGGAGCTGGATCTTGAGGGGCGTGCCTTCCACGGCCGCTTCCCCGCCCAGGGGAATCTCGACAGTGAACGTCTGTCCCCCCTCCTCCTTCTTCTCTTCCACGGTTATCTCAACAGCCCGCCAGCGGGAGGCCACCTCGGAATCCATGACCTCCCTGATCGGCGCCGGCGCCGGCGGTGCTTCCCCCTGGGGAGGAAGGCTCTGGGGCACGGGCAGCTCGGTCTGGGGCGCAGGGGCTTCGGGTTTCTCCTCCACCACTCCGGGCTTCTTGCAGCCCGTGAGCAGCAGGCTTCCAGCGACGCAGAGCATCGCCGTCACTGTGATAATCTTCTTCAAGGTACTTCCCCCTTTCTTTCCACCACTCTTGTGGTGTCGCATTCATGGCGGAGAGGCAGGGATTCGAACCCTGGAACCCGGTTTCCCAAGTTAACCGCTTAGCAGGCGGTTGCCTTCAGCCAGCTCGGCCACCTCTCCTAACAGAACAGTAAAAATACGGATTATCC
>JBDHCH010000507.1:0-2413 GCA_039592115.1 Gemmatimonadota bacterium | reverse complement strand
CCGCATGATCCAGCGCACACCCAACGATCCCGCCTGGTACAAGGGGGGCCTCTACCACGACGACAGGCCCATCGGCGTGCCCAGCTTCTGGTTCATGTCCTGGTACGACGTCTCTATCGGCCCGAACCTGGCCCTCTTCAAACACGTCAGGGAACACGGAGCGGATGCTGAAACCCGGGAGAACCAGTTCGCCATGGTGGCGCCGGTGGGCCACTGCGCCTACACCCGTGCGTCAGAAAACACGGTGACCGGCGAGCGGAGCATGGGCGATGCTCGCTGGGACTACAACGGGCTCCTCTACGAGTGGTGGGATCATTGGTTGAAAGGAGAGGAGAACGGGATAACCGACACGCTCCCGAAAATCCGCTACTACGCCATGGGGAAGAACGAGTGGAAGACGGCCTCGGCGTGGCCGCCGCCCGCTGCCGAGATGGTCACCTACTACCTGACCTCCGGAGGAAGCGCCAACACTCTCCACGGGGATGGAGCCCTCACCGCCCAACGACCCGGTGAGGGCACGTTCGATGCCTTCGCCTACGATCCATTCGACCCCGTGATGTCCTACGGGGGGAACGTCTGCTGCATCGGAGGGGCGATCGATTCCGGATCCTTCGACCAACAGCGGGTGGAAGCGGACCGGGAAGACATACTGGTTTACACGACCGAGCCCTTCACCGAAGGCGTGGAAGTGAGCGGCCCCATAGAGGTCACTTTGTTCGTATCATCCGACGCGAAGGATACGGACTTCACCGTGAAGCTCCTGGACGTCTATCCTGACGGCCGGGCGTTCAACCTCGACGAGTCCATCCAGCGGGCTCGCTACCGGGAAGGGTACGAAGGCCCACCGGTATTCATGGAGCCGGGGGAGGTCTACGAGGTGAAAGTTGGCCCCCTTTCGACCTCCAACGTGTTCCAGGCCGGGCATAGCCTCCGCATCGAAGTCTCCAGTTCCAACTTCCCTCGGTTCACCCGGAACCTGAACACCGGCGGGAATAACTACGACGAGACGGAGGGCGTGGTGGCCAATAACCGGGTCCACCACTCCGGGGAGTTTCCGTCCCACATTCGTGTTCCCGTGGTGAGGAGGTAGCTCATGTGGAGGCCACTCACCCTCTTCCTGGTCCTTTCACCGTTGTTGGCCTGTACGGGCGAGCGCGGAGCTGAGCCCGCCGACCTGGTCTTTCGGGACGGTTTCGTCCGGACCATGGATCCTGGGAACCCCGAGGCCCAGGCGATTGCCATGCGCGGTGGGAAGATCCTCTCGGTTGGAACGAACGAGGAGATCGAGTTGGTCACCGGGGCCGAGACCGAGGTTATCGATCTGAACGGAGCCCTGGTGCTTCCCGGCCTCATCGAGGGTCATGGTCACTTCATGAGCCTGGGCGAATCCCTCATGCAGTTGGATCTTCGTCCGCCGCGAAGCTGGATGGAGATCGTGGAGTTGGTGGCCGAGGCCGTCCGGGACGCGGGTCCCGGGGAGTGGGTCGTGGGGCGGGGGTGGCACCAGGACAAATGGGACGTGCCGCCGACGCCGGCGGTGGAGGGGCTGCCGCACCACCACGACCTGAGCGCCGTCAGCCCCGACAATCCCGTCATGCTGATCCATGTGAGCGGGCACGGGGTTTTTGTGAATGGCCGGGCGCTGGAGATCCTGGGCGTGACCGCCGAAACCCCGGACCCGTTGGGAGGCGAGTTCGTCCGGGACGCCGCTGGAATCCCGACCGGAATGCTCCGGGAGACCGCCCAGGACCTGGCCCGCGCTTCTGTGGCTGAATACCGGAGCTCGCGATCCAACGAGGAGGTGGAAGCGGAGATGCGCCGCCAGGTCGAGCTCGCCGGCGCCGAAGCCGTGGCGAATGGCGTCACCACCTTCCACGACATGGGAGAGACCTTCGAAACCATCGACTTCCTGAGGAGGATGGCGGAGGAGGGGAGCCTCCCCCTGCGCCTCTACGTGCACATCGAGGAGCCGGCGGAGGCGATGGAGGGGAGGCTCCCGGGCTATCGGATGGTGGGTGTCGGGGACAATCACCTCACGGTCCGGGCCATCGGGGAAAAGGTCCTGGACGGTGCCCTCGGGGTCCACGGAGCCGTATGCGGACATGCCTCGGAGCACGGGCTTCAACGTGACCCCGGTGTCGGACATCCGCCGATCGGCGGAGCTGGCGGCGGAGCACGGTTTCCAGATGGCCATCCAGGGGATCGGAGATCGGGCCGCCCGGGAGCTGCTGGACATCTATGAGGAGGTGCAGGCCGGGAACCCCGCCGAAGAGGACTATCGTTGGAGGATAGAGCACTGCCAGGTCATCCACCCCGATGATCTGGTCCGTTTCTCCGCTCTGGGCGTCATCGCCTCGGTGCGTGGGGTTTTCGCCACATCGGACGGGCCCTGGGTGGTTTCCCGCCTAGGGGA
>JBDHCH010000506.1:0-2219 GCA_039592115.1 Gemmatimonadota bacterium | reverse complement strand
GCATACCGCTCCAGAGCCTGCAGCTGGATCCGGACAGCCCCCTCCACCACCGGGCTGTCGTTGAAGCTCAGGACATCCCTGACCGAGGCTTCGGCCCATGCCCGGTGGTGGCGGATCCGGTTCTCCACCTCGGCCCAGGCGTGCTCCACCGCCTCCGGCGGGGCGGCCAGGAGATGGCGCATCCCCTCCCGCGCTGCCTCCCCGAGGCGCGCGGTTGCCTTTGCCCCCGCCAGATAGGCCAGCTCCACGCCCTGCCGTTCATCCAGGTTGGCCAGATACCAGAAGGCCGATGTAGCCAGAATCTCGCTCCGCTCCAGCTCGACCGGATCCACCTTGTCCGGAGTGTCCTCCGACGTGTGGTGAGTGTAGTCCGGGGAGTGGCCGAGCATCATTCCGGGAATCTTCCGGTCGATGAAGATGTTGTGGTCGCTACCGCCGGAGTATGGGGTCAGGGCGATGTTGGGAAAGGAGAGGCTCCCCCGGGGTGTCCGGATGTTCATGCGGGTCACCATCTCGGCCATGTTCTCTACGACATCGTTCACTACCGAGGGAATGGAGGCGGGGGTGCGCGTGAGAATCATCCTGGTATGGATGATCTCCAGGTCTTCGCCCACCATGTCCAGATTGATGTTGGCGAGAGTATGTCCTCCCAGGGAGGGCCCCACCATCTCTGGGTGGGCGTCCAGGTAGGCCATCATCCCGAAGAACTCCGGGACCCAGAGGAAGCGGAGGGTCCGCTTTGGTTGGGGAAGTCGGCCTTCGTCAATCAGGCGACGAAGGGTGATGGCCATGTCCATCATGGCAGCGGACCCCGATCCGTTGTCGTTGGCGGACTCCTTGGGGTGGTCGAGATGGCCGCTGTAGACCAGCTCTCCGGCTGCGGGATCCGAGCCCGGGATGACGGCAACCGGCACATCCAGCCAATAGGGTTCCAAGCCAATTCCCTCAACGGTGGCCTTCAGAACCACTCGTTCCCCCGACTCGACCAGGGCTCGGAGGCGCTCGCCCTGCCGGCGAGTGAGATTGAACCCGAACCTTACTCGGTCCAATTCGTGAGACTGAGGCCACAGGCCGGTGTAGGCCAGCATGTCCGGGAATTCCATCGCCCGGTCATCGTCCAGGTAGCAGACGACGGCTTGGGCCCCGTATTCCAGGACCGCCAACCGGTGGACATCGCCGCCATACCCTGTGCATAGCACGATCTTCCCGGCCGGGTCTTTCCCTTCGTAGTCCTCTGGGCTCGTACCCGCCCCCACCCATACCAACTCACCGGCTGCTTCCCCGGGGTTGGAGTACGTCATGAGGCTCATGGCGATCTCGGGGTAGCCGACGATCCGTTCATCGTAGGGCTCCACCATCCGGAGTTCTGCACGGTCGATGTCCCAACCGGAAGGCGACTGCCAGGTCTGGTAGGATATCTTCCCATCGGAGGGGAACGACTCGACGAAGGCGGTTTCGTCGTCGAAGCCGTTATCCTTCAGGACGTCGATGACGTACGCGCCGGATTCCCGGTAACCGCGGGATCCCTGGATCCGATGAAAGCGGGAAATGGCGATGGCGTACTCCTTCGCTGTCTCCCCGCTCAGGGCCTCGTGAAGGAGATCCCGAGTCTGATTGTCCAGCAGGATTGGTGTGGCCTGAGCCGTGAGAGGGTGTATACGAACGGCGGAGAGAGAAGGGATGGCTGCTAAGGAGAGGAGAAGGATGACGGAAGAACGACTCGTGGAGAATCGAGGGAGGGACTTCCAGAACGCCAACATGTCGACCTCCGGAGGGCCAGGGAAGTGGGACTGGAACCCCGGGAGAATACCATTCGCCCCCCGACGCCGCGAGAGACCTTGACCCCGCCACTCGCAGGCTCTGACGGGGAAGGGGGAAACGGACTAATTTCCTTCACCCCGAACTTTCCACTCGGGAATTCCGTATTGGAGTGTGTGAAAACCCCCGCGGAGAAGAGGAGTGACCATGTCAGAGGAATTCGATCAGATCGACGAGCAGCCTGAGGAGCACCAGGAAGAAGAGTCTCAGGAGGGTGGCCGGAAGGAGAAATACCGCGTGGCCGGTGAGAAGCTCCTGACGAAGGTGAAGGAGTTGATCAAGGAGGGGAACGTCCGCCGAATCACCATCAAGAACGATGAGGACAAAACCCTCATCGAGATCCCCCTGACCTTTGGAGTCGTGGGTGCCGCCATTTTCCCCGTTTGGGCTGCCGTGGGAGC
>JBDHCH010000505.1:0-2507 GCA_039592115.1 Gemmatimonadota bacterium | reverse complement strand
CCCATCCCCGGAGCGTTTCATCTCTCGCTCCAGGCGTAGGGCGACATCCGGGTCGAGCGTAAGCGTAGTCCGCATATCAACATCATGATGTCACCATTTGATGATGTCAAGATGCTCATCTTTCCTCACCCTGTCGACGTTGTCTCTTCGACCGCCGGTTCGTCTCCACTTCTGTGAAGCCAAACGTGCCAACGAATCGGGGGCGTTCAAATGGCCGATTCGGCTGGCCAAGACTGAGTACCTCATCTTCTGATGCGTTTCAGCTGAAACGAGAAGGCTCTGAAGGGCCGAGGCCCAGACCCCGGGTTCCTTTCCACGGAAGCCTTTGCGGATCGATCGGTCGGCGGGTAGGCTATTGTGGAAACATTTTCAAGGAATGAGGTTTGGTCCGCAGCCCGCCAATTGATCCTCTTGTCCGGGGAGCCCCATGGAATCGTCCACCATCCGCCGTTCTCTGGCCTTCGGCATTGTCTGTCTCCTCCTTCCGGCGGGATGCGGGCAGGATACCTCCTCACCTCCAGCCGAGCTCGTGGCAAATCCCTGGACCCATCTCGATTTCCTGGACGATCCGGCCACGTTCCATTTTGCCGTGGTGGGGGACCGGGCCGGGTGGCATCGTCCAGGCGTGTTCCAGAGCGCCGTGCAACGGTTGGAGGCCCTGGGCCCAACGTTCGTGATGTCCGTGGGCGATCTGGTGGACACGGGAGACTTCGGGATGAACCCGGACCTGTTCACCGAGGAGGCTCTCGAGCAGCGGTGGGCCGAAGTCAGTTCCTGGGTCGGTGCGCTGCCCATGCCCTTCTTCTTCGTTGGCGGGAACAACGAACTCCGGACCGACGCCATGGAGGAGGTTTGGGCTCGCCAGCTCGGACCCACCTACTACCACTTCCTCTACCAGGACGTGCTCTTCATCGTCCTGAACAGTGAAGAACCCCCGGGCGACCCCATGGGCGGCATGGGAGATGCCCAGCTGGAATGGCTCCGTGAAGTATTGACCGAGAATCTGGACGTACGGTGGACATTTCTCTTCCTCCACAAGCCGATGTGGGAATTGACCGACCATCCGGCCTGGATGGCCGTCGAGGAGGCTTTGGGAGACCGCCCCCGGACAGCCTTCGGCGGGCACGCCCATCGGTATTCCCGATCCGAAGTGGACGGCCACGTCTACTACCGCCTCGCGACGACGGGGGGCGGGAGTGACCTGTCCGGCATCGCCGAGGGACAGTTCGATCACCTAGCCTGGGTCACCATGACCGACCAGGGTCCGCGGGTGTCGAACCTGATGTTGGACGGGATCTGGGGGGATGATCCGGTAACCGAGGTCGGCAAGTGAGGGTGTTCTTGGACCTCGAGCCAGCTGGAAAATGAAAGGGGAGCACTGATGGGCGCCAACGGTCGCAGCTGCTTCACCGGAACCGTCGTCGCCGGGTTCCTGCTAGCCCTCACGTACGTTGGAGCTTGTTCTGCCGGCCCTGGATCCCTGCGGTTTGCCGCTATCGGCGACATGGGGACAGGAGGACCGGGCCAGCGGAAAGTGGCCGCCATGATGGCGGAGAGGGGCCGCGAAGAACCGTTTCAGTTCTGGCTGACGTTGGGTGACAACATCTATCCGTGGGGCGTCCTCTCCCCCGACGACCCGCAGTGGGAGGAGAGGTTCGAGAGCGTCTACGACGACCCCGCGCTCCAGGTACCCGTCTATGGGACCCTCGGGAACCACGATTACCTGGGCCTCCTCCTCGCTCAGGTAGAGCGCTCGGCGCGAAGCGACATCTGGACCATGCCCGATGTTTACTATGCGTTCTCCAGCTTCCTCGCGGACGGTACGGAGGTAGCATTCTTTGCTCTGGACACGGAGATGGTACTCGCGGGGCTCAAAGCCGATCTGGAGGACACACCGCTGGAAGAGCGGATGGAAATGGTCCGTGACGTTGCCGAATACGCAGAAGTGGATCTTTCGGAGTCGCTGGTTCGGTACATCGCTGAGAGGGTTCACCTTTCTCGCTGACGGTACCGATCGGGAGATCACACAGGACCTCGTCGACGAGGTTCTGGCAGGCTCAGGAACGCCGGATTACCCAACCCAGTTGGAGTGGCTGAAGCGCAGCCTCTCCGAGTCAAAGGCCCGGTGGAAGATCGTGTTCGGTCATCACCCCCTCTACAGCCACAACCCGTGGCGGGGTGCCTCCCCGACCTTCGTCGAGCGCTTGGAGCCCATCCTTGTAGATGGCGGCGTGGACCTCTACCTGGCCGGACACGACCATTTCCTGGACATGATGAAGCCCATCAAGGGGATTCATCACGTCACCTCCGGAGGCGGCTCAGGAGACGACGAGCCGTACGAGTTCGACCAGACCGACGAGTCCTACTATGTGGCCACCGGCGGAGGGTTCACCCTCTTCCGTGTAACGAGGGACGAGCTGGTCATCGAGTTCGTGGATCTGGAGGGGGTGACCCAGTACACCCACGGGCTAAAGAAGTAACTGCGCCGCTCTCCCCTCCGCTGTCAC
>JBDHCH010000504.1:0-2227 GCA_039592115.1 Gemmatimonadota bacterium | reverse complement strand
GGGACGGCGTGCTCGAAGTAATAGTTGTTCCACTCCGGCAGGTCCCCGATCTTCACCTTGTAGTAGGCTTCGTAGACGTGGGCGGCCTCCTGAGCCACACCGTCCAGGGCCGGGCAGAAGAGGAGAAGGGCAAGAAAAAGTGTGGTTCGGCGCATGGGTGCCTCCATACAGGGGGGGGTTGCGTTCCCGGAGCAACGTGGTCGTGTCCCATCCCTCCGCCTGTGGAGTACACAGCCCGGCGGCGGACGGGGAGTCCGGTGCCTCAGGAAGAACATGTTTCTCGGGAGATCCGATAGGGTGCAAGAAGGGTAAACAGCGTTGGCAAGTCAAGGGAAGAGGTCAATGTGGCCCTCTCAGACGCCCCGGCAGAGGGCAGATGCGGCCGAAGAGCGTCGACCCTCTCGATGGCCGGAGGTTGCGGTTAGGGTGCTGAACCGCCCCTTTCAGGGCTGGGGCGGTTCTTCAACCCGGAGCCTCGAGCGAATCATGACCCATCGCCTCTCGAAAACCCGGTTCCTGGATGGCCTCCAGTGCCACAAGCTCCTCTGGTGGAAAACCCATGAGCGGGATGCCCCAGAGTTGAGCGTCGATCCGCAGCTCCAGCTCGTCTTCGATCAGGGTACGGAGGTCGGCGGGCGGGCTTGTGGAGAGTTTCCCGGCGGCGTCCTCATCGACCTTCCCCACTGGGAGGCTGAGGCGAGGGTACATGCCACTCGGGAAGCCATGGTTGCCGGCGCTCCGGCGGTGTTCGAGGCCACCTTCGTTGAAGAGGATGTTTTCGTGGCCGTGGATATCCTGGCCCGGACAGATGGGGGCGGGTGGCGTCTCATCGAGGTGAAGTCGAGTCTGGACCTGAAAGAGGTTCACATCCCCGATGCGGCGGTGCAGACATGGGTCCTTGAGCGGGCCGGGGTCCAGGTGGAGAGTGTGGAGCTCATGCACCTCAACCGAGCGTGCGTGTTTCCGGACCTCTCCGACCTCTTCGTGAGCGAGGGGATTACAGCCGAGGTCCAGGACTTCCTACCCCGGGTCCCGTCTCTCATCCACGAGCAGAAGAACGTCCTCACGGGAGGGCTCCCCGTTGTGCCCACAGGCTCCCACTGCAGGGCCCCCTACGAGTGCCCGTTTCAGGGACGGTGCTGGACTCCGGAGCCCAGCGACTCCGTTGCCCGTCTTTACCATGGTGGGGCCAGGAAAGACCGTCTCCGCGCCATGGACGTGCGGAAGCTCGGGGAGATCCCTGTCGACTTCGATCTCTCATCCGTTCAGGAGCGTCAGCGCAGGGCCGCGCGCACCGGAGAGCTGGTCGTGGAGGAGGGGTTGCGCGCGGCCCTGGAGGAGCTCGCGGGGGAGCCACAGGGATCCGATGTCGGATTCCAGGCCTCCGGGACCGACTCCGATGGGCTCGGACTGGAACCTGCGCCGGCTAGCCCCAGCCCACTCGCCTTCCTGGACTTCGAGACCGTCGCCCCTTTCATTCCTCGGTGGGAGGGATGCCGACCCTTCACCGCCGTGCCGGTCCAATTCTCCTGCCACTTCAGGGAAGTGGATGGCACCGAACGCCACGAGGAATGGCTCCACAATGGGCCTGAAGATCCTCGGCCCGCGTGCGCACATCGGCTGCTGGACCTGCTGGAAGACGTCCCGGTCATCCTGGCCTACAACGCGCCATTCGAGATGCGGTGCATCCGGGGCCTGGCTGACGCGGTTCCTGGCCTGGCGGCACCTCTGACGGCCCTGGCGGACCGGATCAAGGATCTCCTTCCCGTGGTGCGTGAACACATCTACCACCTGGACTTCCAGGGAAGCTTCAGCCTCAAGGCCGTCCTCCCGGCCCTTGTGCCGGACCTGACCTACGAAGGCCTGGAGATCAAGGACGGAGGGGAGGCCTCCGCCTGGCTCTTCAGGCTCCTCCTCCACCCCGAATCCATCGAGGCGAACAGGGTGGACCGGCTTCGATCCGACCTCCTGGCATACTGCAGGCTGGATACCCTGGCTCTCGTTCGGCTACTTGGCCGATTGGAGGAGCTGGCGGGGGTATGACCCCCCGCCAGGCTAAGTTCTCCCAGCCAGCCAGGCGGGCCGGCTGCTCATCAGAACCTCCTTCTCCTGAGGCTGGGCCGGGAGATGGGGTACACCGGGGCTCCGGCCCCGCCGTTCCCGTTACGGCCTTCGTGAGCCTCGAGGGGAAATGCAGACAGATGGAGGAGGGCGTCCCCCTCGACCA
>JBDHCH010000503.1:0-3921 GCA_039592115.1 Gemmatimonadota bacterium | reverse complement strand
CGAAGCAGGAAAAGTGGCGGATCTCGTGGTCCTGGACCTGGAAGATATCCGGATGTTGGAGGAGGACCCGGAACTCCTCTTCGGCATGAGAGACCGAATCCTCCTCACGCTGTCAGACGGAGTCGTACGCTACCAGAAGGAGGGTTCCGAGGATTAGCCGCCGGCGGTCGTCTCGCACATCGTTTCAATGGGCAGGTCGGCCCACTTCTTCAACACCCTTCTAACGGGCCGCCCCGCGTTTCTTGCGCTTACGCTCCGGGGGAACAATTCATGATGCTATCAGCTAACAGAATCTGATCACCGAAAAGAGATTTTCACCGCAGAACCGGATACCCCGTCTTGCTTTGGTTTGCTGTCAGGAGGTGGGTGGTATGAAAGGCTTGGGAGTCGTTGTTCTGGCGTTCGGTCTGGGGACCCTTGCTCCTTCGCCCGGAAGGGCCCAGGAGCCGGAGCCGCCCACCCCGGAAGAAGCCGCGGCTGCCGAAGCAGCGCCCCTGTTTTCCACGCACGAGCTCCTGGAGATCACCCTGGAGGCCGACTTCCACACCATTCGCAGGGAAGACCGGGAGCGGGGTGCAGAAGAGCGCCCGGCCGTCTTGCGCTGGACCGAGCCCGACGGCACCTCCGGTTTCCAGGGGATTCAGATTCGCACCAGAGGGAGATTCCGGCTGGAGACCCGTAACTGTGATCTCCCTCCCCTCCGGCTGAACATCCGGAGGAGCGAAGCGGAAGGCACGGTCTTCGAGAATCAGGACAAGCTGAAGCTGGTGGGAGTATGCAAACCCAACCAGAGCTATTGGGAGCAGTACGTGCACTCCGAGTACCTGGTCTACCGAGCCTTCAACCTTCTCACCCCCCTGAGCTTTCGGGTCCGTCCGGTCCGGGTGACCTACGTGGACACCAGCGGGGAGGAGGAAACCCTGGTGAAGTTCGGTTTCCTCATAGAAGACGACTCCCAATTGGCGGCCCGCAACGGGGGATGGAAGCTGGAGTGGGAATCGGGGCAGCTGGATCCCCGGCTCGTCCGACAACGCCACGCCTTCATCGTGGAAGTCTTCCAGTACTTCATCGGCAATACCGACTGGTCGGCGGCGGAGATGCACAACGTGGAGCTCCTCCAGTTTCCCTCTGAGCCTCCCGTCACGGTCCCCTTCGATTTCGACTTCTCAGGCATGGTGGACGCCCGCTACGCCATCCCTCATCCCGATGCGGATATCAGGAGCGTTCGTCGTCGGAGATTCCGGGGGTTTTGCGCTGAGGAGATGGGACGCCCCCCTGAACTGTACGACGAGGTGTTTCAACTTTTCCGGGATAAGGAGGAGGAGTTCCGCCAGCTCTGGCGTACCCAGGAGGGTCTGGAGGAGGGAACCCTGAGAAAAGCCATGGATTACATGGATGATTTCCTCGACATCATCAACGATCCCGATCGGATCGACCCTTACCTTCTGGATGACTGCCGGCCCTTGTGGGGCGGCGGGCGCTGAGGCGAGTCACCCACCCGACACTTCGGGCTAATGCTCCACATCGGATCGGTATGTACGCCCTCATGACCCGGCGCTCTCAGGCGGACGGACAGGTCTACGGGCCCGACGAAACCCTCGACGTCGCCGACGCCCTCCGGACCTACACCATCAATGGTGCATACCTCACCTATCTCGTGGTCCTGGACCTGGAAGATATCCGGATGTTGGAGGAGGACCCGGAACTCCTCTTCGGCATGAGAGACCGAATCCTCCTCACGCTGTCGGACGGGCTGGTACGCTACCCGAAGGAGGGGTGGGAGGAGTAGTGGTGGCGACCACCAGCCGCCTCGTGGAGTCCACCCGATCCCTGCGGAGGCTGACCCCCTTGGCGTTGGCGCCTTGGGGGGCCTCTATCCGCAAGCGACGTCCTGATGATTGGTGTCCCAGCAGGCCTTGACGCCCCCATTGTAGTGGGGAGCGATCAGATAGCCGCTGCCGTCGACGGCGTTCCAGTAGATCTCCATGAACTCCTGCTCCGAGGCGTCGAGGTAGGTGATCATCCGGTCGTCGCCATCGACGTCGGCGGTGAACACGTCACCACTTGCCCCGCCCGCGAGCGCGGTGGCCTCCCACCCGTGCTCGGTCGCGGAGACATGCGTCCAGTCGATCCTGAGCACTGCGGTCGATGAGGCAGGAGTGGAGGGATCGTAGAAAGTCCACATCCCCGAGGTGCGATCGAGAAGGCCCTGGCCGTCATACCACACGAACTCATCCAGGGACGGTGCGTGGGTGGGCGAGGTAATGCGCATGTCCCAGAAGACCGTGCCACCTTGGATCACCCCCGTGAGATGGGTCGTGTAGGTGTGGCCATCCCGGACCGTCGTGAACCGCCAGTGCCAGCGCCCGTCGTCCTCGAACGTAGGCGTGCTGTTGGCGGTCGCGGCGAACGTCGCAACAGGTACCGCCAGGACGACTACCGTCGCGACCTGTGCCGCCAGCACACGGATCGCAGCGTTCGCGAAGTTCAGAGACGACAGGCCCGCTTCGGAGGAAAGTTCCGCTTGCTGAGCGCCGGGGGTGCCGAAGATGCTGAAATCGCCCGACATGGAGGTCAGAGGAGGTAGGTCGGGCGGCGGTCCGGCATCGCTCGGCGAGGTAGAATCCGCGGTGCAAGCCGCCAGGGCGGCCAGGAGTGCCAGGGCGAGCCCTCGGCCGGCGGTTGAGCGGTGATTGTCGATCATGGCTGTCTCCTCCTCTCGGGGCACGGGTCGGGCGACCCGACGGCGTCAGTTCTACTCCTGAGTGACCTGAGAGGGGTCCCCATATGACAGCATTCCTCTACTGCGCACTTCTCCTCAGCCCGAGGAGCCGCTCGGGTACCCGGTCAGTGAACCGCCTTCAGGATATGGGAGTAGAGAAAGCGGATAGCGTCTCTGGATTTGGAGTCCATGTTTCTACCTGTCGATACTACCACCATCCGATGCTCCGGAATGACGAAGATATACTGGCCCATGAAACCCATGGCCGCGTAGATAGGGGTGCGTCCTTCTCCGTCGGGATCGGGCCTCATGATCCACCATAGATACCCGTATCCCGTAATGTCCGGTCGTCCCATGTGTCGTAGATCCACCTGCTCCTCGAACGACTCCTCCACCCAAGCCTTCTGCACCAGCTGTTCGCCCTCCCAACGCCCCTGTCGCAGGTAGAGGAGACCGAATTTCGCCACGTCCCTCGAGCGGAGAGAAAGTCCCCCGCCGGTGTGGGGGTGCATCTCATCGTTTCGGAACCAGTGGGTGTTGGTGATTCCAAGGCTCTCAAAAAGGTGCTCGTCCAGGTATTGGTCCGCGTGGAGACCGGTACGGCGCTGCAGGATGGCCGAGAGTAGAATCACTCCGCCGCTGTCATACAGGAAATGTTCTCCCGGATCTCGGACCATGGGACGGTCCAGGTAGAATGTGTCCCAGCCGGTCCTGGTGGCGTTGAGCTGAAGGTGGGGAGAGTCGGGTCCATCCTCATGGTAATCCGTTCCGCTGCGCATGGTCAGCAGATCCTTCAAACGGATGGCCATCTTCCTGTCATCCAGGTTTTCGGGTTCCGGGTAGTCCGGGAAGAAGTCGAGGATCTTTGTTTCCACTCCGGTGATGTCGTTTCGGGCAATGGCAATGCCGACTGCTGCGGAGGTGAAGCTCTTCGTGACAGACTGGAGAGTGTGGATCTCTTCCCGGTCGCCGCTGCCGAAGTATTCCTCCCAGACCAGGACGCCGTTTCTGACTACCAGAAGACTGTGGATGTCACCGTGCGAACCAGATCGGATGGCTTCTGTGATTTCCCGGAGAGGTTCGATATTCAATCCCTGTGACTCGGGGACATCAACCGCCCAGTCGGGAGTTGGCCAGACCTCCTGAGCAGAGAGAGGGAGGGTAGCAAACAGCAAGATGCAGAAGGCCCTTTTCATGGC
>JBDHCH010000502.1:0-2273 GCA_039592115.1 Gemmatimonadota bacterium | reverse complement strand
CCCTGCTGACGGGAAAGGTGGTGGGAGCCATCGCCTTGGTGGGATGGGCAATCATCGCCATGCTTCTGGCTTGGCCCAGGAAGGAGCAGATAGAGGGGGTCGGTCCCGGCTAGGCGGAAGTTACCCCTGCGGGGGAATATGAGAAGTGGTGCTGTGCTTAGGTTTTTCCTTCATGGGCAAGTGCAGCGTACTGGGTACAACTCCTAGATTCGGAAAGGGACTTCCAGGAGCTGGAAGGCGCGCTCCTGGAGTTGGGTGGGCTCGGGGTACTGGTCGAACTCGACCTCGGTGTTGCCCATTTTCACCCGGTTCCTGGTCAGGGTGGCCAGGTGCTTGAACAGCGAGCGGAGGCTCTGGGCGGGCAAGCCATCCTCCGTACGCTTTTTTGCGATCTTGGTCAACGTTCGTGGAGAACGCTGGGCCGGTGCCACCACGGAGGCTGGCTGGGCCTTGGCAGCTTCCGGATCGTCTTCAGTGAAGAGGATGGGGGCCAGAGCCTGCTCCATGTGCAGGCGCACGTAGTAGGCCAGCATGCACAAAAAGACGTGGGCCCGGACCCGGTCGTCCAGGCGGTGGCGGATGGGTCCGACCTCGAGGGCGAAGGCCTTGCAGATCCGAAACGCCCGCTCCACCCGGGAGAGCCGCTTGTAGGCCCGCACCACTTCTTCGCCTGCCAACGTTTCAGCTGAAACGCTGGTGCGGATCACGTAGATCCCGTCCAGCGCTGCCTCCTCGGTGATGGAGACCTCGTCGCGCTCGAACGTAAAGCTGGTCTCGGTGATCTCGTAGCGGAAATGCTTGGCCACCTTCGAGCGTCCCAATACGCGGCCCACGCGTACACCGATCCTGTCCTTGCCCCGCAGAGGACCTCTCGTCCTCTGCGTTGCCTCCACCACGGCCTCGAGTTTCTCCTCGGTGGTCGCCAAGAGCTCGGCCCTTTTCCTCGCCCGGTCCTGAGCAAGGAGTGGGTTCTTGCAGGCCACCAGTCGCTCGCCGGGAAAGTCCGGTGAGGTGATCTCGGCCAGGTCCTGGGTGTCGAACAGCGAGAGCTGCAGCGGTCCGTCCTTCCATAGCTTCCGGATCACCGGGGCTCTGAGCGACGTGATCCAGTCCACCCCCCGGGGCTTGAGTTCCTCCCGGATCCGCGCCTCGGTGAGCATGCCCCGGTCCCCGACCATCACCACCCGCTTCAGACCAAAGCCTTCCTGCACTCGCTCCAGCGCGGCCCCCACCGTCGCCGGGTCGCCCGTGTTGCCTGCGAACACCTCCACACCCACCGGTATCCCTTCGGCTGTGGTGAGCAGCCCGAAGAGCACCTGCCGTTGGCTCTTGCTCCCCTTCGGCCGGCCATAGGCCGCCAGATCGCTCGTCCGGCTCGCGAATGGCAGGGTGGTCACATCCCAAAGAAGGAGCTCGCCCTCCTCCAGATGTCGCCTAGCCAGCTTCCGCTCAATCCGCTTCTGGCCCCTGCCCAGCCAGTCCAGTGCCTCGTAGAGATCATCGACGTCGGCCTCGGCCACACCCAGCACCTCGCCCAGCGAACTCGACAACGTGTCCGGATTCAGCGCCCGGGCCGTAGCCAGCTTGGAACAGGGCTCGATTACTCGGGCACAGATCATGGCCAGCACAAGGTCCCGGTTCTTGTGCGGACGACTGGACACCAGGTCAGGCAGGCCCAGGCGTCTTATGGTGCCCAGCACGGCCGCCACATGCCCGTGGGGGCGAGACCGCAGGGTCTGGAAGGCTTCACCGGGGGGAACCAGAGCTTCCCCTTTCAGCACCCGTCGCAGGAGTTCGACCTGGTCCCTGGGCAGAGAGGAGAGGTTGGCCACGGTGCGCTTACGCGTCTTCTTGCCCTCGCGCCATCCTTCGCGCAAAAGGACGGCTGGCGGCGAGGAGCGGTTGGGCACGATATCGATATACATGACCGCAATATATATCACAACTCTTCTACAAACAATAGCATAGATTTATCTTTACATGGGAACCTGATGATACACACAAAACACCGATAAGTCTCTCTTGCACTGAGACTTACATCCCTGATGGGTCAAACCTGGAGGGGTAACTTCCGTCTAAAGACCGTTTCCGGGCTCCTGGAGGGGTCCTCGGGAGGGGAAGCCTCCCCTCTCCGGCTCACACCACACTCCCGGTTGCACGCATCTTACCCACACGCCATTCTACGGTTTGAGCGATTGAAGGAAACCATTCCATTCCCGGAGGAGATCCGGTGGCAAAGACCTGCCTCCTATGCGAGAAGGAACGCCGGTGCC
>JBDHCH010000501.1:0-2275 GCA_039592115.1 Gemmatimonadota bacterium | reverse complement strand
CCACGCTCTCCATCGGGACCCTCGAGGGCGATTCCCTCTACCAGTTCTACGGGGTTTCAGCGGGTGTGAAGCTTTCAGATGGCCGGATCGCCGTCTCCGACGTTGGAAGCCATCAGCTCCGTATCTTCGCTCCAGACGGCACGTTTCTGACGGCCTTCGGGAGGGAGGGAGAAGGTCCCGGGGAGTTCAGGAACATTCGGGTCATGGGGATAGTGGGGTTCGATACCCTGGTGATTCTGGACGGCCGGCAGCGCCGAGTCTCCCGCTACCACCCGGAGGCAGGGTTTCTGGGGCAGACCCTCCTCCCGGACGAGGCGGGCGTGGCCATGCACTCGAACGGGATGTTCGAGGATGGAGCGATCGTATTCGGAGGAGGCGTGAACCGTGTCAGGGGAGGCGAAGCCCCCGAGCCCGGGTACGAACGACTCACCAACTCCTTCTTCTCCGTCACTCTCGATGGGGCCGGGATCACCCATTTCGGGGATTTCCCCGGGACCGAGGTCTTCTGGACGACGACGGAGTACGATGGAGAGGAGATGACTGCTGCCGCTTTTCTCCACTTCGGGAAGTCGCCGGAGGCCATGGCAGGGGGAGAACGGTTGGCTCTGGGGACCCGAGACCGGTACGAAGTCGAGGTTTTCGACCCATCCGGAAGCCTCGTGAGCGTCGTCCGGGTTCTGTCTCCCCCGGTAGCCGTTACCCCCACCGACCTGGACGGTCTACTGGAGGAGCGGTTGGCCCGGCTCCAGGATCCGGACATAGCGCCCGGGATCCGGAGCGCTTTCCGAGACACTCCTTCTGCCGATCACCTGCCCGCGTTCGAACGCCTCTTCCTCGACTCGGAAGGGTATCTCTGGGTGGAGGATTACCACCTCCCCGGCCAGGAGGTCCGGACCTGGACCATCTTCGACGCGGACGGTCGTCCTCTGACTCGTCTCTCCCTCCCGGCAGGCAACCAGGTCCTTCAGATCGGGCAGGATTACGTCCTGGCCCGATTCCGAGATGAGCTGGACGTGGACTTCGTCCGGATCTACCCACTGACCAGGGGTGGATGACGATCCGAAGAGGAGAACATGGGGCCCATGGCGGGCCGCCCGCAGAGTCCTGACCCGCTCCGGCCTTGGAGTCCGGCCCCTACCCCTGTCCGTTTTCGATCCGCTGAAAGGGCGTTTCCAGCCGCTGGGCCGCCCAGGGGCTGAGGGCATAGCGTAGCCCGTATTGGCCATGGCTCCAGGCGTCGTCCAGGTTCAGGTCCGCCACCTCCTGGTATACGGCCAGGGCCTCGCTCCTGCGGCCCAGCAGGTCCAGCATATGTCCTCGCCAGATGGAGGCCAGCGCTGCGTACTCGACCTCTCCCTCCTCCTGACCCCATCCCAGGAACCGAGTGAACACGTCCAGGGCATCGTCGTAGCGTTTCATGTCGTACAGCGCAAAGCCGAGGCGCAGGTATTCGGTGGGGCTCACGATCTCTCCCACCCACCCCGGTTCGAATGCTTCGGCGATTTCCTGGCTCGCGCTCCATCCCCAGTCCACGGCAGCCAGATGGTAACCCGGAGACGCAACCAAGGCTTTGTGCCAATCCTCCAGGTCGGATCGGAAGGCTGCCGTGGCGTCCGGGCTCGGAGGTGTTAGCCCCATGACGAACTCCTCCAGAGCGCCGAAGAATCCCTCCGGGTCTTCGTTGAAGATGGAGTGGCCGGCTTCCTCGAAGGTGACCAGCTTGCCATTGGGGTGGTTCCCGGCCAGGACGTTCCGCTTCTCAGGACCCCAGGTCAGGTCCCACTCGCCCTCCATGAGGAGGGTGGGGATGGGATTGGTTTCGAAGGCGCCTGTGAAGTCTATGCCCCCCTGGCTCTGCCCCACGATGCTGTTGAAGTTGTCGTCCTGTACCCATTCGTAGAGGGCAACCTGCGCCATCCGCTCCGGTGACGGCTTGTAGTAGTGTTGGCGTTTCCAATCCCCGTTGATGTGATTGTTGTAGACGATCAACGCCAGGAGCTCTGCCGACGACCACCCACGGCTGGGCGCAAGCTCACGCAACTCTCTCAGGATCACCTGCCTCCGGTCCAGCTCCTCCTGTGACATGAACTCACGCTGGCGAGAGCGACCCAGGTCCGCCTTCAGGCCCGGGGAGGCGCCCACCAGGACCAGCCCAGCCACATGCTCGGGGTAGCGGGTGGTGTAGTACTGGGCAAGGAATCCGCCGTACGAAAAGCCGAGGAGAACGAAGCGTTCTATATCGAGGGACTTTCGGAGACCTTCCAGATCCTCAACG
>JBDHCH010000500.1:0-2631 GCA_039592115.1 Gemmatimonadota bacterium | reverse complement strand
CAGCCGGTCCCGGAGAGTCAGGTCGATACGCAATCCGGTTGGACCGGGTTGAACCTCCGGCTAACTCCCTAGAGGGCAGGCTTGATCAATGGGTGAGGTTCTTGGACCAGCAGGATCGTCCAGGAGGTGCAATTGCCCTCATCCGGAGCGGAAAAGTTACTTACGCGGGAGCGTTCGGCCTGGCCGACCTGACGCACCGTATCCCGTTCACGACGAACACTCCCTCCAACATCGGCTCGGTGTCGAAGCCGCTCACCGCTTTCGCCATCCAGCTTCTTGAGAAGGAAGGGAAGCTCACGTTGACCGACGACGTTCGAAGGTACCTTCCCGACCTTCCGGACTTCGGCCAACCCGTCACTCTTCTCCATCTTCTGACTCACACGGCTGGCCTCAGGGAACTCTATGCCCTGTTGTCCATGCAGGGGAGAATACCTGGCAGATGGACCCGTGAGGACCTCATCCAGCTCGTCCAACGGCAACAGCGGCCATTGAACCCACCCGGCCAAACGATGATGTACACCAATACGCACTATATCCTCCTGGCCGAAGTCGTGGAGCAGGTAACGGGTGTACCATTCGCGGAATGGATGGAGGAAAACGTCTTCGGGCCCCTCGGAATGGAGCACACGACCGTCAAGACCCATGGCGGTCAGATCATCCCAAACGTTGCGGAAGGCTACGTTGGAATCCGCGGGGAACAGTTTGCGTGGAAAGAAGAGGATGAACTCGACGCCTTCTTTGGTGCCACGGGCGTGTACTCGACGGTAGAAGACCTAGCGCGATGGGTGGAGAATCTCCACGAGCCGCGGGTCGGCGGGGCGGAGCTGGTTGCCAGGATGACAGAGCGCGGAGTGCTCAGCACTGGCGACACACTCGACTATGGGCTCGGGCTCTTCGTTGACACCCACCGCGGGCTTCGTCGGTATTATCACATCGGTGAAGACGGGGGGCATTTCGCGGCATTCTGTTATTACCCTGAGATCGACGCAGGTGTGGCATACATCTCCAACAATGGGCGCAGTTTCTCTACTCTCCGCGGAGTTACAGAGGATCTCTTTGGGGAGGAGATGGCGGTTGAAGGAGTTTCGGAGCCCCCTCCCCCTCACATCCAAGAGAGAGCTCCGGTCGAGGTCAAGACTGCCTTAATGGATGCATACACCGGTGAATACGGAGACCATGACTCCGGACTGAAATACGTCTTCTCGCGTGAAGGCGACCACCTGTCTATGCTGGTGAGTCCATGGTGGTCAGAGCCATACCGAATCACATTCCGTCCGGTATCCGACTCATCGTTCGTTGCCGAGCCCCAAGGCGTGTTGATCACTTTCCGCCGGGATTCGGCCGGAACCGTCGACCGGCTCACCGGGTTGGGCAGCGTCTACCGCCGGTTGACGCCTTATCAGCCGTCGGCAGATGACCTCACGGCTTTCGCGGGGAGCTACCACAGCGAGGAGTTGGAAGTCATCTACCGCCTTCGCGTGGAAGGCGGAGACCTCCGCCTGACGAACCCACGGTCCCAAGACTCCGAGGTCCGACCTTGGGAGCCAGATGTGTTCCGAACCACCTTCCCCTTGACGGAACTCCGATTCAGGCGAGGCGATGATGGTGATGGTGAAGTCAGTGGCTTTGTAGCAGCCAACGGTGTTGTGTTCAGGAAGGTGAGATAGGGCATTATCACGGATCGAGTCTAGCCCGTTTGGGGGCTCCTGCACCGTGCGGAGACTATGGCAAGGATACTTCCGAGCGGACTTGAGTCACTTCGGCTAACAATAAAGTTGCTGGCTGCGGCCGCCTGCGGCGGCCTCCGTCCCAACCGGCCTCGAGCAGGGTGAGGAAAAGAACCGGGTAGCCTGGTGACGAAATCAGCAGTGTCTCAGCAGGAGGGTTTGGCCGGTTCAGCAACCTCTAAACGTTATATGACATGTGTCTTCAGGTGGGACACTGAGGATTACGTCAGCGTTAACAGAACTCTGCTCTTGCTGGGATTTCGAGAAGTGCCGGGGGGGGTTAAGTGGCTGCATTCCTTCCTTTCCCCGAGGGCTCGGCCTTAAGCCACGGTGAGACGGGTGTCCGCACTCCATTCCGGAGCTTACCAGGTTCGTCTTTCTCTCCCATCTGCCCTGCCGGAAAAGGAGGGTGAACGGTTTCCCGGCTTATGGGATAAGGTCTAGGCTTTCCTTCTCCTCTTTGTGTTCCTTCTCCTCTTTGTGCTCCAGCAACATGCGGATCGTTCCATGGATGTCGTCGGGTTGGATCACGACGAGGTCACCCGGGACAGCCAGGCCAAATGCGGCCTTAATCGCTTCTTGTTCGTCTAGAATCACCCGGAGTCTTTCCTCTGGAAGCCCGGCCCCTAGCGCTGCGGTTCTCATGATCTCGGCCGTCTCCCCCAGGGGCCGGTCACGGGGATCGGAGTCCTTGATGATCAGATCGGTATAGATATCTGCGGCGGCTTCGGCGAGACGAACGATATCCTCGTCCAAGCGGTTGCCCGTGCCCGAAATCACACCGATCCGACGGTGTTCCTGGAGACGTTTTTCGGACAGAGAGGCCACCACCTGATTCAGGGCCACGAATGCGGGGACATTGTGGGCGTAATCGATCAGGTAGTCTACGCCGGCTACCTCGAAG
>JBDHCH010000499.1:0-2443 GCA_039592115.1 Gemmatimonadota bacterium | reverse complement strand
CGCACATCCATGGCTGCGAGGATCCCCGGGACGCTCATGTCCGACGGGAAGAAATCCCCATGTTTGAATGCGGAGGGTCGCTTGCAGACCGGACATGAGAAAGGTTGGGCTAGCGTGGGGAGGTCTACTCCGACGACGGTGCCCCTCTGGGAGAAGGGCCCAGGAGTGGGCGTTGTGGAGGCCGATGGTCCAGGCGGAGAGGCGGGGCGCGCCGAATCCCTCCAGCCCTGCCGTCGTGCTGGCGGCCAGAATCGTGGGGATGAAGAAGGGGAAGAGGAAGGGATAGGTGCACACGGTGACGTCCAGGAGGTTCGACCGCCGATAGCCTGAGATGCCGAACCTCTTCCCCACCTCCCGGGTGATCTCCCCCACGGCCAGGATCGCCACAGCGGCGTGAGTAGTGAAGACCACCGCTGCTGAGACGGTGGCGAAGATCCGCCGCTCGGCCTGACCCGCCGTGGTGGCGCCCCGGGTTGCATACCGCACCATCCGCTCCACCAGGCCGGCTCCCTCCAGCCCCGCGACCAACCCCATGAGGAGGATGGTGAAGATGGACACTCCCACCCCCCGCTGCATCCCCTGGAGGAGAAGCCCGCTGGCACTGTAGGCCTCCCGGTCCAGGAAGAAGAGGTCGCCCGCGGTGAACTGGCGAGTGGCCAGGCCCAGGATCACGGCGGTCAGGATTCCCATCATGAGCCCTTCCACCAGATGCCGACGCCGGATGAGGAGGACGATGACCAGCGCCGGTACCGCCAGCATGACCAGGCCACCCGGCCCTGCCTGGTCTTCCCCTCCCGGCAGAGTCCCCGGTGTGGCGGCTCCGCCGCCCCAGACGCTGAAGACGATCAGGGCCAGGAACGCCGCCGGGAGGGCGTAACGCATCCGGCTGCGGACCACTCCGCCCATGTCGGCCTCCTGGGTATTGGCCGAGGCGATGGTGGTGTCCGAGACGGGGGAGACGTTGTCCCCGAAGGTTGCCCCCCCGATGATCGCGCCCATGAGCCAGGCGGGATCGGCGCCCATCCCGGCGCCGCCGGGGTAGAGCATGGGTGCGCAGACCAGGATGGTTCCCAGGCTGGTCCCCGTGGCAGTGGCCACCAGGCCGGTGATGAGGAAGGCGGCAGCCACGTACCCTCCCCCGGAGACGGCTGCTTCCCGGCCTAGCCACACCAGCGCGGGAACGAGCCCGCTCTCGGCCAGGAGGGTGCCCAGCACCCCTGCGAGGAGCCAGGCCATGACCAGCACCATGACCATAGGGCGGCTCATCCCGGCAAGGATGGCCTCGCTGTAGGCGCTCCGGTCCCTGGCCAGGAGGAGGCCCAGCATGAGAGCTGCCAGGAGGACCGGCCAGAACCCGGTTTCCACCGGTGCGCCGGAGAGGCCCAGGATCATGACGGCCACCAGGAAAACGGCGAAGGGCAGGAATGCCCCCAGGGCGCCCCCCCAGTACTGAAGGTCCGTCTGTCCTGAAGGGCCTGCCGGCTCCTGGCTCATCCTGGGCTACCTCCGGGTGGAAATCGGCCGGGAAGGTACGGGCCGGCCGGGGCCTCGGGAAAGAGGGGATCTCTTGGGGCGGGGCCTTGCTTTGCCCCGGGACGCCGAGGGGATACTCTTCAGGGCGCGGCCAGGAGCTTCAACCGGGAGACGCCATGCCCGCCGGCGACGACATCTTCACGGAGAACCGGCAGGTCCGGATCGCCCCAGACTATGCCATCGCTCCCATCATCGTGGGGGGGTGGCAGCTCTCCCGGGGCCATGGAGGTGGCCTCCCCGCCGGCGAGACCCCCAGGCGCTTTCTCTCGGAGCTTGTGGCCCGGGGCTTCACCACCTTCGACTGCGCCGACATCTACACCGGGGTGGAGGAGCTTCTGGGGGACTTCCTACGGCATCACCGCGCCTCCGGATCCGGCCAGCCCCTGCAGGTCCACACGAAGTTCGTCCCGGACATGGAAGTCCTGCCCACCATCCATCGGGGTTACGTGGAGCGGATCATCCACCGATCACTCTCCCGCCTCGGGGTGGAAACCCTGGATCTGGTGCAGTTCCACTGGTGGGATTTCAGTGTCCCGGGATACGTGGACGTCATGGGATGGCTGGAGGAGCTGAAGGGGGAGGGGAAGATCCGCCACCTGGCTGTAACCAACATCGATGCGGCCCACCTGGCGGAGCTGGTGGATGCCGGGGTGGAGGTGGTGAGCGACCAGGTCCAGTACTCGGTGCTGGACCCTCGGCCGGAGCGCACCTTGGCGCCCTACTGTCAGGAGAAGGGCATCGCACTCCTCTGCTACGGAGGGTTGGCGGGGGGCTTCCTCACGGGCCGCTACCTGGGAATGAGGGAACCGCCCGAGGAGTTGGAGAATCGGAGCCTCGTGAAATACCGGCTCATCATCGAGGAGATGGGGGGGTGGCCTCGGTACCAGGGGGTGCTGGAGGCGTTGGCCGG
>JBDHCH010000498.1:0-2295 GCA_039592115.1 Gemmatimonadota bacterium | reverse complement strand
CGCAATCACCAACACAGACGATCCGGCTTCCGTCGACCAGCAGGGTGCCATCCTCCACCACTTCGTCTCCCTCCAGGGTGACGATGCGGGCTCCCGTGAAGGCGACGGTTCCCTCGGGAATATCCCTGGGGACCGTGAGCCGGATGTCCACCGTGTCGGTGGTCTTAGCAGTCATGGAGTGGGCGTAGTACCGGGTAGCGTTACCGAACTCCACCGTCTCGGTGCCCCGCCAACGGGGTAACATCCCGCCCTCCTGGGTGAGGGTTTGGATGGGGAACTTCCCGTCCCGCTTGTTCACGTAAAGGGGCTCCTCCCCCGTGCCCCCGTAGGGGAAGGGGGTAACGAAGACGTTGTCGCTTTCCTGGAAGGCCACCCACTTCCCATTGGGGGAGGGCACGGCCTCATCGGCGTGGGGGAGCACCATGTGCTCCCGCCGACCCAGGCCATCGGGCCGGACACTCACCAGCATCGTTTCCATCCTCTGTGCGCCCTCCTGGAACTCGGGCCAGAAGATGCGGCCATCCGGCCCGTAGGAGGGGTGGAAGATGGCCCGACGGGCTACCGACGACGGGTTAATTCCCGCCGGGAGAGCCACTCATGCAACCTGGGTGAGGTCCCCTCCCCTCGCGGGAATCCTCACTACGTCCCACCAGGGGTTGTGTGTGAAAGTGCGGCCCCGCTCGGTGGCTCCGGAGCCCTTGAGAAGGACCAATTCCGAGCCATCGGGGCTCCAGGACGGGTGGACGAACTCTGCGGCAGCGGTCGTGAGTTGGACAGGATCTCCGCCTCTGGAGCGGATCTTCCATAGGTGCCCACCTTCCAGGTCGTGTAGGCGATCCACCGGCCGTCAGGCGATCAGGCCGGAGCGAATTCCTGCCTGTCGGCGGTGTCCCCGGTCAGGCGTCGAGGCTCCCCGCCCGAGGCCGGCACCGTCCAGATCCGCCCCACGGCCTGAAAAGCCACCGTGCCCCCGTCAGGGGAGGCGGTGTGCCAGCGCAAGTACTTGGCCCGGAAGGGCTCATCGGTGATGCGGAACTCCTGATAGGCCATTCCCGAGATGGTTCTTTGGACCCTCGCACTGAAGGGGATGACGGAAACTTCCCCGGTCTCGACATCGATCCGCCGAATCTGTCCTCCCTGGGAGAGGATGATGGACGCCCCATCCGGCGCCCAGGCGTACCCGGGAAGGATCCTCAGCACCTTGGATCCGCTCTCGATGGCTGCGGAAATGGGATCCATGAGGACCCGCTCCTCCCCCGTCTCGAGGTCCCGCAGCCAGAGGGCGGTTCGGGGCCCGTAGCGATGGCCCTTGTAGGAGATCGTGCCGTCCGGGATCATCCGCCCGAATGCGAGCCAGCGGCCGTCGGGAGAGACCTCGGGAGCGAAGGCGCCCCCACTGCTCAACCTGCCTGCGGCGGCGCCCTCGGCTTTTCCTGCAGTGATGTCCAGAACTTGTCCGGACTCCACCTCCAATCGCCGGATCTGATAATCCCCCTGGAAGGCGTCGTTCCCACTCCTGTGCTCGAAGTATACGTACTTCCCGTCACGGGACACGGAGGGCCAGGTGGCGCTTCCGTCTGCGAGCAATTCGATCCCAACCCCACCCTCTCTGTGGTACATCCAGATTCCCGTGCCGCCGCCAGGGCCCCCGAAGCGGGTGGCTTGCCGGCGGACCACGATGTACTCGGAATCCGGGGTCCAGGAGGGGACGGAAGCCCGGGCGCCCAGGTTGTGGAAGACAGCCGTCGGGTTCGAGCCATCCGCCTCCATGACCCAGAGGTTGGATTGCCCCTTCCGATCGCTGATGAAGGCGATGAAGCGGCCATCCGGGGAGTACCGGGGGTGGTAGTTCACCGCTACCCCCGATTCCTGAGTGAGGACTTCGGCCTCTCCACCCTCCGTGGGCACGCGATAGATATGACCCAACAGATCCATGGCGACCCACCGACCATCCGGGGAGACGTCCACCGAGAGCCAGGTCCCTTCCTCGGTGACGAAGTCGATCTCCCTGGTCTCACCCCTGGCCTGGGTGACGTCCCATTCTTCCTTCTCCTGGGCCCATCCGACCTGGGGAATGGCCGGGAAGGAAACCAGGACGAAAAGGGACGCGATCAGCCCCGACACGGTGTGGGAAACCGAACGGATCGGGCGGGAGGTGGCCTGAGCCACCCCCCGCTGGACCGGAGCCCGAAGGCTCCGAGATTGTGTTACCGGCTCAGCGCTGCATCGCGCCGCTCCGTAGCCTGGTCATCAACCGGGCTTGTTGATATTCGGGTTGCCCTCGTACTCCTCCTC
>JBDHCH010000497.1:0-2298 GCA_039592115.1 Gemmatimonadota bacterium | reverse complement strand
TGGACGGCCGGGCCCCCAGCGTTGTCGTTGGCTCCCCGTTTTGTGTACCCCTCGAAGAGATGTCCCGTGAAAACCACCCCGGGCAGGCCAGGCTCCGTACCGGGGATCCAGGCGTAGACCGTCTCAAAACGGTTGGGGAAACTCTCCATTACGGATCTGGCTTCCACCAGGATCTCCTCCCCCCTCTCCACATCCTCCAGGAGTTCGGACCACTGCCGCCAGGAGATGGTCATTCCCAGGCGCAGGTTTCTCCCCTGGTCATAACTCCCCCTGCTGTAAACCACCTGGTCTGGATCGAAATACCGTTCTCTCGAGCTGAAGCTGATGACGGCACGGACACCCGCCTGGTCCAAGACTCGAAACAGATCTCCCCGAGGGTGAGTCCACATGAGGGCGATGGCGCCCCGATACCGTTCAGGAGCGGAGGCCGTAGCTGCCTGGAGCATGGGCACCTGGATCTCGGGGATCTGAGGCACGTAGATCAGACGCCCCGAGACTTCGCCGGTCTGGGAGCCGGCGGCTATTAGAGCAGGGTCCCCGGGAATCCGGCCGAGCCGGTGACCATCCACCCAAAGGTCTCCCTCCGTCGGATAAGTAAAGGACCCGGGACCGTCGTAGCGATCCAACCGGACCGTCTCGATTCCATAGGCCCGGACCATCCGGTACAACTCTTCCGACTCGAAAAGGTTGGTCTCCCCACTCAGCTCCTCCGGAGTCCGCAGCCACGGAGCCCCCGCCAACCTCACCATGTTGTCGAAGGCCTCCTGGCCGCTGACCTCTTCGGCCAGAAGGAGTAGGACCTCGTTGGGGAGGGGTGTCTCGAGGAGGTCGGCCCTCTGACCGGAGGCTGGCGGCGGGGTTGCCGACATCGAGCAGAAAAGGAGCTTGAGGGCCACAACAAAACTGGGAAGGCGCGAGCGCATAGGGCACCTCTTCGGACAGGGTCAGGGCTGTCTTCCTCATCTGAGAAGACCAACCTACGAAAAACCCGAGAGGTGTGCGGCCGGGCCTTTCCTGGTCGCCCCTCCAACCCCTGCCGGCACCCACAAGGAATGGTGAGAAAGGACTTGACTGACTCAGGGATGCGACGAAGATTAACCAAGTAACTTAAAATCAGGGACTGCCCGCTGAGGCACCTCCAGGCCGAGCGTCCGTGGGCTGGGACCAACCACGGACTTGGAGAGCGGAAATCCGTATCCACGGCTGAATCCAGGAGTGCCTGTTTGTGTCAGGACGGTCTCTTATCCTCCGGTGGGCCATGAACCTCTTCACGGGATGGAGGAGGTTTTTTGGGGCGTGTTCCGGATGATGGAACAAGGGTCCAATTCTCGGGAGCCTCATCCCATCCCTGGGACCCAAGCGCTCTCCCGCGCCCTAAGAATCCTGCAGGCGTTCACCGACGAGCGACCGAGCTGGACCCTCTCGGCTCTGTGTGCCGAGTTGGACCTGCGGAAACCCACCGTCCACAGAATTCTCTCCGCCCTAGAACGGAAAGGATTCCTTTCACGAATCTCCGGGCGTGCTGAGTACCGACTCGGCCCTGAGGTCATCGTCCTCGGCGCCCGGGCCTTGAGAGCCGCCGACTTCCGGGATGTCGCCATGCTCGAGCTCCGGTTTCTGGCTGAAGCGACCGGAGAGACCGCCACCCTCGAGTCACTTGTGGACGGAGGAGTTCTGATCCTCCAGGAGGAACGAGGCCGCAGCCTCATTAGCGCTGGAACCGAGATCGGCACTCGATGGCCCGTCCACGCCACCGCCACAGGTAAGGTTCTGATGGCGTTCTCGGAGCAGGTACCGTCCGAGCCTGAGGACGGCCTTCCTCACATGACTGGCCACACCATCGTCTCCTCCGAAAGGTGGTCCCAGACCCTCTCCGAAGTCAGAGAGCGGGGGTACGCGACCAACATCGAGGAGCTTGAATACGGTTATGCGTCGGTGGCCGCTCCAGTTCATGACAGGAGCGGGCAAACCATCGCCGCAATCTGCGTAGGCGGACCGGTCCACCGCCTGACCCGGGACCGCATCCCTGAACTCGCAACGACCCTGACGGCTGCAGCCCGGCGCGTCTCAGAGCGAATGGGCTATCGGAGTGAAGATGAAATATCCTAGGGCGTCTCGGTTCCCATCCCCCGGTGGGCGGGGCCTCGGTTGGTGCAAGCCTCCCGAGAGAATCGGGCCACGACCCTTGTCAGTACTCCTCAAATCAAGGGGGTGAGCATGAAACCCAGCTTCGTCAGACTTGCGTTCCTCGCAAGCGCCTTCTTCCTACTCATTGGGCTGCCCCAGGCTGCCCAGGCC
>JBDHCH010000496.1:0-2333 GCA_039592115.1 Gemmatimonadota bacterium | reverse complement strand
AGATTCAGCGATCTCTCCGCTGAGTATGGGGTGGATGTGGAAGTCTTGGACGAGAAGGCGATTCTTGAGCTCGGGTCGGTCAAGTAGCTGCCGGTATCGGTGCGCTCCAACACGGGACTGTTACTGTCCGTAGTTGATTCGAGGGTGTCTTCCCTGATCCATCGGGCCGTCGGTTGACGGGAACCCGTACGGGGAGGTTCTCCGCGCTCGGGAGGTCTTGACGGGAAGCTTCGACGGAACCTCCGTCGACCTGGGGGTAGGCCGCATCATGCGGTGAACCTACCCGCGGTCGAGGAGGATACGATCCAGGACCCGCTCCAGCGGGGACCCTGTTGGCTTTCCCCTTCACATCTCATAGCAGTCAGACCCTGAGCAGTTCTTGTACTCGGTTCGTCTGGGCCCACCGGAGGTAACGGATGCCGAGCTCTGTGGCCCGCAACGGCGAATCGTCTCAAGGCACAATGACACCGGCACGGTGAAAAGGATGGATAGGAAAGACCGGGAGAGGGTTGAGATTCTGGGCCACTCCGACGTTGGCGACGTCGTCTCCGTGCTCAGCGATTCGTTCTTCGACTACCCCGTCATGCGATTCGTCCTGGGCGCCGAGGGCGACTACCGGACCCGGCTGGAGCAGCTCATCGGGTTTTTTGTCATGGCGCGGGTGCTCCGGGATGAGGTGTTGCTTGGAGTGAGGGCCCCCCGGGGCCTCAGGGCCGCCGGCCTGGTGTCATACCCGAGGGGAGGGCCGAGTCCTCCTGAACTGGGTGGGATTCGTGAAGAGACATGGGCGAGACTCGGTGATGAGGCTCGATCGCGCTACGAATTGTTTGGTGCGGCCACAGCTCGGTTCGTGGTGGAGTCGCATCACATCCACCTCGGCATGATCGGCGTACGACCTTCAGCGCAAGGTCAGGGCCTAGGGCGGAAGGTCTTGGAGGCGGTACATGATTTGTCGAGCGCGGACTCGTCGTCGACGGGGGTGACACTAACCACAGAGCTGGAATCGAACGTTCCGCTCTATGAGCACTTCGGATATGAGATTCTCGGTCGCGACCGGGTTGGTTCGGCGCTCACCACATGGGGCATGTATCGCTCCGATCGTTAACCTTCCATCGGAGCGGCGCGACGATGGGTGATTTACTGGGAGACTCCGCAGACTCCGGCGGTGGGAGCGGCCCCGTTTTGCACTCGTCTCCTTACGCGCGATCGCCGCTGACGGTGCGTGCAATGCAGGGGTCTTCCTCGAGTTCCCGGGCGTCCGCCTGCATCCTGCTCGGCAGCAGGATCGGAAACCGTTTGGCAGAGTTTTACTCTCCCTTTTTGTCGGAGGTTAGAGCATGATCCTGGAAGACCTGCTCTGGTTGTTTCCGGTCGGGCTCGCTCTGTCGGTCCTCTGCCTGCTGGCGTTCCTCTGGGTCCTTTGGCGGCTCTGGCGGACCGAGAGCTTCCCCGTTGTGTCCTATGGAGGCGTCTCGATTCCGCACCGACGGGTCCGCTGGCTTTGGTTCATCGTCATGACCGGGGCGCTTGGCTTGGGAGTGGTACAGGACCCCTTCATGACCTCGGCAATTACCGCCGAAGAATCTGAGGAAGTTGAGGGCTCCGATATCGTATCCACCAGTTTTCTCGTTCCCCTCCCTTTCTACCGGTACGAACGCGATAAGGAGTACAGAGGAGGGGTTCTGGTCTTCGACCAACGGACCACTTCTCTGTTGATTCCCTGGCCGCTCCTGGTGGCTTTCCTGGCTTACTTCTTATTGGTCCTTCGATGGGACCCTGAAAGCCGTTGGGTTAGACGGTTCCTCCTGGGGCGGAAGGCAGGCGGGAGATCCCCACCTGCCTGACACGCGATTGCCACCGGAGGCTCCGGCGTCGGGGCGCCTTCCTTGAATCTTCGCGTGCCGGCTGGCATCCTGTGCCGCCGCAGCATCGCAATCCGTTATGGGGTCTCCTCTGCTGCCCCGGGTAATTCCACTCAGACATCCACCGCGACGATTCCCACCGGTTCTTCCTTGCCCGCAGGGAGATCTCGCCGAGTTCCTCATGCCCGACGCTCGACTCGCCGGTAAGCGCGCTCCTCCATGGCGATCTGTACGATCCCCGCGAATCCTCCGAAGACGGCGCCAAGAAGGACCGACATCCCGATCGCTGCAGGAAGGGCGAGCTGGACTGACCCCTGCTCGACCGTGCCGGAGCCCCGGACGATCGAGAGAAAGACGAATCCCGTGATCCAACCCGTCGCGAAGTTCCTGATGATACGCCATCGACGCTGGCGGTTGATCTTCATAGGCCCCCTGGGGAATCCCGATCCACATGGATCACTTCGGTTGGTT
>JBDHCH010000495.1:0-2636 GCA_039592115.1 Gemmatimonadota bacterium | reverse complement strand
GCCACAGTCCGAGCGCTGGCCCCGGGAGTGGACGGGCTCCAGGAGGAGCATGCGGTGGATCTCTCCGCCGTAGAGGTCCCAGCCGGCATGGGATTATTCATCCTGCTGGGAGACTCGGAGAGGCAGCGTTAGAGGCTCCAGGTTCAACACTCGACCAGAATCCTTGCGCAAAGATCGTGTACTAGTTAGTATACAGTACACACCGTCCACCTCAATCGGGCGACCATGACGGATTTCGGTGATTTCGTGCGAGAGCGAAGGGAACGGCTCAGAGAGACGGATCGGGGCTATCTATTCCCTCAGGAAGGTGGCCGAGCGGATCGGCGTCCAGCCTTCCTACCTGAGCAAGGTGGAGAGGGGGGAGGTGGCGCCACCGTCGGAGGCAACGACTCTCCGACTGGCCAATGAGCTCGAGGTCGACGGGGACATCCTCCTCGCCATGGCGGGGAAGGTCTCGACAGACCTGAAGGAGGCCATTCGGAAGCGCCCACAGCTCTTCGGTGAGATGATCCGGGCCATGCGGGACCTCCCGGATCACGCGGTCCTCAGGTTGGTTCGAGAGGTGAGAGACGGGGATTGGTGACAGGGGTTTCGGGCAGACTGGCACCGGGTTTGGGCATGATGGTGATTGGGAAGCACACGGAGAACGGAGGAAGAAATGATCGAGTTGAAGAGGGATTCCCTCCACTATTCTTTTCCGGAGGTTCATGGGGACGCCCGCCTGGATATCCACTTTCAGCGGACCCTCCGCATCCCCGACGACGGAAAGACCTATCCTCTTCCGGCAGGGTTGGGGCGTTTCCCTCTCCGCCACGTGGACGACCACTCCGGGGACGTTCCCGAAAGCTGGATGCGACACGGGGGAGTATTCCTCCCCATGTACCAGTCGGAGGCCCTGTGGATCAACTTCTCAGGGGATTACCCCTTCGCGGTCAAGGTCGCCACTGGGAAGATCGACGCCGTGACCGGAAAGGAGTGGTCCGACGGGATCCACCGGAAGCCCCAGGACTACGTGATCATCCCCGAGCAGCCCTGGTTGGACGGGTACTGCGTGAAGAAGGGCACCATCCGTCAGTTCGTGGCCATGCCCCTGGGATCCGGATACACCGTGGAGGAGCAGCTCACCGGGGAAGCCGAGCACGGGGGGATCCAGATCGTGGCCTATCCACTCAAGGCGGAATTCTACCAGCCTCCAGAGATCTTCATGGCAGATGCGATGCCGGAAGCCAGCTTCAGCCTCGGTGCTCCCATATCCCGGGCCCTGGACATGGGCCTGGCCCCCGGAGGAAAAATGAAGCAGGAGATCTACAAGGACCGTCGGGACTTCTCCCAGTGGGATACCGATCACAAGAGCCGTTGCTTCGTGCACATCGCGAATTCCCTGGCCTGGCGATCTGTCACGGGCGAGGACCCACCCACGACGCCCTTCACATCCAGGGAATATGCCAGGCACCGGTTGCCCTGGTTCGACTACTACGGGGGTGACGCGAAGGCCCTGGGTGGGGGCTCCGCCTTCTCCGGTCTGAAAAGCGTTTTCAAACTGGGGAAGGAGAAGGGCGAGAATCCACTCCCGGAGAACGACTCGGTGGAGGCAAAGCCTGTAGTGAAGCTGGGCAAGAAGGTCATCCCGGGGCAGGTCCGGGAGGGTCGGTTCTAGCAGGTCGGTAGCTGGTCTTGGAACGAGGGGCGTGGGGCCGTTTTCAGACAAGAAAGGGAAGGACCTGAGCGATGACCAAGGCGAATTTCCTCCCGCTCGCGGACTACCGGGAGTACCCAGCAGAGGAGATGACGGAGCGGGCGGCCACGTTCTACGCCGACCTCCGGCGTCGGCGGACGGTACGGGAGTTCTCGGACCGCCCGGTGCCCCGGGAGGTGATCGAGCACTGCCTCCTGGCCGCCGGAACCGCACCCAATGGCGCTAACCTGCAACCATGGCACTTCGTTGCCGTCTCGGACCCGGAGGTCAAGCGTAAGATCAGGCTGGCGGCCGAGGAGGAGGAGCGCGAGTTCTATTCCGGCCGGGCCCCTCAGGAATGGCTCGACGCCCTGGCTCCTCTGGGTACCGACGAGAACAAGCCCTTCCTGGAAACGGCACCTTACCTGATCGCCATCTTCGCTCAGCGCTACGGTGTCACCCCCAACGGCGATCAGGTGAAGCACTACTACGCGACCGAATCGGTGGGGATCGCCACCGGGATGCTCATCACCGCCGTGCACAATGCCGGGCTGGTGTCACTTACGCACACTCCCAGCCCTATGAACTTCCTCAACACACTCCTGAACAGGCCCCCGAACGAACGGCCGTTCCTTTTGCTGGTCGTGGGTTATCCGGCCGAGGGGGCTGAAGTGCCCGAGATCAGCAAGAAACCGCTGAAAGAGATCGCCACGTTCGTCTGAGCTGGCACTCCCGCAGCACAACCGTCAAGACCGTTTCAGGGGGGCAGGGATCCGCACTGTCAGACCCCCCTGTCATCTTCCGTCTCCGCAAGTCACGAACGGAGGGTAGTCGCCATGTTGGAAGCACACCTGGGTCCTGCTCAGCATCACGAGCACCTGACCATCTTCCCGATCCTGGTGGAGGAGGATCGTTCACTCCCACACGTCCTCCTCCAGGATGCGCTGAATTCGGGGGACCT
>JBDHCH010000494.1:0-2648 GCA_039592115.1 Gemmatimonadota bacterium | reverse complement strand
CATGAGAGCGGTCATCCCGGCGAGGGCGAGTAGCCCCGATGGCCAATGTTTCCAGACCGGCGCCCTGATGATCTCCGCCAGCTCTCCCGGCGTAGCTTCGGCGGCCCGTTGCACCCCCTCCGGTGTCAGGTCGAAAGCCCATCCCAGGAGGATGGCCACCGGAGCCCCCAGGAGAAGGAGGAGGGCTGCTCCCTGGGTCACCGAGTCGGAGAGCCCGATCACGGGCACCAGTAGGTCCACGGCCTGGAGCACCGCGAAGGCCGCTGCGCCATACAGGGCCATCAGGCGGAACACGCGACGGCGCTTCAACTCCGCGAAGAGACGTTGGTATTTCCGGGGCGGGTCAGCCATGGGGAATAAGATCGCAGGTAAGGAGTGGCGCGGGAATGGGTGGGCGGGGCCCGGAGCCAGGTGGTCTGTCGTGTGGCAGAGGCCTGACGGCTCTCCACCAGACCGGCGAGGCGAGTGTGGTGGAACACCTCTGTGAGCGACAGGACCCTACCTCTTCAACGCCCGTCAAGGACCTGGCTGGCCTCCAGCTCCCTGAAGACATCGTGGAGCAGGTCGATATAGATCCGCTCCTCGACGATGGTGTCGTTGTGGAATGGTTGGATGAACAAGAGGAAGGCCTGTACCCACATGGTCTTGGAGCTGGACCGTCGATAGCTGGCGACCTGGCTGTCCGCCTCCATCACCTCGACTTCAATGGAATAGCGGGTGGTGTAGGGCACGGGAAGGAGTGTGATGGACACGGTGGAGAACACTTGCCCGAAGAACTGCCGCACGAACGAGTACTCCTCGAGGAGCTGCACCTTCACCACGTAGTCATGGGTCTGGATCAGCTCCTCCTTCTGAGCCACTCGATCGGGCTGGCTCACGTCGGAAGGGAACTCGGTGAAGGAGGTGTAGGAGCTGAGGTTACCGAGCTCCGTGACCGCATCGACGAGGAGGTTGTCGAAATCCCGGACGATTCGATTCTCGGGGATCAGCTTGGGGATGGCGTCCAATCCCCTGGCCTGCTTCACATGACGGAGAAGGAATAGGACGCTCACCTCGTCTGCGGAGGGAGAGGATCGATCAGGGCCTGAGAATGCTCCCTCCATGTCCCCTGGGAAGGTGGCACAGTTCGCCGTCAGGAGGGAGACAAGAAGAGGACCGGAAAGGACGAAGATCCGCGTGCGATTTGGCATTCTCGCTCCAGTTCAGGCAGGGAAGCCGGGCGCTGTGAGGTACGCTCAAGCTACCCGACCCATCGGCCAGGGTGCAATCGTCCGGGGCCTCCCCGGTCCTGAGGAGGATGTGGAGCCGGTGGAGCGGCTCCACGTGCCGGGCTTCTGTTCAGGTGTACTCCAGGGCTTCCACGACTTCATAATGGGCCGCGGTCAGGTCCCATCGATCAAGCACCCTCTGAGCAGCGTCCGGGACGTAACAGCGCTCGTAGTCTTCTCCCTGGAAGTCGACGACGCTCTGAAGAGAGTCGAACGTCATGATGGTGACGAACTCGGTTTCAGTAGGGTGATCCCGCCGAAGAACTTCGATGCCTCGGTACCCCTTGATTCGCTTCTCCTCGATTCCTGGGAGGACCTCCCCCAGAAGGACGGTACCATAGGCCTCCGCGTTTTCGGGAGTGGTCCACCCGTGCCAGATCCGTTTGATTGCCATTCTGTCCGCTTCTCCGATAGCAGGAACGTGACGACCCTCCCCCCAGACTAACCGCAGGCCGTTCGGCCATCCAAGGTCCCTTGTGTTTGAGACCGTCGGTGTGGGCCTTAACCCGGACCGCGTCGGGGGAGTTGAGGAGGGCCGCTTTCTGTCGTGCGGGGCACGGGGCTGATACCCTTGTGTCCTGGGTGAGACCCCTCGACAGGTGCCGAAGAAGTGGGACGCGGTGGCTGGCTCAGCGGGGTGCATGGCGGATTCTCAGGAGACGGATATGAGTGGCCGATTCTTGCTGCCTCTGATGGTTCTGATCGGGACGGTGCCAGGTCCGTCCCGCCTTTCAGCCGGCGCCCAACAAGATCCCCAGCGAGAACAAGAGCTCTTCCGATCCATCGACCGGAACCGTGAATCGCACCTGGGCTTCCTCCAGAGCTTGATACGCGCACAGGCCGATGGTGAGGAGGCGGTTCAGGCAGTGGTCGCCGCCCGGTTCCAGGAGCTCGGGTTGGAGGTCGAGACGCTGCGCCTCTTGCCGACCAAACTGAGCCTCAACATGGAGTTCGCCGCGGACGAAACCATCGCCTGACGGGACGGGTGAGCGTGATGGGGCGCCTCCGTGGAACCGGGTCTGGGAGGAGCCTGCTCTTTTTCGGGCACCCCGATGGTGAGCCAATGACGGAGGCATCGCTAGCAGGGTGGGAACACGATCCCTTCGGGGGTGAGCTGGACGAGGGTCGAATCTACGGGTGGGGGGTTGCCGATGACCTGGCGGGGGTGGCCATCATGGCCGAGGCGGTTGCGGCGGTCCTGGAGACCTGGGGGCCTCCCCGAGGCGACATCCTCCTCGGCAGCACCCCTGCAAAGCGAAACGCCCGAGGCATCCTCGGATTGCTGAACGAAGGCTATCATGCCGACGCCTCGTTGTACCTGCATCCCGCCGAGTCGGAGAAGGGGCTGAGGGACATCAAGGCCATCACTTCGGGGATGCT
>JBDHCH010000493.1:0-2361 GCA_039592115.1 Gemmatimonadota bacterium | reverse complement strand
TCCGCGGGGGTCTTCTCCAGGGCCTTCCGGAGTATCTCTGGCAGCCCCGGACCAACGCTCGGTCGGAGCTGCGTGACATCAGGGGGGTCCGCCGTCAGGTGCTGACGTACCACGCTCTCTTCTGTCGGGCCGGTGAAGGGTGGCTGGCCCACCAGCATCTCGTAGAGCACGCACGCCAGGGAGTACTGGTCACTGCGGCCGTCCAGCTCCCCCTGACCCGTCGCCTGTTCGGGACTCATGTACGCGGGAGTGCCCAGGGCCACACCCGAGCCGGTCAGCCTGGCATCGTCGACCTCGGCGACGGCCTGGGCGATGCCGAAATCCGCGAGGACCGCATGGCCCGCCTCGAGCAGGATGTTGGCCGGCTTGATATCACGGTGGATCACACCTTGCTGATGGGCGTAGGCCAGTGCGTCGGCGATCTCCCGTGCAAACTGGATCGCGTCGTCCAGCGGAAGCTGTTTCTCCCTCTTCAGCCTCGCCTGGAGGGACTCCCCTTCGACGAACGGCATCACGAAATACAGGAGGCCGTCCGCTTCTCCCGAGTCGTGGAGCGGAAGGATGTGGGGGTGAGTGAGGCGAGCAGCGACATCGATCTCCCGCAGAAACCTCTGGACCCCGAGGGCTTCCCCCAGATCCGGCCGAAGGGCTTTGACGGCTACCTTCCGGTTGTGCTTGAGGTCCGTCGCCAGGTATACCGTGGCCATGCCACCGCTCCCGACCTCCCGTTCGATCCGGTACCGATCAGAGAGGGCAGACCGCAGGCGTTCCTCGACAGATAGATTCGAAGTCATCCAGGTTCCTCGAGTAGTGGGAGACCGGCAGTCCAGCCTGTCCAGTCACCGGGTCCATAATGTGAGGGGGCGATGAGAGCGGCAAGGATTCCCGGGGGCCCTTGGGCAGACCTTCCCTAGCCGACCTCCCGGGGGCGACTCGCCGAAAACCCGTGCGCGGAGGAGGGCAGGAGAGTATTCTCTGGTAAGGCTTCTCCCGCCGGCCTCGGCTTTCGTTACGGTCCTGCGGTACCTGAACGGACGGTCCAAAGGTACTCTCGAAGGAGGAGACCTCCGGTGAAATGGCGCTCCATCCGCGGGATTCCGAGAGATCAGGTTGTACGGGAGGTGGTGGTCGACATCGGCCGCGACCTCCTGGGCCTAACACTCTTGTTCCTGGTCATCTTCGCCATCGGCCAGCTCTGGCCGGTCGTCGGTTCGGTCGGTCGCTGGGTTTTCCTCGTAGCCGTGGTCGTTCTGGGTGCCCAATTCTTTTTCGGATGCCTGGTGGGCCTCGCCGATTCGGTCCTTGAAGGGGCGGAGGGCGGCGGGATGGAGGGATCGGGCCTGGTGATTCTGGCTACCGCAGCGAGGATCGTGGAACTCGGGGTCGCGCTCCTGTTGTGGTCTCTACTCATGCAGTGGTTTGGCTGAAGGCCCCGCCCCATCCTTCTTCCCGTCCACGGTTGCCTGTGTCGACCGTTGGCTCATGCCCAGCTGATTCACCCATGAACCCCCTCCGAATCACCTATCGATTTCACGCGAAGGACGGAACCGATGCGTCGTTCTCCCTGGAATTGGATCCTCTGAACCTCCAACTCCCGGAGCCCGAGGGGGACCTTCCAGATTGGACCCGCCTGGAATTCCGACAGTGTCCGCATTGTCCGTTGGACTCCCGTGCGCGGAGCCATTGCCCGGTGGCGGCCCACCTTCCTCGCCTGATCAAGACCTTCAACCACCTCGTCTCCCACGATCGCGTCGAGGTGGAGGTGACGACCGAGGAGCGGACCGTGACGAAGGAGGTTTCGGTCCAGGCTGGGATCGGCGCGCTGATGGGTCTGATCATGGCCGTCTCGGGCTGCCCCATCATGACGTTCTTTCGGCCGATGGCCCGCTTTCACCTCCCATTCGCGACGCAGGACGAGACGATCTATCGAGCTGCGTCGACGTACCTCCTCGCCGACTATTTCCGAACCCGGTCCTTCGGGACGGATCCGGACCATGGCCTGGAGGGCTTGAGAGAGATCTACCGGCAGGTGCACGTCCTCAACTCCGCCTTCTTCGACCGCATCAAGGCCGCGGCCCGAACGGACGCCTCCCTGAACGCCCTCGTCCACCTGGACATGTTCGCGCTGATGCTCCCTCTCCAGGCAGAACAGGAGCTGCCGGCGGTCCTCGAGTACTTCCGGCCATTCCTGGAAGGGGTCTCGGGGAAGCATCCGCTGAGCACAGACCCGGAAACCGGGTAAGGAAGACCCAGAGTTCTCAGGCGACATCCTCCGGAAGATCTTCCGGATCCACCATCCCCGTGTTCTCTGCGCAAGCCTTCATCCGGGCCAAGCGACCGGGATCGAACCCGATGATCAGG
>JBDHCH010000492.1:0-2373 GCA_039592115.1 Gemmatimonadota bacterium | reverse complement strand
CGCTCTGGTGAGGACCCGCCCTAATTCCTCCGAGTCCATTTGGTTCACGGCCTGCTGGGCTTTATCCAAAACCCTCGTCGCAGACGTTCCCTCCAAGCGTTCTGGAGGTCCAAGGCCTTGGCGTTCGACCTCGTCCTCCCGGACCAACTCCTTGAGGTCCGCGGTAGACAAGGCCGCCACCTGACTGATGCCCCGGCCCTCTTCCACCGATCGGCGAAGAAGAGAAAGCCTTTCGACGTCATCATCGGAATAGAGCCGTTGCCCTCCTTCCGTCCTCGACGGAACCACCACGGAATATCGCTTTTCCCAGGCCCTGAGGACCGCGGGAGTCAACCCGGTTCGTTTGGCTACCACTCGTATCGGGTGTCTCGGCAGGTCACTTCGTTCTGTTTTCATGGGTCAAAAGTAGGTCTCGGCATAGCCTATGTCAATCGTTTGTCTAATTTACCCCTTGACAGGTTTGGACAAATACTAGACATTGCATCTACAAAATAATCACAACCCTCTCACCGATGCCAACTCAGCGCTCGGGAGGGGCCGGTCAGACCACCGGGAATCATTTCAATCTCTCTTTAAGGAGAAACAAAAATGGTCATGAACATCATCGCTACAGCCGCCGTGTCTGCCAGCCTGCTCTTCAGTGGCCCGGTATCGGACGGAGAACTGGTTCAGGAGTCCGAGATGAACATCGTGGAGACGGCCGTAGCCGCCGGGTCCTTCAACACCCTCGTAACCGCCGTGAAGGCTGCCGGCCTGGTTGAGACCCTTTCCGGTGAGGGGCCCTTCACCGTGTTCGCACCCACGGATGAGGCGTTCGCTGAGATCCCGGAGGATCAATTAAACGCTCTTCTCGCTGACAAAGAGGCGCTCACCGCCGTGCTGACCTATCACGTGGTCGCCGGCAAAGTGATGGCCGAGGACGTGGTCAAGCTGAGCTCCGCGACGACGGTCAATGGCCAGGACGTGGAGATCAAGGTGATGGACGGGAAGGTCATGATCGACGACGCCCAGGTCACCACTGCTGATATCGACACCACGAACGGCGTCATCCACGTCGTCAACAAGGTGATCCTCCCCGACATGTAGTCGAAGTCGAAACAGAGCCGAAGACCAAACAATAACGTGGAAAGGAAGATTCAGATCATGAATAGGAACATCAGAAGGAACATGGCATTTCTCGCCCTCCCCTTAGCTCTGGCCCTGGGTGCATGCGATGACGACGACGATCCCATGGGCATGGATGACGAGCTGGGCACCATCGTTCAGACCGCTCAGGAGGCTGGATCGTTCACCACTCTTCTGGCGGCCCTCGATGTAGCCAGCCTCACCTCGGCTTTGGAAGGCACGGGCCCCTTCACCGTGTTCGCTCCGACGGACGCTGCTTTCGCGGCCATCGACGCCGACGTACTGAATGACCTCATTGCCAACCCCGACCTCCTGGCCAGGGTTCTGACCTATCACGTCGTCTCCGGTGAGTTCACTTCCACCGACGTGGCCGGCCTCAGCTCTGCGCCGACGCTGAACGGTAAGGATGTCTCCCTTTCCTTTGACGGGACCACCGTTATGGTCGATGGCGCCACCGTCATCGGGGCTGACGTGGAAGCTTCCAATGGGATCATCCATGTCATCGACCAGGTTCTACTCCCTGAGCCCATTGCTGACATCCTTCAGACCGCCGACGGCGCTGGGATCTTCAACACTCTTTTGGCAGCCGTTGACGCAGCCGGCCTGACGGCTACCCTGCAGGGGGACGGGCCTTTCACCGTTTTCGCCCCCACTGACGACGCTTTTGCGGCCATCGACCCTGACGCCCTGAATGCGCTCCTGGCGGATCCGCCCGCCCTGGCTGCCATCCTGGCCTACCACGTGGTTCCAGGGGCTCTCACGGCCGCTGACGTCCTGGCTTCCACCTCCCTGAGCACGGTGAACGGAGCGGATGCTACCATTTCCCTGGATGGCGATGGGAATCCTCGCATCGACGACGCCATCATCATCGGGACCGACATCGGAGCCAGAAACGGCATCGTCCACATTATCGATCGCGTGATCTTCCCGAGCTGATTCCCGAGATCTCACTCAGAAAGGTGAGGGGGCCGTCGCGAGGCGGCCCCCTTCTCTCGTCAAAAGACCGTGAGAAAGCGGTCGATCAGAAAGGGAGTCAGGAGGAAATGGTGAACCATCTGAGGGAGTTCCTTCGCCTCGAAGCTGCCGGAGGCTTGGTGCTCATGGCTGCCACCGGGGTGGCCCTGGCCGTGGCGAACTCGCCCGTTGGACCGGAATACAGGGAATTCCTGCAAGTCCCCCTGGAGGTTCGTTTCGGAACCGCCGGTATCGAAAAGCCTCTGATCCTCTGGATCAACGACGGCCTGATGG
>JBDHCH010000491.1:0-2375 GCA_039592115.1 Gemmatimonadota bacterium | reverse complement strand
TACGGGATGCCCACGGCCGGGAGTGACATCTATGACTTCGTGACCGCGGAGCACACGCTGGAGAGGAGTGACTTCCGCTCGATGGTGTTCGGCGGGAGCTTCGGCGTTAGGATCACGGACCAGGTGGAGATTTCCCTGGACGTGGCGCACGGGAACGCCAACACTCCGTCCGAGTTCCGGGATTGGGTAGATCAAGACGACCTCCCCATCGAGCAAAACACGAAGCTCTCCTGGACGCCGCTGACCGTCAGCCTGAAGGGCTTCCTCTGGGAGCGGGGAAGGAGAGTCAGCCGCTTCGCTTGGGTTCCCGGCCAGTGGGCTCCATTCATTGGAGCTGGGGCCGGGAGGATGTATTATCAATTCAAGCAGTCGGGCGATTTTGTGGACTTCGAGACCTTTGATATCTTCGGCGACACGTTCAGGTCGGAGGGGGATACAGGCCTCTTTCACGTACTTGCGGGGGCAGAGTGGACGCTCAGCCCAGCCTTCTACCTTACCGGCGAGGGCCGCTACACCTGGGCCGAGGCCAATCTGGGCCGTGATTTCACAGGGTTCGACCCCATCGACCTTTCGGGCTTCCAGGCGACCGTTGGCCTGGCCGTCCGGTTCTAGAAAAAGGGAAAGGACCACCATCATGACTGCGCGTACGATCACTCGGGGCTCGCTGGCTGGCTTTCTGTTCGCCGGTGCCCTGTTCCTGCTCGGGGCTTTCCCTACCGTGTTGGCGGCTCAGGACGTGGACTCTCGTTGGTTGCCCTGGCTCGGTTGTTGGGAAGCCTCGGATGGTGGGACGGAGGTCCCCATGCTCTGCCTCCAGCCTCTCCAGGGGGGCGAGGGAGTCGAGCTGACTACCTGGTCCGAGGGAGAGGTCATCTCCACAGAGGCGATCTACACCGACGGCCAAGCTCGTGAGTCCTCTCGGGAAGGGTGCGTGGGGCTGGAAGAGGCTCGATTCTCGGACGATGGCCGGCGAGTTTACCTGAAATCTGACTACGCCTGTGAGGGCGGGGTGGAGCGTGGTGCCACCGGCTTGCTGGCCTTCGCCAATCCCATGGAGTGGCTGGACATCAAGGTGATCCAGGTGGCGGGGGAGCGAGTGCCCATGGTACTCCGGTATCGGATGGCCCGGGCATCACGGGTCGAGGCCGCCGGGATGGATCAGGTGGTGGCTCCTCGGGCCATGTCGGTGAAAGCGGCTCGAATCGCCGCCTCTGCGAGGCTGGCTCCTGAAGATCTTATCGAAGCAACTGGGAAGGTGGACGCCAAGGCCATCGAGGCTCTGATCGTCGAGCGGGGAGATCCGTTCGCCGTCAGCTCGGAAACGCTGGTTCGGCTAGCCGATGCCGGCGTCCAGGAGAGCGTCATCGATCTGGCCATCGCCGTGAGCTTCCCGAACAAGTTCGCTGTTAGCTCTGGGGAACCGGAGACGATCCGGGGTGAGCGGACGCGGGCGGCCATGCCGATGGGGTACGTGGGACCCCGGTCCCGATGGAGTTTCTGGGATCCCTACTACTATGATCCCTTCTACTACTCCCCCTACGGCTACGGCTACTCCCCGTACTACTACAACTACGGTTGGTACTCCGGGTATTATCGGCCCACCACGGTGGTGGTCGAGCCCCGATCTCAAGTCGAACACGGCCGGGTGGTGAATGGGCAGGGGTACCGGAGGGGTGGAACCCGGTCTTCTTCGGGCTCAGGTGTCGGAACTCGGAGCTCCCCCTCCACGAGGGCTGGCAGCTCCCGTGGCGGGGCCGTGACCTCGTCCGGGGGGCGAAGTGGAAGCTCTTCCTCCTCTTCGGGGCGGACGGCGAAGCGGCGGGGTGGAGGTGGGCTCTGGTAGACGGACGCCCCAACCTTTCGGGCTAACGGAGAAGCCCCCCGGCGGAGTTCACCACCGGGGGGCTTCTCGCGTTGCGGCCTTCAGGTGCAGCTCAGGTGGGATGTCAGGACCCGATCCAGTACGTGGCCTTCACCATGAAGATGTTGTCAGCCCGAGCCGCGAACATGGCATCTGCATCCCTGCCGAAGTCGAAGTGACCGTCCTTGTACCGGTCGGAACGACTTTGCTGCCAGACCAGGAAAAGGGTGGAACCGGGCCGCCATTCCCACCGAATCACTCCCGTCCCTCTGAGGGACACTCGATTAAAGTCGCTGTTGTATACGGTGAAGGGTTCGGCTGGGCCTGTTCCATCCGGGTCGACGAGGGTATTTCCGTCATCGTCCAACGAGATCTCGCCGGCATCGATACCGTAGTCGATGAAATCGAATGTACCTGCTTGCTTGAGCTCCCGGAGCTGTCCGTAGTCGCCGCTCGCGATGAACGGCTGGGCGAAAAGCTCCAACGTGAGGTTCGGCGTAAAGGTGACGTTCAG
>JBDHCH010000490.1:0-2407 GCA_039592115.1 Gemmatimonadota bacterium | reverse complement strand
AGGGAGATCTTCCCCCCCTCCATCTTCTCCTTGTAGCCTTCCCACCTGCGAAGATGTTCTTCCGACCGGAAGAAGTTCATGGTGCTTCACGAGTAGGGGACGTTCAGCAGCCACCTCGCGAAGGGGAGGGCCACAAAACCGATGATTCCTTCCGGTTCCCTCGACTCAAACGCGCCGTCCTTGACCCTGACCTGTACGGGTTCACCGCAGTCGAGGCATACAGAGTCGATTTGCACCGTCTTGCCGGGAAAGAGCCAGCAGACCGCCAGCGATTCAAACGCTCACTGGGCAAACCACTTCTGCTCCCCGTCGATGGTGATCCGGTACTGTGTCGGGAGGTTGTTGAAAGGGGCCATGGAGACCACGGTGTCGCCCTTGGGATAGAGCCAGCCGGGGAAACCGCGGATAGAGAAGAGCTTGAGGAGGGCTTGACGGCCTTCCCCGGGGGAAACGCCCAGCTCGGCCGCAATCTCCGTGTAATGCGGCGCCTGCCCCGTCTTCACGAACCCCTTCATAATGACACTGAAGGTCCTGTCCATCAACGTCGGTTCAGCCATAGACCCCCTTACGGCGTGTACCAGATCGGGCTTGTGTAGGCCCGGTCCCGGACCGTCATGGTGACTTCTTCGGGCATCTTCACGCCGAACCGCTTCGCGTCGTAGGCCGTCCAGCGCGGCGTCGGGATCTCGATGACGCGCACGTAGTAGAACGCACGCTGGCCGGGGTCGAAGTCCGGATCCTTCCAGTGGGCCATCATCATGGCGTCTCCGATGGAGTTGGTGTAGCTCGCGTCCGCGACGTCCACCGTGCTCCCCACCGGTGTCTTGCAGCGGCCGTCGGAACCGATGGTGCGGCCGTCGGAGACCGCCGCGTCGTAGACGCGTTCCCGGGTCTTGCCGTCGGCGCCCAGCCAGCCCTTGATGATCTGCACCCGGTCGAGATTGGCGCCGTCCGGGTCGCGAATGGCCCGAATCATGAAGGTAGGCGCCGCACCGGCCGGGGCGCTCTTGAGATCGCCCCCCATCGGCACGCCGCGAGCGTACCCCTGGGCGGCGAAATCGGGGCGCTGGACTTCGTCGGCCTGGAAATCCCAGCCGCCGAAGACCCGCACGGTCATGCGGGTACCGCTGCTGGCGTAGACCTCCTTGCGGGCCATGGCGTCGAAAATCGCTTCGCGGGTATTTTCTTTCGCCCACACCGCGACCAGCCCCGCGGCGCTGGCCTGCCAGTCGGAGACGACAGCTTCGCCGGTCTTCTTGTCACGCACAAACGCCCCTTTGTACCTCTTGGCGCTGGGTTCGAGAGCGGGGAGCTTGCCGAAGTAGTTCTCCTCGCGCGTGGCGCTCAGGCTGATGTGGTTGTCGCTGCTGCCGATCATCCCGTACTTGTAAGGATTGGCTCCGAGCTTGTCCTCCAGCCGGATCCCGTTCTTCAGTGTCGAACGGGCGTATTCGTACTGCAGCATCCCGTCTTCCTTGGGGTTCGCAAAGGAATCGCCAAAGTCCCAGGTCTCGAAGTCCGCGAACTCGTCTTCCGGCGAAAGCTTGGGGTGTGCCTCGCCGTCGCCCTTCATCTGGGTGACCTCCAGCAGGGGTTCCCAGCGCGCGCGGCGCTCGGCGTAGTCCCTGGTCATATCCTTACCCTTGATGACCTCCGCGTACATCTGGCCGTTGCTGAGGTTGCCGTTGTGGGGGATCGCCAGGATCTGGCCGCCGGTCTTCTCCTCGTATCGGGCCATGAACTCCCAGAGCTTCTCGGGATCCCCGCTGTCGAAGGCGCTGAAGGGAAGGACCTGTTTCACCCGATCGGGCCCGTCGCGAAAGATCACGACCCGGTGCAGGTTGGCACCTGCCGGGCCCGAGCCGTCCATTCCAGAGCTGACAGTTGACCATTCGTACCCGTTGAGAGCCGTGAAGGTGCCGGGCTCGTTGTATTGGGAGGCAATGTCAACGACGTCCTCCCAGACGGAACGTTTGACCTTGGGGTCATCGAATCGCGGTATGCCGGAAACGAAGTCTTTCTGCATGTCTACGACTGCCGCCCAGGCGTCCTCTTTGCTCCCCTGCATTTGCGAATACCACTCCTTGCCGACGTCGGTTGCCAGCAAGGCGGGGTCTGCCTCGTTGAGAAGCTTGGCGATGCCGAGATATTCCGCGTGGTCCGTGACCACGAGGAAATCCAGCGGCCGGACCAGTTTTACCCGCTGGCCGGTGATGGAGACGACCTCCTCACCCCGGGCGAACCGGAAGCTCACGTTCGGGTCGTTTATGTTCCCGATCAAGCCGCTGTCCACGGACAACGAGGTATGGTGGTGGGCGTCGCCCCAGAGCACCCGCTGGGAGAAGTGCTGATCCACGTAGGGGGAATAAGGCTTCGGGTGTTTGACCACCTTGTCCTTGTCCTGCGT
>JBDHCH010000489.1:0-3691 GCA_039592115.1 Gemmatimonadota bacterium | reverse complement strand
AATCAGAGTCCAAATCAAGGACCGTATCAAACAGATCCAGAGCCTGGGCCAGATCTCCGTCGAGGTACGCGATCATCGCTCTGCGTTTCGGGCCACCGTGATAATCAGGCTCGATCGCTTTGGCTTTCCGGTCATGGGCGAGCGCCGCTGAGTCTCTTCCCACGACGAAGAACGCCGCCGAAAGCTGATTGTGCACCTCATGGTCCCGTGGATCGAGGGATTCGGCCACACGGAGGGCATCGATTACCGTGGGCATGTCGTATGGATTGAGCATCCGGAGGAGGTAGGCCTTGGCCACCCATCCGCCCCCGCGTTCTGGGGCCAAGCGGATGGCCAGCTCGGCGGATCTCAACCCCAAGGCCAGGAGTTCTTCCTCTTCTTCTCCCTTCTCATACAGCTCACCGTCAACCCGTTGCGCATAGCACATAGCTATGCGTGCATGCGCGTCGGCGAAGAGGGAGTCCGCAGCCACAGCGAGTCGGTACTGCTCGAACGCCCGGTTGTTCGACTCTCTCACCCAGCCGTAGTAGAACACATTGCCCCGGATGAAGTGGTCGTAGGCCTCCAAGCTCTGCGTCGGCAGCGTGGCGATTCGAGTCAATTCCTCGGGCCTCACCACCGCCCGGACCGAGTCTGCGACCGCCTCCACGATTTCCGTTTGAATCGCAAGGAGGTTTTCTACCGACATCGCCCGGTCGTAGCTGTTTGCCCAGAGGTGCTCGTCCGTTGCGGCCTCGATCAGCTGGACGTTGATCCGCACCGTCCCGGCAGCTCTCTGAACGCCCCCTTCGATAATGTACCTCGCGCGAAGTTCCTCACCGATTTGCCGCAGATTCTTGGGAGTATCCCGATAGACCAGTACCGATGTGAGGCCCCGTACACTCAGGCCCCCGATCTTGGTGAGATGGGTGATGATCTGATCGTGGAGGCCATCGGTGAAGTAGGCATCGTCCTCGATCCCGCTTCGATTCTGGAAGGGCAGCACGGCGATGGAGGGCCGGTCCTCCTCGACGGAACCCAGCGTGGCGATCTGAGTTGGCGCTTTCACGCCCCCACTCCCACCCACCATCGACAGGGCCACTCCAGCCACCACCAACAAGGCCGCCACCATCAGCAGCTCAGGTCCGCTTACCCGCTGCCGACCCTGCTCGCCATGATACCACGCCAGAACGAGCACGACGAAGAAGCCGAAGAAGGCCAGAACGGTCACCACCTGCCCGATGACTTCAGGCCAGTGGAACTGCGCCACCACCAGCCCCGTGGGCCCACTGGACGAGCTTGCGTTCCTTCAGGCGCTGAAGCAGGGTGGGGTCAGGCATGGGCTATCGGCTTGGCCGCAGGCCAAGGTCCTCCCGGTTCGCCGCCTCCACCGTTAGGGCGAAGGTGAGCCTGGCCGCATGGAGGATCTTCGCATAGTTGATCGTCTCCGGGTCGTCAGTGGCCTCGTGATAGTCCGGCCCCATGAACCCCCTGGTGATGAGAATGGCCGGAATGCCTCTCTGCATGAAGGCCATCTGGTCGCTCCTCTCGACATGGGCATGGGGGTCCTCCCCCTCGTTCAGCCTCCAGTCCAGGGGCGCTCTCATCCCAGCGTCGTTCACCTCTCTGATGAGATCGAGGAGCTGAGGTCTTCCGTTCTCCGAGGCCAGAGCCAACAGAACGTCGGGGAAATCCGGTGAATTCCTCCCCACCATGTCCAGGTTGATGTTCAGAACGATGCTCTCGATGGGCACCGGAGGATTGGCAGCGAAAGTCGTAGACCCTTGCATCCCTTTCTCCTCGGCGGTGAGAAGCAAGAAGATGACGGACCGCCCAACGGACATCATGGCCGCCGCCTCAGCAGCCTCCAAGACCGCAGCGGACCCGCTGGCGTTATCATCGGCGCCGTTGAAGACCACTCCGTTCTGGATCCCCACGTGATCCAGGTGCGCCGTCACGACGATGTGCTCGTCCTTCAGAACCGCATCGCTGCCCGGTAGCAGGCCCACCACGTTCGGCGAGGAGTACCCGGGCTCGACATCATGGCGCATCTCAAGGGAAATCTGAACACCCTCCAGCAAGCCGGGCGCGTACGTTCCGGTTCTGGTCATGGGGTCGAGGCCGGTCCCGGAGAGGAGCTGCACAGCGGCTTCAGGCTTGAGGAGGATCAGCTCCGACATGGCCGGAGCGGGACCACCCTCCTCCGCACCCTTCACCAGCGCCCGGGTCGAGGGGGTGCCGGCCCGCCGAGAGATGGCCTCCCAGATGGCCGCCGCCCCGGAGTCGGGAACCACGATGAGCGTCGTGATTCCGTGGTCTAGGGCCGCCCGGAAGCGGGCGCTCGCGCTCTGCTGAAAGCTGCTGTAGAACTGATGCTGCTCTTCAGGGAGCACCGCCTCCCCGTCCCTCGTCGGCACGCCGACCACGATGACGCCGATCTTCCCAGCCACATCGAGGCCCGCGTAGTCGTCCCATCCCAGGTCCGGCTCCTGAATCCCGAAGCCCAGGAAGACGGGGCTCTCCTCCACCGACCGATCTGCCCCGGTGGCGAAGATCTCCTGCACGACGAATTCCTCGCCAAAGCCGAGGGCGTTCACGACTCCCCCCACCGTCACGCCGAGACCACTCTCCGGACTCACGGCAGAGCTGACGAACTGGATCCGTTGGAAGTAGGAGGGCACGCCCGTGGAGTCAGTGTACAGGGGCTGAAGGCCGGCCTGTTCCAGATGCACCGCCGTATACTGTGCGGCGAGCTCGTAACCCCTGGTGGCGGTCTCCCGGCCTTCGAGGAAGTCCGATGCCAGGTAAAAAACATGGTCCCTCAGCTCGGCTTCGGTGATGGACCTCATGGCGTGGGTCCATTCCTGGGCCTCTCCCACGGCGGGCAGGAGGAGAAGCGCCAGAAGCGGGAAGCCCACACATCTGTTACTGGATGTCGAGCCCACGAGCATTTACTCCTCTTTGGGTGGGAATGGCTTCTTCTCTTCTCGATACCACATGACAGGATTGCGGGAGACCACTCGAAGCGCAGAGACTTTGGAGAGCTCCGAGATCTCCTCGTGCACCCCATCGGCAAAGTGAGCACCGTCAGGACTGGGGCTGACGTTGTCGAACGGGGGCCGGGCGATGGCAGGGCGACCGTCCTCGGCGACCCGAGACGTGGCACTCTGAACGGGGGAGGCCGCCAGATAGGCGACAGCCCACTGGACGAGCTTGCGTCCCTTCAGGCGTTGGATGAGGGCCATTCGCACCGCTCCTGGAAGGCGGGAGGGTGCCTAGAGCAAGGTTCTTCGGTCGTGTGTAAAGCGCAACAGGATTCGGGTGCTCTCCGTCTCGGTGGGATACCTCCAGACTAGCGCTGAGGTGTGGGAGGCAGCTATCGTGCCAATAAGGAGAATCGTAACTGATATAGTTACGAGGGCGTGAGTCGCTCCCTCGGCGCGAACCCTCCCGCATCAGGTGATGCCCAAGACCCGCCGCAGCGAGCCTCCGCCAGGGGGGTGTCCGGTAGCTGCCCTATCGGCACCCCCGCTCCTTTGTCCTGCCGGTATCCCTCAACGTCGTGGGCTTGCCGCCTCCGGTGCAGCAGGCCTTCGATCCCCCGGCTTCAGATGATGGATCGACGTGCGGACCAGCCGAGACTTCACCACACCGCAACCGCTCGCACCACATCCGTACTGAACCGATACGGCAACGGATCGTCGGCGGACGT
>JBDHCH010000488.1:0-2442 GCA_039592115.1 Gemmatimonadota bacterium | reverse complement strand
CGGTGAACCCACATTCGATGCCCTCTTCCGTTCAATTCCCCTCCAGGGTTTGGGTCAACCTCCCAGGGGACCGAGCCCCCCGGGGCTCTTCCCGGAGGGTCCCTCCGAGACCGCCCGTCGGTAACCGCCATCGGTCCGGCTGATGCGGCGCTCGGCCACCAGGGCCTCCAGGACCAACTCGCACGCGGCCGCCTTGAAGCCGTCCGGCGCCTTTGCCCCAACCAGGCCGACCATCTCCACCATCTCCGTCAGACCGGGAATTGCCTGGAACCCTTCGATGCAAGCTGCGGCGCTTGCATCCGGCGAGACCTGGAGTGCCCCTCCCTCTTCGAAGTAGGCCACGACATCCTCTACATCCATTCCTCCGGCCCGGAACTCGTAGGTTAATCCGGCGGCGGCGCTGATGAGTTCCCGGGCGATCTTCTCGGGGCCGTGCATCTCTCCCTCGTATTCCAACTCCATCTTTCCCGTGATGGAAGGGAGCGCCGCATAGAGGTCCCCGAGGCGAGGGGTTACCGCGTCCTCTTCCAGACGAAGCGCTCTCTGCTCGGCGCTGGAGACCAGGGCTTCCATTACGGTGATGGGCATCCTCTGACTCACCCCGGACCGCTGGTCCACCCTCCGGTCGGCTCTGGCCAAAAACGCCACGCGCTCCACCACCTCGGCCAGGAAGTCCGGGATCTTTACGTCGAAGTCCTTCCTCTGAAGCCAAGCCTCTTGCCGGGTTATCTCCATTCCGGTCTCGACCTCATGGGGGTAATGGGTCCGGATCTCCGACCCGATTCGATCCTTCAGAGGAGTGATGATCTTCCCGCGGGCCGTGTAATCCTCCGGGTTGGCTGTGAAGACCATGAGAAGGTTCAGTGGAAGGCGGATCGGATAACCTTTGATCTGAACGTCACCTTCCTGGAGGATGTTGAAGAGACCGACCTGGATCTTCCCGGCCAGGTCCGGAAGCTCGTTGATGGCGAAGATCCCTCGATTGGCCCTGGGCAGGAGGCCGTAGTGGATGGTGAGCTCGTCGGCAAGGATGTGACCGCCCCGGGCCGCTTTGATGGGATCCACGTCTCCAATCATGTCGGCGATGGTCACGTCGGGAGTAGCCAGCTTTTCCACGTACCGGTGGTCCCGTGGGACCCAGTCCACCGGCGCATCGTCTCCCATCTCCTCCAGGAGCAACTTCCCGTGCTTCGATATGGGGTTGAGTGGATCATCGTTCACCTCGCTCCCAGCGAGAATCGGAATCTCTGGATCCATCAAATCGACGAGTTGCCGGAGGATCCGACTCTTCGCCTGGCCGCGAAGTCCAAGAAGAATGAAGTCGTGGCGTGAAAGAAGAGCATTGACCAGCTGGGGGACCACGGAGTCCTCGTATCCCACGATGCCGGGGAAGAGGGTTCCCCCTTCCCGGATCCTCCTGATCAGGTTGGCCCTGATCTCGTCTTTCACGGGGAGGGTCCTGGCTCCTGACGCTTTCAGCTCGCCGACGGTGCGGAGGTGTGTTTTGCTCATTTCTCGTGCGGATTCCAGGAGGATTGGCTAAGGTTGTGCGGGAATGGCCCACCCATTACCCCGGGGCGATGGGGGTGGGTCCCCTTCCGAGCAGGACGCTCTGAGAGGAGATGTCTATGGCATGGCTCGAGCCGGTTCTGGTCGTCGTGGTACTTCTGGCGGGTATCGGTGTGTTCGCCAATATCCTCTGGACGAAACGACTTGGGCACGTTTGGCCGAAGCGGAGTGAGATTCGCGTGGTGAACCCGGGGGGCTTCTTCACTGGCCTCCTGGAGGTCTTTGGTCAGAACGTGGTCGTTCGGAACCGGCCCTGGGTCGGACTCTTCCACCTGCCGCTCTTCTTCGGCCTTTTGGCCTTTCTGGGCAAGAGCGTCATTCACGTCCTCTGGGGTCTCGGGATCCGGATCGAGACGCCCCTCTGGTATGTGCGGCTCCTGGATGTCGTGGTCCTGGCGGTGATGGCGGGCGTGATCTTCCTGGCCATCCGGCGGTACCTGGTGGAGCGGGAGAAGATGACCCACCCCGTGGAATCCGGGGTCATCCTCATGTTCATCGCCCTCCTCATGCTCACCCAGGTGTTGGAACATGTCGTGGTCATGGACTCGGTGGGTGGGAGGGTGAACTGGTGGGTCCACTTTCTGATCCTGGCGGCATTTCCAGCCGTCATCGCCTACGGCAAACACCTCCACCTGATGCTCGCTCCGGTGAATGTGATCCTGAAGCACATGACGGAGCTGCCCTCGGACAGGCCCGTGTTCGGAAACGATCTGGACATGGACCTGGAGGATGAAGCCAAGCTGGAGCGGGAGTATGCTCGATTGGGGATGGAAGGAGGAGTCGGGGACTTCGGGTTCGGACCCCTTTTCGACCAGGCTGCCTGCATCCAATGTGGCCGGTGCAATGATGCCTGCCCTGCAGGACCGGCGCTGA
>JBDHCH010000487.1:0-2444 GCA_039592115.1 Gemmatimonadota bacterium | reverse complement strand
TCCGACCCGAGCGCGCTGAATCGTCCATAAAGCTTGACGGGGTTCCGGAAGGCATCCTCTCGGGCTCCGGTGAGATGCACATCGAAGAGGATCGACTCGATGGAGATCGCCCGCTGCTCCATCCTCCGCACCGCCGCCATCAGAGCGTTCAAGGCCTCAGCCGACCCGCCCCCTGCGCGAGTGTCGGCGGCCATCCGATCCCGGATCCCTCCCTGCAGGCTCTCGAGCTGCTTCCGGGTCCACTCAAGGGTGTTGATGAGATCCACGACTTCGTTCAAACGCTGTCGGAGGGCCAGCGAAAACTCCACCTGGGCCCGAATGGTCTCCGCACTCCCCTCCGATCCCGGATCCTTCAGAACCGTCAAGGGTCCGGAAAGCTCTGTGTCCCCTACCGCCAGTCGCACGGTGTAGCTCCCCGGCGCCACTTTCGGGCCCATCTGCCCCCGGACCAGATCCAGGTCCCACGACCGGAGAGGCCGGGTCCCATCCGGTCCGAATTGGACCCACGGTTTTCCGGGAGGCGTGGTCCGGAGCAATGGCGTGCGCGGCGACTCGTACCTGAGGTCCCAGTACACTCGGTTCAGACCTGCCTTCCCCTCCTCGGACAGCGTGCGGATTACGCCCCCGTCCGGCCCTTCGATGACGATCCGGACCGGCCCCGCCGCATCCTCTCCCAACCAATAGTCGATGTTGGCACCGTCCCGGGGGTCTCTCCCGGAGACGAAGCTGCTCTCCGTGTGAATCGCCGTCTGCGGAACCCACCGGTAGACATCCGCAGGCTCGAAGAGATGGGCCTGTGCGTCCATTACCTCGGAGGTCATGGCCCTGAGAGGCCCCAGGTCGTCGAGGATGTAGAACCCCCGCCCATAGGTGGCCACCACCAGATCCCCGAACCGCTCCTGGACCGTCAGCCAGTAGACCGGCGCCGGGGGCATGTCATTCCGGAGCTTGATCCAACTCCCACCGTCGTCGAGGGACGTCCACACCGAGTTGTCGGTACCGGCGAAGAGCAGGCCGGGCCGGATAGGATCCTCCACGACGATGTGGGCGAAAGAGTGGGGGGACCGCTCGATGCCGGCATCGATTCGGGTCCAGCTCTCACCGTAGTCGTCCGTTCGGTAGATGTACGGATCGAAGTCTGCCAGTTGATGGGCATCGACGGTGATGTAGGCTCTCCCTTCGGTATGAGGAGACGGAGCGATGCTGCCGATACTCCCGAACCGAGGCATCTCCGGGATGTTCTCGGACAACTCCGTCCAGGTCTCCCCTCCATCCCGAGAGAGGTGAAGAAGCCCGTCATAGGACCCGGCCCAAAGGAGGCCTTGCCGGAACGGAGATTCAGCCAGGGAATAGAGAACCGATCCGTCGTAGGTCATGAGGTTGTCCGTGGCCACCCCACCGGAGTTTTGCTGGTGCTCTTTCAGGTTCCTAGTCAGGTCCTCGGAGATGACCTCCCAGCTCTGCCCCCGGTCCCGGGTTCGATGCACGTACTGGCTCCCAGCGTATACCGATCCGTCGTGCTTCGATACCACCAACGGAACGATCCAATACCACCGGTACCTCATGCCCTCCGGCGCCCAACCGTATCCGGCCTCGGGCCACACCCGGACGTTCCTTACCTGTCCGGTTCGGTGGTTATAGACCTCGATCCCCCCGTCGTAGCAGCCGGACCATACGTAGTCGGGATCCTGGGGTTCCGGGATGGAGAACCCGCTCTCGCACCCTCCCAACCCCTCCCACATCCCCAATGGAATCGAGCCGGTCCTGCTGTTGGATGGGCCCCGATAGGTGTACCCATCCTGGCGGTTCCCATAGACGTTGTAGGGGACCTGGTCGTCCACATTAACCCGGTACATCTGGGCGATGGGCAGGTTGATACGCTGGAAGGACTCCCCATGGTTCAGGCTGAAGTTCGCCCCCCCATCATCCGCCACCATGATGCGTGCGGGGTTCAGGGGATCGATCCACATGTCGTGCGTGTCGCCGCCGCCCCGGGGAGGGCTCTCCACCAGGGTCTTCCCGCCATCCAGGGACATATGGAAGCCCACGTTGACGAAGTACACTCGCTCGGAATTCTCCGGGTCCACCTCGATCCGCGTGTAATAGGGCGCCCGCTCGTTGATGGAGTGGTTGGTGAGCATCAGCCGCCATGAATCCCCCCCGTCCGCCGAGCTGTACAGCCTTGGGCTGTCCTCCTCGGTCAGCACATAGACCCGGTCGGGATGGGAGGGCGCCACCGCGACGGAGATCTTCCCGATGGTGGATGCCGGGGAGGCCGGAAGCCCAGACCCCACGTGGCTCAGCTTCTCCCAGCTCTCGCCACCGTCTGTGGATCGCCATAGTCCGCTCCCCGGGCCCCCGGAATCCAACATCCAGGTATCGATCTGGATGTCCCAGAACCCCGCATAGAGGATCCGGGGGTTCTGAGGATCCATGGCCAGGTC
>JBDHCH010000486.1:0-2462 GCA_039592115.1 Gemmatimonadota bacterium | reverse complement strand
ACGCTCAGGCCCGGATCGGTCGTCGCATCCTTCTGGCCTTTCATCCGGCTGCCGACCGCCGCCCTGTGCCTGGCAACCAGGCCGGCCAGGTCGATTTCCGAGATCACATCCACGTTGTGGAGGATGATGGGGGCATCCCCGGTGAAGAAGGGGGCAGCCTTGAAGAGGCCGCCGCCCGTGTCCAGGGGGCCTTGGGGTTCTGAAGAGACGGCGACGTCCAGGTGCTGGAATTCCGTCGGTCCCCCGGGACCCGGATCGTCTTCTCCGCTAGGATCCATCGGTGCGACGCCGTGGATTTCTTCGCCGGCGCCCCCGGCCACTCCTTCCAGGAACTCCCGGATCTGATCCCCGTGATGATGCGTGTTGACCACCAGGCGCCGCACTCCGGCCTTCGACATCCGCTCCATGACCCAGGCCAGCATGGGCCGGCCGCCGACCTCAACCAGGGCCTTGGGTGTCCGGTCCGTCAGAGGCCGAAGCCTGGTTCCGGCTCCCGCGGCCAGGATCATGCCTTGAGGGGGCCGAGTCCCGTGCGCCATCAGATCTCCCGGTGCCTTACGATGAGCTCCACTTCCGGGAACCGGGTTCGAATGTGCTCAGCAGTCTTCATGGTGAAGAAAACGGATCGGTGCTTCCCTCCGGTGCACCCAAAGGAGACCGTCAGGCTCTCGAATCCGCGAGACAGATAGTTTTTGATGTGGCCGTCAACGATGCCCCTGACGTGGCCCCAGAAGGTCTGTACCTCCTCGTTTCCCTCCATGAAATCCACGATGTCCCGGTCCTTCCCCGTCAGGTCCCGGAGCTCCGGCACCCGGTGCGGGTTGGGAAGCCCCCGGCAGTCGAAGGCGTGGCCCCCGCCGTGGCCGGTCTGGTCCGTGGGATACCCCCCTTTCTTATAAGAGAAGCTCTGGACGAGCAGCGTGAGTTTCTCGGGAGCTTCCACCTTCCCGTTTGCGTGGGCCCAGGAATCCACGATGGATCCGAAAACCCGTTCCAGCTCCGGAAGAGGCGCCGGCATGCCCGCCTCGAGGAGGTTCCGCAGGTTCCGAGCGGCGAAGGGCACCGAGTCCAGGAAGTGCTTCTTCCGCTCGAAAAACCCCCGGTACCCGTAGGCGCCCAGGGCCTGCATGATGCGGATGAGCACGAACCCCCGGTACTGGACCAGAAACTCTTCTCGAGGGAAGGAGCGATGCTCGGCCAGAGCCTCCAGGTAGACCTCGAGGAGCCGGTCCCGCACCGGCTGGGGGATGTTCGCCTTCCCGTCATAGAGCAGGGATGCCACGTCGTACTGCAACGCCCCCATGCGGCCCCCCTGGAAGTCGATGAACCAGGGCTCCGAGTCCCGGATCATGATGTTCCGGGACTGGAAATCCCGGTACAGGAAGAAGTCGGATGGGGCTTCGAGCAGAAGACCGATGAGGCGGTCGAAATCGTCCTCCAAGCGCTGCTCGTTGAAGGGCAGGTGTGAGAGCTTCAGGAAGTGGTATTTGAAGTAGTTCAGGTCCCAGCGCATAGACTGCTGGTCGAAGGCCCGACGGGGATAGGCCAGTTCGTAGTCCGCCACCAAGTGGCCCTGGACCTGGAAGCGGGGAAGAGCCCAGAGCGCCTTCCGGTAGAGGGCCTCCACCTCCTCCGGGAATTGGTCTTCGGGCAGACCGGTCCGGGCATGGGTCAGGGATTTGAAGAGGGTGGTGTCACCCAGGTCTTCCAGGAGCCAAACCCCGGCATCCTGGTCCTCACAGTAGACCTCGGGGACAGGAAGGCCGATGGACCGGAAGGCCTTGGCGAAGGTCAGGAAGGCCCGGTTCTCTTCCCGGTCCGGGCCCATGGCGCCCACCGCGGTGACGCCGTCGTTGCCAGCCAACCGGGAATACCGGCGTGTGGAGGCGTCGGCTTCCAGCTCGAGGAAGGCGTTTGGCCTGTGCCCGAATCGGTCATGGAAGAGCTGAAGGAGTCTCTCCTTCATGTGGGCTCCTTTGGGTGCGGTCTGAACAGAACTGTGATGACGCCTCGCCCTGCTATCTGATACGGCCCCGCGGAATCAAAGGTTCGGCGCTGGCAATATGGGCGGCACCTTTGAGAAGTTCGGCACCTGCGAACGGCACTGGTACAGGGCTCCGAGTTGAGAACAGATCCCCTGTCCCCAAGCTGCGCCCAGGCCACTCGGTAGCTGTCTGGCATCCCCCACAGGGTCATCCCATCGAGGATCGTGCTCTCCACCTACACCTCAACTTGCTCCCCGTTGAACGTTCGACTCCTCATACTCCCCCCCCCGGCTTCCTTCAGAGTCGTCTCCATCGAGAAAAAGGTACTCAGCCTCAGGGATGTTCGGCTACCTGGGGGGGGAAACCTCACACCGGCAGTCAATCTGGAGAGCAGGCGGTCGCGCATTGGAGCCACCAACATCCACACGCCTATCCAACGTGTGCAAGGGACACCGAATCCCGGCATTTTGCCGTGAT
>JBDHCH010000485.1:0-2462 GCA_039592115.1 Gemmatimonadota bacterium | reverse complement strand
CCCGGATCACGCTTTCGCCCATTACTGGTATGCTATGTATTTGAGTGTCATGGCCCGCCACGAGGAGGCGTTCCATGAGCTCTCCATCGCCTTGAGCCTCGATCCTCTGACACAGGCCATGGCCCATGGCCCGGCTAAATTGTCCTTCCAAGCCGGGGAATACGCCCACGCTGTGGCGGAGGGTCTCAAGACCGCGGAGGTCTACCCCAATCATCCCCCAACCAACGGTTGGCTCTGCCAATCCTATCTGATGCTCCGACGATTCGAGGAGGCCAGGGAGTCGTGTGAGGCATCTCAGTCGGACATAGAAGGAGGAGCCTATCTTGGTCTCTACTATGCCGTACGGGGCGATAGGGAGGCGGCGCTGCGGGAGGTGGAAGAAGCCCGCGCGGCTGGAGGCTCCGGGGGTAAAGAGCTGAGATATGGGATTCCGAGCGCATTGGGAGATATCGACGAAGCCATAAGGGAATTGCGGGACTACATCGACGTCTCGGCGGTACCACCTGTCCGGATTCGTGTGAATCCTTTCCTGGATCCCCTCCGCTCCGATCCCCGCTTCATCGAGATCCTCCGGGACATGGGATTGGAGGGCTGAATGACCCCACCCACCCTCCTCCAACGCCTGAAAGAGCGGAAGCTCGTGCAGTGGGGTCTGGCGTACCTGGCTGGGGCGTTCTTCATCTACACCGGGCTGGACCCGGCCCGGGAGACCTGGGGGGTCCCCGAGGGCGTCATCAGGGGCGTCCACATCCTCCTCATCGCGGGATTCTTCATCGCCCTCGTCCTCGCCTGGTACCACGGCGAGAAGGGGCGGCAGCGGGTTAGCGGGCCGGAGTTGTTGATGGTGGCAGCACTCCTGGTCGTTGCAGGAGTGGCGCTCTCGATGCTCGGCGGGCAGAAGGGGGACACTCCAGCAGGAGAAATGAGCTCTGCGGTCGAGACCGACGACCCGCGACCCTCCATTGCCGTCCTTCCCCTGGACGACAACAGCCCTGACCCAGAGGATGCCTACATCGCCCGGGGAATCCATGACAAGATCATTTCGGCATTGGGCGAGATCTCGTCGCTCTCGGTGAAAGCCCGAACGTCGGTTGATCAATATGGGGAGGCGCGTCCTTCCGTTCCGGAGATCGCTGCTGCGCTGGGTGTGGACTTCCTTCTCGAGGGGACCGCTGAGGTTGTGGGCTCCGTGGTGAGAGTTGCAGTCCGACTCATTGACGCTCGCCTCGACGAGGTCCTTTGGAATCATTCGATGCAAACAGAGTACCTCCCGGCCGAAGCCATTCGCATCGAGATCGAGATCGCGGAGGGAGTGGCATCCGGCCTGAGCGTGGCGATCTCTCCGGAAGAAGAGGCCCGAATCACGGCGGTCCCCACCAACGACTCAGTCGCATATCGACTTGTTGACAGGGCCAGGTACCTTTGGAACCAGCGGACGGACCCGGAGATCCGAGAGGCCGTAGAGCTCTATCAACAAGCTATCGAACGTGATCCTCTCTACCTGGATGCCTACGTGGGGTTGGCCAGCGCTTACCTGATGCTCGGGGAATACGGGTTGGACCAGTCGGGACTTGAAGTGGCCTACCGCCTCGCCGTGACCACGGCCGAGCGAGCGCTGGAGCTGGATCCGACCCTGAGTATTCCTCACGGTGTCATCGCTCATGCGAAGGTGGCATCCGAATGGGATTGGGAGGGAGCCGATCAGGAGTACCGCACAGCTCTTCTCCTTGAACCCGATCAATCCCAGATCCATTGCTGGTATTCCCTGTTCCTTGCGAGTGTCGGTCGAGGCGAGGACGCGCTTCGGGAGCTCTCCATCGCCCAGAGACTCGATCCTCTGGCTCCCTGGCTGGCTCACGGAGCGCCGTTGGTCCACTACTACGGAAGGGACTACGAACGGTCCATTGAAGTAGGCCTTCGGAACATCGCAGCCGATCCGGACAACTCGCTCCCCTACCAGTGGGTTTGTTACTCGTATCTAGAGCTCGCTCGTTTCGACGAGGGCATCCAGGTCTGCGAGGTGGCCTATCGATCCGGCGAACCGTGGCCTCTGGATGCCAGGATCAGCGCCTATCGGGGAGAAAGGGACGCGGCACTGCGAGCTTTGGAGAAGTACGAGACCTCAGGGGAACCCACCTGGGGTCGAGCGCAAGTGCATGCCATTCTCGGAGATGTCGACGAGGCTTTTCGATGGCTGCGACAGGCCATCGAGGAATACCGATTCCGCGTGTATCTGCTCCCCGGTGACCCTGTCTACGATTCTCTTCGGTCAGACCCTAGATGGGCAGAGATCCTGGAGCAGATCGGATTCGAGGGCTAAGCTCCCCCTTTCGCCCGCCACCCCAATCACAATCCTGAATCTCTTTTGGTGTTTGTCGATTGTTGTGTCGTTTTGGGCCGGTCATTGGGCCGGTAAATCCCGGCATATTCCGGCATGTTTGCCGGAAAAGTACGGCAGATCG
>JBDHCH010000484.1:0-2476 GCA_039592115.1 Gemmatimonadota bacterium | reverse complement strand
ATGTGCGAAAGAAGTCCCCGTTCATCTCACCCTGACCGCCTGGACTCGGTTTGTCTGCTGTGGCGTCCGAATACTCCCCCCGGAACTCAGCGATCGGCGTCCGGACCATCACGCCGCCACCGAACATGGTGAGGTGGTAATCCCAACTTGGTTCCAGGCACCGTTGTGGACCGAGTGATGTGCCCGCCTGAGACGAACCCGAGCCCAGTCTGATAGATCTTGTAGAGATTGCTGCCCCTCAGGACGGTTCTCGGGTCAGCCCGGAGGATAGCTAAAAACGAGAGTGCTCCTGGATCAGAAGACGGGGGGAAGAGCTATCTCGGGTGACCGGGTTTCTGGATCTGAACCCGAACGATGTAAGGCACTTCCAGGTCATCGAGAATGACCCCATATAGGTTGCTTTGGCGAACCAAAGGACGTGGTCTCGCCTCCAGGTCATACGGAATCTTGAGCTCACCCAGGTAGCGTCCGTTTGGATCGAAGATGTCGAAGAGCGATCCAGTCTCCCGATCCTCGACATATTGACGAACCCAGAGGTGTGCTTCGTCATCCACGAGAACACTCTGAAACAGAGGCTTGTTGGGTGGAATCCGAGAATCATCGATCCTTCCGCCACCATTTAGGAGCGGCCTGAATCTCTCCAAGGCGGCTGCCTTTTCTTCGGCTGACACTCTCATGGGAGAAGCCTTTCGGGAGAGAATGAGGGTCGTGTCTCCGGCCATTGTCACCCGTGCGAGGGCGTACCGATCGTTGACACCTATCCAGACCTCCCCTGCCGAGCCGCCGTTCCAGACCAGCCACGGCGCGTACGGAACCTCTACGATCTCCCGGAGCCGACCTTCCGAATTCCGCAGCTCGTAGACGTCCCGATCGAAGCGTGGGATCTCGAATCGGGCCACTTCCTTCAGCTCCTCATCCAACCACAGGAGGATATCCTGAAATCTCGTGGTGCCGATCCGGATGGCGGTCTGGGCAAGGAGAAGGCCGGAACGGCCGATAGCGACGGGGCGTGGCAACACCAAGCCCACTTCTGGCCACCGTTGGGAACGCGCCACGGTTCCGTCTGAGTTGAAGACGGTATACCGAGCGTTTCCAGCATCCGCCAGCAGGAGACGATCCTCTGTGTCCACCTCCATGCCGACTGCGCTCAGGATCTCGCCTGGCCCGGAGCCTCGGGTCCCGATTACCTGTAACAGGTCTCCCTCAGGGCCAAGGACGCGAACCGAAGTACCGCCAAGCTCAAGGACATAGATTTGCCCCCGACTATCAACGGCAAGGTCCGAGACCCTTGAGAACGCTGTGGTCTCGTTGTCGAGAGAGCCGATCCTAGCGCTGTCGCCTGGCGACCAAGCCAGGGACGGATTCCAAGCTCCCACGGAGTGGTTTTGGATGCTGATGGCACCATTTGCCAACGTATCGATTTGACCTGCCCACGGAACCTCGACCCGCTCTGAACTGCACGCCGCGAAGATGGCAAGAGCAATTGGGATTGCCGAAGGCCGAACGATCGAGCGAATCATGTTTTCTCCTGCCGAACCGACGGTGGGTGCTCCTCTGCTGTGCGAGAATCAGACGGAAAGAGGCTGGAAAGTGTTGCAGCCTTGCTCGGATAGATCCCCCTTTGGGACTCGAATAGGATTACCCCGGAGAGCGTGGCGATTCTCCACGCCCCCTCGCTTGTGAATGAAACTGGGGTCTTCATCTTGTACAGAAACCTGGAATGATGTCCTGGGCATGGCACACGGGAGACCGGAAACCGGCCTTCAGCCTTCAAAAGGTTCCATGCGTACCAGGACGTCCGCAACAGACGGCTCCTCCATCACGGTTTCGTACCCTGCCGCCAAGATCGTGAGCTTCCTTCAAGGACAGGTTCGGGTTCGCTCGGACCTTCAGAACCACCCGGTGTCGGCCACCTGCCCGACGCGCCGGAGCGCAACGCCCGCGTCGCCCCACTGGGTTGCGCTACTGCCCGGGGACCATGCCGACGGGTATCCCTCCACGGCAGCCGGCACCTGTCAGGTTCTGATTGGAGGCCGCCTCTACCCGGTGATCGCCAGCGTCAACTCGGCCCACACCATTCTGGATGCCGGACAGGAGAGGACGGTCGAGGTGGGTGATACGGCCACGCTTATCGGCCCGGACGATCCGGCTGTCCTCCCACATACCGTATCTGAACGGACCGGAGTGAGGTTCCTGGCGCTCATCACCAAGTTGAACGCCCGGGTCCGTCGCCGAATCGTCTGAAAGGGTATCGACATGGATCGGCGTACGTTCAACAAGACCATGGGAGTCATGGGGGTTGGAATCATGTCAGGAATCGGATCCAAAGACCTTCCCGCGCCGGCGCAAGCGCGACCACCGTAGGGATAGGGAATTCAAGGGCCCTACGAACTCCTGAGGCTGTTGGGGAAATGGAGACGAGGCGGACGGGACTGGTCAGGAACGGCAGGTGGGGTGGGTTTCTGGGGGTGGGGAG
>JBDHCH010000483.1:0-5809 GCA_039592115.1 Gemmatimonadota bacterium | reverse complement strand
GGCCCTCCCGAATTCCTGAAAGAGGATCAAGAATATCGCGGCGATCGAGGCCAATGACATCATCCCGATGGCCCGGGCTGCCGCCTGACCACTCTCGAACTGACCTCCGTACTCCACGTAATACCCTGGTGGCAGAGCCACCTGGGCTTCGACCCGGATCCGGATGTCCTCCACGACACTCCCCACGTCCCTGTCCTCCACATTCGCCTGGACGACGATCTTGCGTTGAACGTCTTCCCGGCTGATCACGTTGGGGCCGCGGTCGAAGCGGACATCGGCCAGCTCGCCGAGGGGCACCGTACCTCCGCCCGGCACATCCACTCGGGCCAGGGAGATTATCTCGTCCGAGCTTCGGAGTTGCTCGGGATATCGAACGGCCAGGTCAAAGACGCTCTGCTGCTCGAGGATTTGGGACACGACCTCGCCGTTGAACGCCACATCCACCGCCTCGGCCAACACACCGGGGGTAACCCCGTATCGGGCCATGGCCAGGCGGTTCGCCTGAATCCGGAGTTGGGGTACGTCGGCCTGCTGGTCCAGCGCCAGGTCGACGACCCCTGGAACCGTTTCGATCGCACCTCTGATCTCCTCCCCCAGAGCCCGGAGCTGGTAGAGGTCCGGGCCAAAGATCTTCACCGCGATGGCCGCCTGGGTACCGGAAAGCATGTGATCGATGCGGTGCCCGATGGGACGCCCGATGGTGACATTCATGCCCGGGACGATGGCCAGTCGGTCCCGGACCTCCGCCTCCACGTCCCGGACATCGGCCTCGGAGAGATCCAGCTGCACCTCGATCTCAGCGGCGTTGGCACCCTGGGCGTGCTCGTCCAGCTCCGCCCGTCCAGTACGCCGTGCCGTCGAGACCACCGCCGGGTGGGAGAGAAGGATCTCCTCCACACGGTCACCGAGCCCGTCGGACTCGAGAACTCCTGTGCCGGGCAGGGTCACAGCCGTCACCGTGAAGGTCCCCTCTTGGAACTCCGGAAGGAATCCGCGCCCCAGGTATGGAAACGCCGCCAGGGTTCCGGCAACACCGACTAATGCGACGGCCGCGATGCCCCGAGGGTGTTTCAGGACACCGTCCAGGAGGGGCCGGTACCGTCGCTTGAGAAACCGTACCAACCAGCTCTCCCGGCCGTGGGCCATGATGGGGGCCCCGGGCAGGAAGAAGTAGCAGAGGACGGGGGTCACCGTGACGGCAATGAGAAGTGAAGCCAGGATGCTGACGATGTAGGAGAGGCCCAGGGGCCGCAGCATGCGGCCCTCCACTCCTGAGAGGAAGAAGAGGGGCAGGAAGACCACCGCGATGATGAGCGTGGCGTTCACGATGGGCCCCCGAACCTCCCGGGTCGCGCCGTACACGACCGAGAGGATCGAGCGCCGTCGGTCGTCGGGGAGGGATCGGTTCTCCCGGAGCCGCCTGAACGTGTTCTCGACATCGATGATGGCGTCGTCCACCAGGGCTCCGATGGCGATGGCCATTCCCCCCAGGGTCATGGTGTTGATGGTCCCCCCGAAAAGCCTGAGGGAGACCATGGCCACGGCCAGGGAGAGGGGGATGGCCAAGACGGAAATTCCCGTGGTCCGGAAGTTCCAGAGGAAGAGGAAGAGTATCACGGCCACCAACACCGCCCCGTCCCGGAGGGCCGCAATCACGTTGTCCACGGCCAGGCGGATGAAGTCGGATTGTTGAAAGAGGTCTCGCTCGATGCGGACCCCGCCTGGGAGCTGCCCCTGCAGCTGGTCGAGTTCCCGATGGATCTGGGCGGTCAGCTCGATGGTGTTGACCCCCGGCTGCTTCTGAACCGTGAGGATGACCGCCGGATCTCCGTTCACCGAAGCGATACCGATGCGAGGCCGCGGCCCGATGCGCACCTCGGCCACGTCGGCGATCCGGACCGGAGCGCCCGCCCGCAAGGCGACCACGGTCTCGGCGATGTCCTCCACCGACTCTGCCCGCCCCAGCCCTCTGATGAGAATCTCCATCCCGTCACGGAGGTACACGCCCCCGGACGCCACGGCGTTCGACCGTTCCGTGGCCTCCATGACCTCGTGCAGAGTGACCTGGTAGGCCGCCATCCGCTCCGGATCCAGGAGCACCTGGTACTGTGATCACCTGTGCCACACCGGATATGGCCAGAAGCCGTTTCCTCACGATCCAGTCGGCCGCCGTACGGAGCTCCATCTCGGGGACGGTCTCACTGGTCAAGCCCAGGACCATGATCTCGCCCATGATGGAGGTGATGGGGGCCAGCACCGGGCTCGGGAGGTCCTCCGGGAGCTGGTCCGTGACCAGCAGAAGCTTCTCCGCCACAACCTGTCGGGCCCGGTAGATCTCGGTTCCCCACTCGAACTCTACCCAAACGATGCTGATGCCCTGGGAGGAAGCGGACCGCACTCTGCGGACCCCGGCCGATCCGTTGAGGGCCGTCTCGATGGGGAACGTCACCAACCGCTCCACCTCCTCCGTGGCCATACCATGGGCCTCGGAGAGCACCGTAACTGTTGGCGCGGTGAGGTCAGGGAACACATCCACCGGGGTCGTCAGGGCGGCGTAGGCTCCCCCAGCCAGAAGGCCGGCGGCAATGAAGAGCGTTATGAGGCGGTTCCGGAGAGACCAGGCGATGACCCGATCCATGAGGCCCGCCCCGCTGCTAGTGGACGTGGCCATGGTCGGAAATCTCGCTAGTGTTGAGGGAGCTGAGGCGGATCTGGTACGCCCCGCGGGTCACAACATATTCACCGGCACGCACCCCCGAGAGAACGGTGGTCCACTGCCCGTCCGTGTCCCCGACGGTAACGGCTCTTCGTTCGAAGGTCTCGCCTCCGATCTGAACGTAGGCCACGAGGAGCCCGTTCTCGTCCATGATCGCTTCCTCCGGTACCGCGAGGGTCGGTTCGGGCTCGGAGAACAGCACCCTCCCGTGGATCAGCATCCCTGGTTTCAACAGGCTGTCAGGGTTGTCCGCCGCCAGGGTCACTGCCAGGGTGCGCCGGTCGGGGTCCAGGGCGGAGGCCACCGTCACGACCTGGTCTGTGCGGATTACCCGGTCCGATCCTTCGGGGGAAAAGGTGGCAGCGGAGATCTCACCCGTCCGGGAGGCATGTGTCGCCGGAAGGTCGAAGCGGATCCAAACACGACGGGGATCGAAAAGTGAGTAGAGGGGCTCGCCGGCGGCGACCCGCTCGCCCAGGGAGAAGTGACGAGAGGTCACTGCCCCCGTGATAGGGGAGCGAAGAGTCAGCACGTATCCATCCCCTGCGGGAGCGTCTATTCCCTCCAGCTGCGCCTGCACCACATCAAGCGCCAGGCGGGCTTCCTCCAGGCGCCGGGCAGGCACCGCCTCGGCGTCCACCAGGCGTTTCGCCCGGGTCACCTCCCGCTCCAGAAGCTCGGCCCGGCTCACCAGATCTGCATAGGTGTTGTCACCTGAGACGGGAGAGAGCCGGACCAATGGGGCGCCTCGGGTCACTCGGGCCCCTTCCGTGGGAGATCCCCGGTTGTCCTCCCAGCGGATCATCCCTTCCACCGGGGCGGTGATCTCGGCAACCCCATCGGGGGCTGGAATCACTTCTCCCGTCGCCGTGACTCCGGCCCGCACACTCCTACGGGCCGCTCGGACCGTGGCGAACTCGATGGGCCACTGTTGTTCCTTCAGGAAGCCGATCCCCACCCCTTCCTCCTCGGGAAGAAGAGGAAGGTCCTCCACTGACGCGAATACCTGGACCGGGCCCACGAAGATCTCCTCCTCGATACCCCTGCCCTGGAGGATCACGATCAGGTCGTACATTCCCGCGACCTCGAACGACGGAGCAGGCGTGTAGATCCCCGGCCGGGCCGGAGCATCGGAAACGTTCGTCAGGACGCTCCCGTCAGAGCCCTCGAACTGCAGGGTCAGTCTGCCTTCGGAGATCGGTTGGAAGTGGGTAAGATCGGTGAGGTGGACGGCCCACGGCCCTCCCTCGGTTCCAGCGACCAGGGCAGGGTACTCGAAGAACAGCTCGACCCGGTCCGTCCAGATGGTGAGGGCCTCGCCGCCTCCGGACACGAGGTCGGGGGTCCCGGTCTGACTGCCGTCGTCACCGCAACCGAGTACGAAGAGAATGGCCGCAAACAGGGGTGCCGGAGATGACTGCCTGAAGGTGTTCATCGCTCATTCACTCCCTTGTCCGATTCCGTGGAGAATCCACCCAGGGCCTGCTCCAACTCGAAATACGCGTCCCAGAGGTCGGCCCGGACCTGAAGGCCCAGAAGCCGAGCCTCCACGAAGGCCTTCGCGGCATCCAGAAGGTCGACTGCCCTCATCTCCCCTTCAGCGAAGCTGAGTCGGGCGATCGCCAGGAGCTCTTCTGCCTCCTGCGCACTCTCAGAACCGAACACCTCTTGTTGGCGCTGGGCTGTGCTCAGGCGTGATGAGGCGATGGACACCTCTTGAGCGATTGCACGGCGAAGGAGGGTGACCTCCGAATCCGCGGCCAGAGCCGCGGCCTGGGCTGCATCGATTGCTCCACGCCGTCGCTCTGTCGCTTGAGGCCGCCAGTGAGGCTGGTGCCACGCAGAACCGATGCCCGGCTCAAGGTCGTCTCTTTGCCCCGTGCCTCCGCGACGGCCTCCGCGGCCTGGATGTCAGGCCGGCGTGTCAGGGCTTGAGCCACCGGGTCGCTGGGTACACCAGCGGTCATCTCCTCTGCGCCTACCTCCAAAGCGGAAAGCCGACGGGCATCGTCCGTGGCCATCAGGAGGGCCCCCAACCGGTGTTCAGCCTCCTCCAGGTCGAGCTCCACCGCCGCCGTTCTCCGCTGGAACTGAAGGTGCTCGAGCCGGAGCCTTCGGAGGTCGTACCCGGCAATGTCACCCTCGGAGAACCGAGCCTCTGCCGAAGCCAGCAACTGGGCCATCAACCCTTCGGCCTGCTGGTACGTCCGCCGGATCTCCATGGCCTGCCACGCCCCCAGGTAGGCCCGCTTCACCTCCAGGGCCAATCGGGCGCTGTCCGCCAGGAACCGGGCTCGGGCCTGGAGCGTGAGCGCCTCTGCCCGACTGTCCCGGGAACCGGATTCCCAGAGAAAGTCCACCGGCTGGGTCAGATTCAGGTAGCTCTCTGAGTAGTCCCCCAGGGACTCGTGGGTGACGGCCAACTGCGGGTTGGGGCGGGCCCGGCTCTGCCGGACCTCCCCCAGCCTCCCTCGAAGGCGGCTCCGGGCCAGCTGAAGCCCCGGGCTGTTCCGCCCGAAGAGGGAGAGGGCCTCCTCCAGGGAGACGGACTCCCCCGCTTCCTGGGCGGAAACAGAGGGGGCCCTAGCCAGTGGAATGCAGGTCCAGGCCATCAACACGATGGTGGGACAGAGACGTCTGTTCATGCTTCTGGATCCGGTCTTGGGAAGCCACCTGCAGGGCTTCCCGTTTCAGTCATTCGGGCATGAAGGGCACAACGACAGCCCTGCACGGCCCTTTGGGGGTGACCCGGCTCCGGGGCGTGACGAAACACACACCGCCACCCCGGGAACAGGGCGATGGTCAGACGAGGAGAGGTGGAGGTCTGGGATGCAGCGGGGAGGGAGGAGGCCTGGGAGGGTGCTCGATGGTCACCCTGGCCGGAGCGGACACGGCCGAAGACGACGTCGCCGGAGTCTCCCAAGCTGTCGCTGGAACGGCTGATGCCGTCGGCGCTGTGGCCACCTGTCGGTCAGGCAACTCCGGCGGGGGATGGAAGTGACCGCCGTGGTCTGTCTCGATGTGGAGCGTCCCTCCGTCGTGGTCCACCTCGTGGTGGTGCATGGCCTTCAGGAGCGGGGCTATGAGCAGCAC
>JBDHCH010000482.1:0-2487 GCA_039592115.1 Gemmatimonadota bacterium | reverse complement strand
CACATCCAGGTAGTCCGGCCCGGTGAAGGGTTGATGCCAGCCCTCCCCCTCAGGCGTCTCCCAGACCGCGAGCAGTCGATCCGATTCCGGGTAGGGCAGGGGGCGGAGAACGATGGCCTCCAGAGCCGAGAAGATCGCCACGTTCCCACCGATGGCCACTGCGATGGTGAGAACGAGGAGAGCCGAGAACCCCGGGTGCCGAGCGATCTGGCGGAGGGCGAAGCGGAGGTGTTGCGAGAGGCGATCAAGCATTCGAAGAGCTCCGGTGGGGCTTGGGACGGGTGTTCGAATGATTGGACGCCGTGACTTTCCCGGAGGTTGGCGGGGAGGATGGAGTTACTCTGTCGAGTCGCCGCCCCCCCCGATCTCCTCTTCATCCCCCACTGGTTTGGTAGAGGCCATCCCTTCCTCCTCTCCCACCACCCGGTCCAACACTGTCGCCGCCACGAGGATGCCTTCCACGTTCAGCGCGGTCCGGGCCATATCCGGAATCCGGTCCACGCCGATGAGCACCCCCAGGCCGTCAAGGGGAATCCCCACCGTTCCCAGGGCCGGGGCCATTCCGACAACTCCACCAGAAGGAATCCCGGCGACCGTGAAAGACACGATGAAGGTGGCCAGGACCGCGCCGCCGATGCTGGCGATTGGGAGGGGAATCGAGAAAAGCCAGGCCAGGAAGACGATCCCGGCGCCCTGGAAAACCGCCGTTCCGAATCTCCCGATCCCGGCACCGAGTGGGATCACGAAGCTGGTAACGGAACGGGAGAGCTTCAACTCGTCTTCGGCGCTTTCCAACATGGCCGGGACCGAGGCAGCGGTGCTGGCGGTGCTGGCGGCGATGACGAGCGGGTTGAGAGTGGCTTTGAGGAAAGCGCCCGGAGTCCGTTTGCCCAGGATGGTCACCAGGGGGAGGTAGACGAGGATCACCAGGAGGACGAGTCCCACCAGGACTGCGAGGATGAACGCCCCCAGGGCCTGGAGCATCGCCCAACCGGCCCGGGCCGTGACCGGGGCCGCGAGAGCGAAGACACCCACCGGGGCGAGGAGCAGGATCCAATCCACGAGCTTGAGGAAGGCCGCGGTGACGGCGTTTCCCAAGGAAAGGAGCAGGTCCCTTTCCCTCTCCGGAAGGGCTCCGGTGGCAGCGGCCAGGAGGACGGTGAATACGATCAGGGGGAGGAGCGCACCTTCGGCAGCTGCCTGAAAGGGGTTGGTCGGAATAAGGGAGAGGAAGAACTCCACCATCCCTGGGAGGGCCGGGGCTTCCGTGGCCCCGGCTGCCACGGCCTGAGCCGCTCCCTCGCTGGCCAGGGGAAGGATCGCCTTCATGACGCCCATCCCCAGGAGGACGGCCACACCTGTCATGACGCCGAATATCAGGAGGGTGACGGCCCCCAGCTGACCGAGACGTTTCAGGTCGCCCAAGGATCCTACCCCCACGAAGATGACCGCAGCCACCAGGGGAATCACGACCATCTTCAGGAGGTTAACGAACGCGGTACCGATGGGCTCGATCCCGATGGAGATGGAGGTGAGGAGGGGTGATCCGGTGATGGATGCCAGGAGACCCAGGAGAAGACCCGAGATCAGTCCAAGACCGACGGCCGTGTGTAGCTTCATCTCATCCCCATCCGACCTCCAAGCGCAGTTCCCGAACCCTCCCCCTCCCGGGCACAGAAGAACAGTCGTGATTACACGCGATCCCTACCCAACCATTCCACTGGCTTCAGCCATTCTATGAATCTCGCCCCTCACCGAAACCCCCCTTGTTCGCGGTCCGTACGGACAGGTGGTCAGAGCGGGCCATGAATCAGCTGGTTACCATGGAGTCGACACCATGAACATCCGCCGTGCGATTCCGCCTGGGGGATTGGGGGGAAGTCTGTGGATGTCCGTCCTCGTTTCGTGGGCGGCCGTTCCTCTGTTCCCTCTCGTTTCCGGACCTGGCGCTCTACTCGAGGCCCAGGAAACCCATCGCATCTGGGGCAGGGTCCAGACGGCCGCCGGGCAGGTGTACGAAGGGTTCATCCGCTGGGACCGGAACGAGGCCAGCTGGGCAGACCTACTTAGCGGAAGCAAGGAATCGTCCAGTGAGGCTGAAGAGCTCTGGATGGAGTTGACCGAAGGGGCCGACTCGCGTCGGGACCGGGTCATCGAGGTGTTCGACATCCGGATCTCATGGGACGACCGGGAATTTCCTGGGACGGCAGAATCCGGGATCCGCTTCGGGCAGTTGAGGCGTCTGGAAGTCGTGGACGATCAAGCGGTGGAACTGGAGCTCAAGTCCGGGATGGTCGTGGAGCTCGAGGGCGGATCCACGGACCTGGGCGTAGACATCCGGGAAATCCTGGTCGAAGTCCCGGGCGGACGGACGGCAGAGCTGAGGTGGCTGGATCTGGACGAGATCCAGTTCGGTCCTGCACCGCCAACTGCCCGCCCGGCCGCCGACCGCCTTTTCGGCACCGTGGTGGACGAGTATGGGCGCCG
>JBDHCH010000481.1:0-2491 GCA_039592115.1 Gemmatimonadota bacterium | reverse complement strand
GAAAGCGGGAGGAGAAGGAAAGGATCGACGCGGCTGCTGCGGTGCTGATCCTCCAGAGCTGGCTGAATTCGAGAACGAAGGAGGAGAAGAGAAGGATGGCCGAAGAGCATGGCTCCAAACCGGGCGACTCCGACCCGGGATCGGAGGATCCGGTGGTATGAAGAAGCTCTCGTTGATCCTCCTGGTGGTAACCCTGGTAGGTGGAGTAGCCGGTGTCCTGCTGATCGGTCGAGGGGGAAGCGCACCTCCGGCAGGCCCCCCCGTCGAGATCGTGATCCCCCCTGGCGCCTCCTTCGACGCGGTCGTCGACACCCTCCGGGCTCGGGGCCTGGTTGGAACACCACGGATCTTCAAAGCCTACGGCAGGCTCAAAGGAGCCGATCGGGAGATTCGGTCGGGACCCTACGCCTTCGTCCCCGGCACTCCCTGGTCCCAGATCCTGTATGACCTGACCACCGGGCGGGTCCTGACGGAGACCCTGGTAATCCCGGAGGGGTTCCGCCTCGCGCAGATGGCCCCCCGAATCGGTGCCGTTACCGATCTGGAAGCCGATACGGTCCTCGCCCGCCTCACCGGCGACTCCACCGACGTGGAGTGGGGCGTTCCAGGGCCAGGACTGGAGGGGTACCTCTTTCCGGACAGCTACCGGGTGGCTCAGGGAGCGCCGCTCTCGGATGTCCTCCGGGCCATGGTCGACCGCTACCGCTTGTTCTGGACCCCGGAACGAGAAGCGGCGCGTGTCGTCCTGGGGATGACGGAGGCCGAGGTGGTAACCCTCGCCTCCATCGTCCAGGCCGAAGCCAGGGTCACAGGAGAGATGCCCATCATCGCCTCCGTGTACCACAACCGCCTCGCCAGGGGGCAGCTTCTTCAGGCTGATCCCACGGTCCTCTACGCCCTGGGCGGATACCGATCCCGCCTGCTGTACGCCGCCATGGACTCGGTAGCGGAGCATCCCTACAACACCTACACCTATCCGGGCCTCCCTCCGGGACCCATCGGCGCTCCGGGAGAGATGGCGCTGGATGCGACACTTGATCCGGCGGAGACGGCATTTCTCTACTTTGTTGCCCGCCCTGACGGCACACACGTCTTCTCGGAGACTCTCGCAGAGCACAACCGGGCCGTTGCCGAGCTCCGCCCGGGTTGGGAGCGTTACCGGCGGGAGCAAGCAGGTCCGGGTGAGGGCTGAGGACCCCTATGATCCTGCATCGAGCCCTCCGCCTCATCGTCATTACCGATTCGGCACTTGCAGCCCCCAGGACCATAGAAGAGGTCGTTGAAGAAGCGCTCTCCGCAGGGGCTCCGGCCATCCAGCTCCGGGAGAAAAGCGCTTCCTCTCGGGAGCTCATGGCCCGGGCCGAGCGCCTTCGGGAGCTGACCAGGAGATGGAACGCATACCTCTTTCTGAACGACCGCTTCGATATCGCTCTGGCCGCCGGGGCCGACGGGGTCCACCTGGGCCCCAATGACCCTCCCGTGAAGGCCATTCGGTCGGCGGCCCCGGATGGGTTTCTCATCGGGCACTCCACGAACGACCCGGCAGAGGCAAGGGAGGCCGCCGCCCAAGGCGCGGACTATATCGGGTGTGGAGCGGTGTATCCGACCTCCACGAAATCCGACGCCGGACCGGCCATCGGAGTGGAAGGCCTGGCTGAAGTGGCCAGGGCGGTTGAGATCCCCGTCGTGGGGATCGGAGGCATCACGCCGGAGGGAGCCAGGGACATCGCCGCACAAAGCCCTGCCGCCGGGGTCGCCGTCATCGGCGCGGTGATGGGCGCTTCGAACCCGGGCGCAGTGGTGAAAGCGCTCCTGGCTCCTTTCCATGAAAGAGAAAGAGCCCGCCCCCAGCATCAAGCTGAAGCGGGCTCTTTCGACGAATGAGGTTGGCGGCGACGTACTCTCCCACCGGATAAACCAGCAGTACCATCCGCGCGATGGGGCTTAACGGCCGTGTTCGGGAAGGGAACGGGTGTGGCCCCCATGCCATGACCACCAACCACAGGTCGGAGCGCTGAAACGGATGCATCTCGTCGTTGCGGTCCGGGCAGCTCGCTGCGACGTAGTATTTGAACTACGCCTCACTCGCCGTCCTCGTTGACGCTTCAACCGCGCCTTGACCTGCACCCGTTTGAGCGCTCCGGTCAAGCAACACAACCGTCCAGCTATCCAGACCAAGAAGTAGAGAGAAGAGCGACTAGACAGGTGAGTCGAATGGGTGGAGTGTGGCGTGTGGAGGATGCTCATCCAGTCTGGATGTGAGTCAAGCCACTCGGGCGATTAGTACGGCTCGGCTACACGTGTTGCCACGCTTCCACCTGCCGCCTATCAACGTGCTCGTCTCGCACGGCCCTTCTGAGACCCGAAGGTCTGGGAGTACTCATCTTAGGGTGGGCTTCCCACTTAGATGCTTTCAGCGGTTATCCCTTCCTGACGTCGCTACCCGGCGCTGCCCCTGGCGGAACAACCGGTACACAAGAGGTCAGTCCAT
>JBDHCH010000480.1:0-2839 GCA_039592115.1 Gemmatimonadota bacterium | reverse complement strand
CCTCGAATCGCTCTGTGCCCGGTTCCAGCGCGGCCCGGGAGAACATGATGTCCCGTTCGTCCACTCCGGGGCGGGGAACACCCAACTCAAGAAGGTCCCGACCGGGGACGGGGAAGAAGAGGGCGGCTCCGAGCCCGAATGCTACGATGGAGCACCAGGCGATCAGCGACCCGCTCCAGCCCGGCAGCCAAACGAGAATCAAGATGATCAGGGCGAGAGCGACGGCCAGGAGCAGAATCCGCTCCACGGCCTTCTCCTCTCGTTCCTTCCACGAGACCAGCCCCGCAAGAAGAATGACTCCGAGAGCCACGCTCACGGCCACACTCCGGGCGCCCACGATCAGAAGACCTCTGGGAGGCGAACTTCCAGGACGCCCATGGGGCGGAGGGGCACCGGCACCCCCCTGATGGCATGCACCCGCCTCGCTCCGCCGTCGGGGACCGTCACCTCCACGAGAACCGCCCGAACGCCCTCGGGAATCCCGAAATGGACCGGAGCCGCCCCCTGGGAGCAGTAGCCGCCCCCCACATCCACGATCCCGGTACCCAGGATTCGGTCCGCCCCCCCTTCCGCCTCATCCCCTTGAGCAAACACCCGGACCTCGGCACCGGGGAAACGGCTCACGCCCTCCGAGTCCACCACGCGAACCTGAAGAGAGCGCTCCGCCCGTTCTTCAGGCAAAAGGTTCTCGAAGAGTGGATGCCCTCCCCCCTCCGGATGGTTGTTGGCCAAAAGGAGGTCCACGTCCCCGTCAGCATCATAATCCGCCCACGATACGCCGTGGCTTGCGCCGGGGTGTTGGAGGAGTTCGGGAATGACGTTCTCGAACCCTTCCGGGCCGTTCCGGAAGAGGTGGTCCTCCACCTCGGCGATCCCCGACAGGTAAGAGACCACGAAAAGGTCGGCATATCCGTCGTTGTCGAAGTCCCCCCACCCGGCTGCAGTCGAGTGGTAGTCGGCGCCGAGGGCGGTGCCCGCCGCCACCTCGGTGAAGACCCCGTTCCCGTCGTTCCGCCAGAGGACATCCGGTCCGTAGTTGGCTACGAATAGATCGAGGTCCCCATCGTTGTCGTAGTCGGTGACCGCGGGTCCGACCCCGCCGATCTCTTCGGTCCGCCCAGCGCCGTCCATCCCCATCTCGGCGGCCACATCGGTAAATACGCCGCCTTCGTTCCGATAGAGCCCGTCGAGGTCTCCGTTCTGATTCGCGACGAAGGCATCCAGGTCGCCATCCTCATCCATGTCGAACCAGGCCACCCCCACCGTTCTCCGGAGATCTCCCAGGCCCGTCTCGGCCGTCACATCCCTGAAGGTCGGCTCCCCTCTTCCCCCCACGCGCCGTCCCCTGGCGTCCGTCCGCCAGAACTCGTTCCGAAAGAGCCGATTCGCCTGCTCCCTGAACGCCATGAAGAGATCCAGGTCGCCGTCTCCGTCGTAATCCAACCAGGAGGTCTGGCGGGTATTCCCAAGAAGATTCAAGCCCAGCGCCTCCCCCACTTCCGTGAATTCCCTCCCGGCGTTTTCGTTCCGGTAGAGCCGGTTTGGCATCCCGTCTTCGAAACGGAACCCCACAAAGAGGTCCAGATCTCCGTCCGAGTCGTAGTCGCCCCAGGCCGCTGCCCTCGTCTCCCAGGGGTCCGCCAGACCCAACTGGGGCGCCACATCAGTGAACACCCCCGAATCGTTTCGGTAGAGCCGATTGGGCCCACCTCTGAAGCCGATGAAGAGATCCAGATCCCCATCGTTGTCGTAGTCTGCCCACGCCAGGGGCTGCGCGCCTGGTGCCGAAAACACCTCCCCCTGAACGGCCTGAAAAGTGGGAGGGTAGGTGGGCTCCTCCGCCGGCTCCGCCCCCTCCTCGCCGACATCCATGCAGGCTATCGGGAGCAAAAGGATCCCTGGAATGAGGAGGAGGAGTCTCCCACCGGGTCCCCCTGAGCGCCTAGGCATGGGCAGCCACCGCCTCCACAGCGGTCTCCACCTGATCCATGGTGTTATAGATGTGGGGAGAGAGGCGGAGGCCATTGAACAGGCCGTGCATGGCAGCGCATCCGAGGCGGTTGTCTTCGTAGACCCCCTGGTAGATGGCATCGTGATCCCGGCCGGGAAGCTCGAACACCACCACCCCGGCACTGTCCAGAGGATCAGGTGGCGTGAACAGGACCACGTCCGGAAGGTGTTGCCGCAAGCGGCGCTTCACCGTGGCAGCGAGAGCCCGGACCCGGGCCTCCACCGCCTCCGGCCCGATGGCCTCATGGAAAGCCGCGGCGGTAGCCATGGTCACCACGGCCGCGTCGTCCCTCTGGCCCATGTTCTCGAATTTCTGGGCGCCACTCTCCGCCGCACCCTCCCAACCGACCCCCACGTCGCTGGGCCAGAGGCGATCCTGACTCTCCTCCCTGACGTACATGACGCCCGCCTCCTTGGGGCCCACAAACCACTTGTGTGACGACGCCGTGAAGAAGTCACACCCCATCTCGTGGAGGTCCAGGTTCAGCGCCCCAAAGGTCTGAGCCCCGTCCACCAGGGTAAGGATCCCCCGCTGTCTGGCCACCCGACAGAGCTCCCGGGCCGGGAGGGCGGTTCCGGACACGTTGGACACGTGGCTGAACGCCAGAATCCGGGTCCTGGGCGTGAGGGCATCCAGGAACGGGGCCATGAGGGTTGTTTCAGTGGCCGCCGGTCCATGGGGGGTGGATACTCTCTTGACCGTGAACCCCCACCTCCGAGCTCGGACATCCCATGCCACGTTGTTGGTGGGATGGTTCTGGTCCCATATCACCACCTCGTCGCCGGCGCCCAGGTCCAGCCCGTTCACCACGGAGTTGTTCCCTTCGGA
>JBDHCH010000479.1:0-2533 GCA_039592115.1 Gemmatimonadota bacterium | reverse complement strand
TCTGACAGCCGGCTTCCAAGGCACACTCTCCGTTCGGTGACCGTGCCGCATCCAGCGCCCCTTGCCAGGGGCCGATGGAGTCGCTTCCTGACACTCAGCCTGCTGGCCCGGAGAACACCGGTTCCCCCCGGGCCTGGTTTCGTTTGGATCTCTTTCCGCTCCCCAGGAGGCCCTTGGCCCACAAGAACTCTGCGTTGAGGATGGCCCCACCGGCCGCACCCCTTACCGTATTGTGAACCAGCGCCACCAATCGGAGGTCCAGCACCGAGCAGGGCCTCACCCGACCGATGGTTACCGACATTCCGCCGCCCCGGCCGGAGTCCAACCTGGGTTGGGGGCCGTCTCCGTTCGGATGGAGGGTGACGGGCCTCGGCGGAGATGATGGGAGACGGAGGTCCGCCGACGGGCTGCGATAGCTCCTGATCGCGCGGATCGCCTTTTCGACGGTGATGGGCCGAGAGAAACCCACCGAAATCGATAGGAGATGGCCGTCCACGACGGGCACCCGGTTCGTCTGGGCACTGATGGCCATGGGTGCGGGGCGGAACCCGCCGTCCTCCCGATCCCCCAGGATTTTCAGGGGCTCCACCTCCAGTTTCTCTTCCTCGCCCGGGATCTTCGGGATGACGTTGCCAAGGATCTCCAGGGACGGAACGCCGGGGTACCCGGCACCGGAGATGGCCTGGAGGGTGGTCACCATGACCTCGCGGATGGTAGCCGCATCCAGGAGAGGCTTCAGAGCGAGAACCAACCCGGTGGTGGAGCAGTTCGGGTTGGCCACGATGAACCCCGAGCCGGCGGCCAACTCCCTGATCCGATCGGCGTGGTCGGGGTTCACATCGGGCACGAGGAGCGGGACCGAGGGGAGAAGGCGGTGGGGGCTGGCGTTGGTGACCACGGGGGTCCCCGCGCGAGCGAAGACTCCCTCCACCTCCCTCGCGACCCGAGAGTCCACGGCAGAGAAGACCAGGTCCAGATTCCCGGAAGGCACTGGGGCCACCACGTTCCGGTCACGAGCCCAGGCCGGCATCGGTTCTGCCTCGAGCCACCGAACCGCAGCTTCATAGGGGAGCCCCGCGGAGCGAGAGGAGCCCATCAAGCTGATGACGCGGAACCAGGGGTGACCCGACAGGAGCGAGACCAACTTCTGTCCGACCGTTCCGGTTGCCCCCAGGATGCCGACGTTCAGTGGAGTAGGGGGCGCTTCTGGCCTTCGAGTCGGGAATGCCATCACGCGACCCTCCTTCTTCCCCTGCCATCCCTCCGAGGGCGAGGCCGGATCGATGGGGCGAGCGGCGTGCCCGTCCAGTATCGCTCGCTCACCGCGGAGAGGATATCGGACAGGACTCCGGAAGCGGTGACACGAGGGCCAGCTCCGGGGCCCCCGATGGACAACGGCACCTGAGGGTATTGATCGGTCCAGAGGAGGACACCGTTTTCCGTGGCCCGGAGAATCGCCAGGGGATGGTCTTCAGCGAGGACCCGAGGCCCCACGAATGCCCTCCAGCCTTCGAACGAAGCGGTGTACCCCAGGACTCCCCCCTCTTTCCGGGCTTCCCGCATCCTCTCGACCCAGAGGTCGTCATGTGCAGCAAGGTCTCGGATAAACTCCCTGGGGTCCGAGATTTCTCCGAGCTCCGGTGGAACGAGGGACTCCACCGGGATGTCTCCAGGCTCCAGCTCCGAGCCCGCCTCCCGCAGGAGAATCAAGAGCTTCCTCGCCACGTCTGATCCAGAAAGGTCCTGCCGCGGATCCGGCTCCGTGAACCCTGCCTTCATGGCATCCTCCACGGCCCGAGAAAAGGGAAGCCCCTCGCACAGCTTTGCGAAGACAAAAGACAACGTGCCGGAAAGAACCGCCTCCACTCGCTGGAGCGTGTCTCCTGAGAGCCTTCGGGCCCGGACTGCCCCAAGAATGGGAAGAGCGGCACCTACGGCCGTCTCGAACCGGAGCGGTGCGCCGTGGAGGACCGAGGCTGCCCTCAAGGACCTGTACTCGGAATACCGCCCACTCATGGCCAGCTTGTTCGCCGTTACGACCGGAACCCCTTCCTGAAGGACCTGGAGGTACCGATTCGCGACCTCGGAGCTAGCCGTGAGATCGACGAAGATGGGGTTTTCGAACCGGCCCTCGCCGAGGTCCTCACGAATCCTCTCCCAGTCCGGTGCCAGTCCACGGAGGATGCGGGCTTTCACCTCCCCGGGGGGGAATCCCTCTGTGGAGCGGATCTCCGCTCGGGAGGTGAAGGCGGCCCCGACCCGGATCTCCAATCCCCTCTCCTCGAGGAGACGGGGCGCCAACCCCTCGAGCTGGGAGAGGAGGGCTCCTGCGACTCGGCCGGTGCCACCAGCCAGGATCAGGTGGGCGATGGTCGGGGGTTCGAGGATCGGAATCGGATGCGCCGCCGCCGTCCTTTCCCCTCGCCCCACGTAGGGGGCCGCGTTCACCCGGGCAGGCCCGACCCGTGTGCCCGGCGATTCCGGTCGGAGCGTGTTCCGAACTGTTAGAGGGATTCGGAGCGGTATGATCGGC
>JBDHCH010000478.1:0-2549 GCA_039592115.1 Gemmatimonadota bacterium | reverse complement strand
TGAACAGCCGCAACAAGATGAAGAACGAGATGGCCCACAGGGCTGAGCCCACCAGGAAGGGTGCACCGGGGAGCTCCACCGGCGCGGCCGGAGAGGTGAAGTAGCTGAAGAGGCCGGTGGCGAAGATCAGTGGGGCGAAGATGCTGGTCAGGCTCATGAGAGACGTGATGGCGCCCTGGATCTTCCCCTGGTCGTGGGCTGCCACGGTACCGGCGATGAGCCCCTGGATGGAGGGGCCCGCAACGCCACCCAACGCCCCCACCACGATGACGGCGAACATCATCCACCCTTCGCTGGCCAGACCGTACCCCAGGAACGAGAGGGTCGCTACCACCAGGCCGAAGAGGATGGAACGGCGCTCGCCGAACCGCTTGACGAAGGGCTTCACCAGGCCGCCCTGAACCAGGATGGCCATGAAGCCCACCAGGGCCAGGGAAAGGCCATTGGTTCCTTCGTCCCAGCCGAAGCGGTGACCGGTGTAGAGGACCCAGACCACCTCGAGGCCTCTCTGGGCCAGTCCGATGAAGATGAAAGACACGGCCAGGCCTGCCACCAGGGGGTAGGTCTTGAGGACCTTCAGACTACCCACCGGATTGGCCTTCTCCCAAGAGAAGCTCCCGCGTTTCTCCTGAGGGAGGGACTCGGGAAGGACGAAGTAGCCGTAGAGCCAGTTGACCAGCGCCAGGGCGGCAGATCCGAAGAAGGGGAGCCTCAGGTGGAACTCCCCCAGGAAACCTCCCAGGGCCGGCCCGAAGATGAATCCCAGCCCGAAGGCCACTCCGATCAGGCCGAAGTTCCGAGCCCGATCCTCCGGTCCGGAAACATCGGCGATGTACGCGTTGGCGGTGGTGAAGCTGGCCCCCATTATGCCGGCGATGATCCGGCCCAGGAACAGCCACCCGATGGAGGGGGCGAACCCCTGGATCAGGTAGTCGATGCCCAGCCCGAAGAGGGAGACGAGGATGATGGGGCGGCGCCCAAATCGATCGGAGAGTGACCCCAGGATCGGGGCGAAGAAGAACTGTGTGGTGGCATAGGTGGCGGCGATGATGCCGAACCACCGACCGGCCTGCGCCGTGCTCCCGCCCACGAAGTCCTTCACCAGTTCGGGCAGGATTGGGATAATGATCCCGATCCCCAGGACATCGATGAACACCGTGATCAGGATGAACACCATCCCGGCCTGGCGGCCCCTGCGGAAGGCCGTCAACGTGCGTCCCCGGTTCGATTTGGGGGGTGGCCCTGCACCCTCTCCACACGGGCCATGCGTGGACCGAAGGAGGGAGGGGAAACGGACATCAGCAGACCGGCGCCTCCATATCCGGAGAACAGGTGTAGACCGTCACCGATGCGGATTTCGGCGGCCGGAAAGGTGGGAGGGTCCGGCCGGACCGGTCAAGGTGGGAAGGGATCCTGGGGCTGGAGGGTGAGACGGATCCGATCGTCTCGTCGGTCCCCGTTAAGGCTGCATGGCCTGCCTACTCTTCGACGGCCCGTTCGAGGTAGAACGCGTTCATGAGCATAGCGGTCCCGATGAGGGCGAAGAACATCCCGCTGTACCATCTGCGGAGGCCGTCGGAAAACACCAACACGGCGAATGCCAGGAAAAGGAAGATCCCTCCAAGGACCACAGCCATTCCCTTCATGGTGCCCATCCCATTTTGAGTCCAGCGGTGTGCAACGGAACCGTACCCCTCCACGCCCTTGCGCAGGAGGGGCCGCTCGCGTCATTGGAGTTAACCACGGTATTTAAACATCGTGATGCGTTTGGGGAGAGGGCAAGGAACATCGACCTGATCACCGCTGCCCACGTCCCCACTGTCAGCCCCCCGCTCGCCCAGCTCAGAGCCCCGGATCCGAGCCAAGGACGGCTCCATCCGCCCTATAGGGGTCAAGCTCTCAGGCGGCTGCGGGACGAGCCGCATTGCATAAGGTGACGGCGCTCCCTAGCTATCCAGGTGAGTGGAAGGGGAAGCCCCTTGGCGGTCTTTGCTTCCATCGTAACGGAAGGTTACCACTGTGAAGACCAGACCCGTTTTGACTCTCGTCCTGGTTGTCTCCTCCGTATTGGGGGGTGCTGGCTTGGCGTGTGGGCCCCTTTCTCCTCCGGGCGACCAGGCCGCCGAGCCGGACGGTGTCTTCGGAACCATCCAGCCGTTCAACAGCTACGGCCACGTCTACGACGCAAACAGCATCGAGGCCATGCGTCCCCGGTTCATGGGAACCCACGGCGTGATATCCACGGGGCATTACCTGGCAACCATGGCCGGGATGGATGCCCTCAGGGCCGGCGGCAACGCCTTCGACGCCGGGGTCACCGCGGCCATGGTGGTGAAGGTCACCAAGATGGGATACGCAGGTTGGACCGGGGTTGCGCCCCTGATCCTGTACAGCGCGGACGAGGACCGGGTCGTCACGCGAGTGGGCGCGGGGACGAGCCCGGCTGCCGCGACGCTGGCCCACTTTCTCCAGCACGGGAAGACGGCCATCAATACGGCACTCGTCCCAGCCGACGTCGATGTGTGGCTCGCCGCCCTGGAGCGGTTTGG
>JBDHCH010000477.1:0-2551 GCA_039592115.1 Gemmatimonadota bacterium | reverse complement strand
TCCGTCCCAACCGGCGCGACCTTGCTGGTGAAAGGAAGCGGAGGGGAAGTCATCGGAGGGATGTGGTTCCGTCGGCTCGCGTGAAGCCGGTTCGGCAACCGCACAGACGTTAACTGCCATTGGCTACGGTGCGATCGGCATTGAAATAGAGTGAACTAGATCAGTACAGGTTCTATTCCCAAAGAGAACGGTCGGGGAATGAAAGGTACGCGTGTCTATGGGAACACCGGCTTTCCTGCTTGGACTTTCGTTTCTTCTTGCTCATGAGCTAGACGCAGTGCGGTGCCACGAATGGCGCATGTTCCCAGGCTTGTCAGCGCTATCCGACCGCTGGGGCCTTCGACTCTTCCTTCTTCTTCACGTCCCGCTGCTGTATCTGCTAATTGGGGCCGTCGCTGCGGGGCCGGGACCGAAGTTGGTCGTTGCGCTCGATCTCTTCTTCGTGGTGCACCTGGGTCTACATCTGCTCTTCCTTCGGCATCCGAAAAACGAGTTTCGGGATGCATTGTCCTGGACTCTGATCGTCGGGGCGGCATTGAGCGGGGGGATCGATCTGCTGTTGCAGATGGCATGACCGCCTTGCGGAGGGCCAAACGCGATTCCACTCCCCTGGAATCCGTTCGCGGCTCGCTCGAACCCTGGGACGTGTCGTGTGGGCCAACGACAGTTAACAAAACGGGTGCCGCCTTCGGCCGCCCCGTGGGGCGGCCTTCGAGCAAACCGGCCTGATTGCGAACGGAGCCTGGGGGCGGATGTGCTACCGGGGGCATACGTGCGTCTGGGAACCAGCGGGTTTGGGCCGGTTCGGCACCCGCTGAACGTTATGGGACATCCGCAGGAATCGAGCGTCATGTTTTGATGGAGTAGGGAAAAGAAACTTCTGGAGGTTAGCGATGGTAATTCGGCGACTATTTCTGGTGGTGCCTTTCCTCCTCTTCCCCTCGCCCCTCATGTCTCAAATCCAGAATGATGAGGCTGATGAAGCGGCCGTTTTGGCGGCGGTCGCTAGAGTGGCTGAAGCCTTCAAGACAAGCGACGCTCAACTTCTGCTGGCCCAAGTAGCGGATGACGCATCCTTCATGCTACCCGGAGTGCCAACGATTCACGGGAAGGAGAATATCGTCCCCCTCTATACCCGGGTAATGGAGAACACCACCTATCGGCTCCTAGATCCTCTCGATGAAATGGTCGAGGATGTGATGATCCAAGGGGACTTGGCGGTTGTGCGTTTGACTTTTCACGGTGCGTCCAGACCAAAGGCGGGCGGCGAGGAGAGAGAATTTACGAATCGCGTTGTCAACGTGTATGTCCGACAGCCTGATGGATCGTGGAAGCTGAGATGGGATATCGGCGTACCTGATGCTTCAGAGTCTTGAAGGACGGGATGAAGAGTGGTCTTCCCGCCGCGTCCATCCCATAACATTGCTGTTGCCGGCTCCGGCCGCCTGCGGCGGCCTTCGACCCAACCGGCAGTGAGCAAGGTGGGAGCTAAACTCAGTAGCCAGGTTACGAGAACAGCAGCATTTCAGCACGAGTGATTGGGCCGGTTCAGCAACTTCTGAAGCGTTATCCGCCATGCCCTGACTGAGTGGATTCGAGTTGACTAGGAGTAGTACTGGGTACTACACTTCGATAAGGTGATCCTAGGAGGCATCCGATCGAATTCGTCGCAACGCGGAGTTTCGAGAACTCGGCCAAGAAGCTCTTTACCGAGGAGGATCGGCGGGAGTTAGAGTTGCTCCTTCTGGAAGACCCCACACGCGGGCAGCTGATCGAACGGACGGGTGGATTCCGAAAGGTTCGCTTTGCCCGGCCCAGCCGACGGGAAGGAAAGAGCGGTGGAACTCGGGTGATCTACTATCTGCTCGATCGGCGGGACAGGATCTACCTCCTCCTCGTGTACGCGAAGGGGGTGAAGGATGACCTCACCCGGGCCGAGGAGAACGACCTCAGGAAGTTGGCCAGGGCATTGGAGGAAGAGTCGTGACGAAGGCAAAGAAGAAGAGCACATTCGGCCAGCAGCTCATCGAGTCCGCAAGAGAGGCCGTGCAGATCGAACGTGGCGAAAGGGAGGCCGCCCGAATTACGAGATACACGGCCGCAGAAGCCGAGGTCGAACCTCCTCCGCAGTATGTCTCTGAGCGCATCAAGGAGATTCGCGAAAAGATGGGCCTTTCCCAGCCTGTATTTGCGGCAGCTCTGAACGTCAGCACTGAGACGGTCAGGGCTTGGGAACAGGGAAAGAGGGAACCTGATGGCGCGACTCTCCGACTTCTTGAAGTAGCGGAGGAGCATCCTGCAATCCTCTTGAAGAACGTCCAGGCCCGAACACGGGGGCGTCGGACCGCCACTCCCGCTTGAGGACCTTTTGAGGTGGATCGGAAAACGAAGAGGGTAGGCACAGCGGCTAACATTGAGGTTGCTGGCTGCGGCCGCCGAAGGCGGCCTTCGTCCCAACCGGCCACGGTCATGCGGAGCCTGGGAACTGGCTTTCCGTCGGGAACGAAGCAGCACCTTGGAACCGGACGTTTCAGGCCGGTTCAGCAACCTC
>JBDHCH010000476.1:0-2554 GCA_039592115.1 Gemmatimonadota bacterium | reverse complement strand
GTCCAGGAGGGTCCCATAGGTGGGGGTCCAGGAGGGATCGCCGGGGCCACCCTCCGCGTCGGAATTCAGGTCGCCCATGAGGATGGTGACGCCGTCCAGGTCGTTCGTGACATCGTTCAACAGCTCGTCGGCCTGGTCCCCTTGGGTATCCGCGAAGGCTTGGATCTCCAGGTGAGTGTTCACGAAGTGGTAGGGGACTCCACCCACGTCGGCCGAGACCCGGATCCAACCGCGCAAGATCGAGATCATGGGGTTGATGACCTGGGCGGCCTCGTAGTTGGCCGAGGCAACTCCGGTCACGTCCAGGTCCGTTCGCGCCAGAACCGCGATGCGATCCACATACTGCACCAAGCGGACTCCGGTCTCGAAGAGCACGGGCAGAATCACGGTCGTGTTCGTCTGAACGGCTGCCAACTCGTAGGGAAGACCCTGGAGCTCTCCCATGAGAATCCCCAGGTGATCCTGGACCTGGATGGGACTGTAGGACCCGTCCAGGACGGCGAACTGCGGAATCTCCTGGATGCCCACTACGTGGGGCCGGGCCGCGTCGATCTCGGCGGCAAGGGCCTCGGCTCGTTCGGCGAAGTTTGTGGCCTGGACCTGACCCCAGAGCGCCGTGGCTGCCGCCACCACCGAAGCTTCGTTAGAGAAGTCTGCGCCCAACACCAATCCCACGCTCCCGCCCAGGTACATGTTGCGGGTGAGGACCTTCAGTGCCTCGCCGTCAGGGAAGGCGGGGGCCTCGACGGCAAGGGCCTCATCGGAGAATTCCCCGGCGGTGGGGAGATCCCGGTTGTCGCAGCCGACGGTTGCCAGAACCGAGGCTAGGATCGCCAACGAGGATAGTCGAGTGATTCGTCGAGTCTTCATGGTCTACCTCCTCAGGTGTACAGCAAGAGAAACGATATCCCCGGGGGACATTCCCAAGGTCGTTCTCGCCAGATATGCGCACCCTACGCACGGTGACGTAGGTCAGGAGGCGGGATTTCGTAGGTTGATGCGTGTAGGGTGCGTAGGTCAAGGGTGGAGGGAGAGGAGATCACCCCTTCCACGAGTCTCTCGAAGCGATCCAATAGAGGCCCTTCTGCCGCCTTGACGCTGCTGGGCGTTGGTGGAATCCTTCGGGAGAAGTCTCTGGTTCCTTTCCAGCTTCACTGCGAGGTTCCCGTGGGGACGGACGCGTTCTCCGCTCGGTCAATGCCCTGCCCCATCGTGTTGGCTCTCTTCCTGGTCGTGTCCCTCAAGGGTTGTGCTCAGCCATCATCCGGCGTCCGGCCCGAGACGAGCACTCCGCTGGCGAGCCGCATCCAGGGTCCGGGAGGAGGGGACGTATACCTCACCTCCGAGCTCTCGAAGGGGACGTATTCCATCCCGGCGGATCCGGAGGTGGCATGGACACATCTTGCTGCGGTGTTCGAAGAGTTGGGCATCGAAATCGCCTATCAGGACCCGGCGCGGAAGGCCATGGGAAACAGAAACTTCCGGGCCAGGCGAATCGACGAGGCGCGGAACTCGAGGTACCTGGATTGTGGGTACGGAAGGACGGCCGTGCCCCACGCAGACGCCTATGACGTGACCGCATCCCTCGTCGTTGCACTCAGGCCCGCTGAGGATCGGGGCACAGTGCTGGAAACCCTCTTCACGGCGGCAGCCAGGTCCCGGGACGCGAGCGGCGGGAACATCCCTTGTAGCTCCAAGGGTACACTGGAACGGACCATCGCAAATCGTTTGGCGATCCGAGCCCTGGGAAAGGCCCCAGGAGGGTGAAGCACGACCTGTCCACAAATCAGGACGCCCGGTGTCCAGGTGAGGGGAGATCTACGGTTCAGAAAGAGGGAAATGGGCCCCGTTAAGGCATCTATGCCCTCCCGGGGGGTGGCACGCATATTGCTTTTTTTGGTGGCTGTCCGGGGGTCATCTCCCGGTCTGACCGTCATTTCCGGAGGTGAGGAATGAAGACACGCAACCTTGGGAAGCTGAGTGGTCTGGTCCTGGTGGCCGCCGCTCTCTCTGTTGGGGTGCCTCAGGAGTTGGCGGCCCAAGCGGACAGAGACTTCCTCTTCAGGAAACCGCACTTTTCGCTGGCCTTCAATGTTGGGTACGGGATGCCCACGGCCGGGAGTGACATCTACGATTTTGTGACCAAGGAACACACGCTGGAGAGGAGTGACTTCAACTCGATGGTGGTGGGCGGGAGCTTTGGTGTGAGGATCACGGACCAGGTGGAGGTTTCCCTGGACGTGGCACATGGGAGCGCCAATACTCCGTCCGAGTTTCGGGATTGGGTAGATCAAGACGACCTCCCCATCGAGCAAAACACGAAGCTGTCCTGGACCCCGCTGACCGTCAGCCTGAAGGGCTTCCTCTGGGAGCGGGGAAGGAGAGTCAGCCGCTTCGCTTGGGTTCCCGGCCAGTGGGCTCCATTCATTGGAGCTGGGGCCGGGTGGATGTATTATCAATTCAAGCAGTCGGGCGATTTTGTGGACTTCGAGACCTATGATATCTTCGGCGACACGTTCAGGTCCGAGGGGGATACGGGCCTCTTTCATCTACT
>JBDHCH010000475.1:0-2928 GCA_039592115.1 Gemmatimonadota bacterium | reverse complement strand
CGGTCGGCTCCTACAGAACGTGCGCGACGCCGAGTACGCCATGCGGTACGGCTACTATCTGCCGAACGTGCCGTACGTCGTCGGTCGTGCCATCGCACTGCCGATTGTATCGATCGCCACTATCGGCGCCGAGAATACAATGCGCGCACTCGCACGGGCGGCCGGAAAGGCGGTACCCGAGGGCGCGTCGTTGTACCCGCGGAGTCGGCGGTACGGTCTCGGCGTTACGGACCCCGACGGGGTGTACTACACTCCGAAGGTACTCGACGACTTGCTCGAACTACACGGCGGGCTGGGTCGTACGGCAATCGAGCAAGCGCGTATCGATCGACTCGGTCGCGACATTATCGACGACGTACAACGGTCGGCCGGCGGTCGGGGTGCCGAGCTGCTATCGGCCGCGAACCCGTTGCGGCCCGACCTGGTCAACTTCTACCAGAAGACCGCCGAAGCGATCGAGTTGTCGTACCGGCGGTCGGTCTTCGAAGCGGCAATCGCGCACGGTATCTTGCCGAGCGACGCGGCGTTGCTTGCCCGTCGAAGCCTGCTACCGTACGGCGAAGTGCCCGGCGCCCTTACCGATACGCTCGGCGCGTTCTTCGTCGACGCCGGCGAGTTGTACTTGCTCGCGAAACAATTCGGCGACCTTGCGATACGCAATCCCGAACAGATTACCCGAATCGCGAAGGCGACGCGGCTTCGTCAAAAGGCAATCGATCCCTACGGGCTCGAAGGCGACCGCACGTTGAAGACGCTCGGTATTGTGCCGGCCGGTCGCGACGACGAGCTCACAATCTACGGGCCAGAGTCGCCGCATTTGCGGCCGCTCGAACAAACGCTCGACCTGCTACGGGCGGGCGACTTCGTCGCGCAGCGTATGATTCGGGTCGGTAACGAGGTCGGGAAGTTCGAGTTTACCGGCGCACTGAATACGGGTCTCGAAGGCGCCGAAGAGACCATACGCTACGGCGTATCCGAACTCATGCCGGGCGTACTCGACGCGCTCGAAGCGGCCGCCGGCGCGGATATGGGCGCGGCTTCGGCGCCGGGTCGAGACTTGCAAGCCTTCGACGACCGAGAGGCGTTCTGGGCGGCGCTACTCGCGGCCGACTATGCCGACCCCCGACGCGATTCGGGTGTATGGGCGACGACCTTCGACTTGCTCGACCCGAAAGTCGTCATGCCGCCGAAAGAACTTGCGGTCGACCCCGAAAAGTACCCCGACCTATGGGCGGCGCAACCGCCCGAAGGCACGCCGTTCTTGGCTCTCGGTCAAACGCGAGACGGTATTCCTATGTACCAAGTCTTCGAACCGTCCGAACGCGGCTTGCGCAATCTGCAGGCGATACGCGCGTTGCCGCTTCGTTCGCTTGAACAAGCCTTCGGCGCCGGCGCGAGCTTGTACGGTTCAACCGACAACGTCGACGTCGAAGCATTGTTTCCCGAAGGCGGTGCGGCCGCCGTCGGGCGGTTCGTTGGCGGTCGGGCGGTACCCGAACGAGATGAAGAGATACTTCGAGCTCGACAGACCGAAGCCATACGGGCCGTACGCGAAGACGTGCGATAGAATGAAATCACAACCAGGTCGTCGACCGCGCAAGAGGTGAGACTATGCCGACTCGTATTACGAACTTCATTCATGACAGCGTCGAAGCGCCCGATACCGCGCCGTCGCTCGGTACCGCGTTCGCGACGGCCGACGTACATGTCCACGACATGACGGGCGAGCTTCCCGCGTTCAAGGGCGCCGGGCTCTATCACGGTATGGTCGACGCTATCTTCGTCAAGTTGACGTCGGCAAGTACGCCCACGAAAGTCATTATCCGATTGTGTCTTGACGCGAACGGCGACGAAGTCGTTGTACCCGATACCGAAGCCGACCTGGTCGCCGGCATTACGACGGCTGCAACGAAGTGCGCGGTCTTCTCGGTCGGTATCCCGATTGTGCAGCTCTTCGACTCGGCGAAGCGCAACTTGTACTTGTTCGCGAAGGTCGACGCCGGTACCGCCGACTTCGACCAGTCGGTCATTACCTGGAGGGAATAGCCGATGGGAATTACTCCATGTTTCGACCCGACCACGGGCGCGTCGGGCGGTGCGGCGCCGGGCGGTAGTACACCGCCGGGGCTTACCGTGTCCGGTCGTGTCGACGGCGGCGGGTACACTGTCACGGGCGGCGCGAGTCGGTCGTTGACAATCTCGAACCCCGACGGCGCGACCTTGTCGACGACCGTGAAACTCGCGAGCGATAACTCGTCGGTAACGGTCACGGGCTCGACGGGTACTTCGCCGAGTTGGACGGCGCCGGCCGGCGGCGCGAACGGCGAGTCGGTGTCGGTGCTCGTCTCGGCGACAAAAGACGGACTTACAACAACGGTCGGGACCGACGGTACATGGACGCTCGAAGACCCCGACAGCATCGTCGATACGGTCGCATTTGCCAGCGGGCAAAATACAGTCACGTTTAATGCTGTGACTGGTTCCAACAACTACAACATTTCGTCAGGCACGACTTTTCGGGGTCCCCGGTGGTACAAGCTCCTGAGCATTTCAGGGCAACAAGCCACGACCGCTATGCCGACGGTTCTCGTTACGCGTCTTGAGCCAGACCCAGGCTCAGGCAGCGATTTTGGGCAGCGCCACATCATCGGCACCACGTTTAGCCCAACCAGTACCGTCACCAATGATATAAATGGAGTCGGTGCAGGCTGGCAGATTAACGAATCGAGCTCGTCCGTTGCGATGGGAGTGTGGACCCGGGGCGCGGTTAGCCTGACAAGTAGTGCCCTAAATGAGCGCGGTGTAATGGCGTCCCTGCGCGGTTTTGAGTCGCTGGGGAGCCCTGGGTATCTCAACCTCAAAGCCGACGACACCACGCTCAGCACCGGTGCCCGTAACAGTGGGCAGCTGGCCATTGGTGGCTCTGGG
>JBDHCH010000474.1:0-2806 GCA_039592115.1 Gemmatimonadota bacterium | reverse complement strand
CGAGCCCGTGGCCCCCGACATCGGCTTCCACCTCACCCTCCTGGCCGAAACTCCCCAGGGCTACGCCAACCTCTGTCGCCTCCTGACCCAGGCCCACATGGAAGTGGAGGACCGACGGAATCCCCTTCTCCCCTTCCCCACTCTCCTGGATCCTGAGCGGATCAGGGGAATCATCCTCCTCACGGGATGCCGTCGGAGTCCGTTGTGGGCGGCCCTCCAGGACAGCACGGGGAGACCGGACCCGGAATCGCACCCTGGCCCGGTTGGCCGACCGTTTCGCCGTTCCGGTCGTGGCTACAGGGAACGTCCACTATCACCGGCCGGAGCGGCATCGGCTCCAGGACGTTCTGGCCTCCATCCGGAATCGGGCCACCTTGGACAACGCCCACCCCATGCGTCGTCCCAACGCGCTTTTTCACATGGCCTCGGCAAAGGAGATGGTCCAACGGTTCCGAAGCCGCCCCGACGCCCTCTCCAACACCCTGCGGATCGCCCAGCGGTGTGCCGCGTTCGACATCACCGAGGATCTGGGCTACGAGTTTCCGGACTTCGAGGGGGCAGGCAATGGGAAAACCGCCACCCAGATCCTGGCCGAGACCTGCCGGGCGTTCATGGAGGAGCGGTATCCCCTCCCCACTCCGGGTCAGGGTGCCACTGGGGGAGTTGGGGCGAGACCTGCCGCGGAAGTCGATCGCTCCAGAAGTCGTCAATTTTCCTCAAAACGCCAGAGAATGGTTGAAAAACGGCGAGAAGCGGAGAAACGGCTCGAGGAGGAGTTGCGGCTGGTAGAGCACCACGGTCTCTCAGGCTTTTTCCTGGTCTACCGGGACATCATGAACCTGGCCCGGGAAGTGGCCTTCCGGGTCCGAGGAGACGCCCCCAGGGCCCATTCGGGGCTTCCTCCGGGGCGGGGGCGGGGTTCATCGGTATCCTCCATCATCTGCTACCTTATCGGTCTTTCCCATATCGACCCGGTGGAGACCAACCTCTTCCTGGGCCGATTCCTGAACGAAGCCCTGAACACCGTCCCCGACATCGACCTGGACTTCCCCCGGAATATCCGGGAGGAGCTCATTCTGTCCGTCTATGAGAAGTACGGGAGCGAACACGCCGGCCTGGTCTGCACTTTCCCCACCTACCGCCTTCGCTCGGCGGTGCGTGAGATCGGGAAGGTCCTGGAGCTGCCCCTGGGGGACCTGGAGAAGCTCACCAAGCTGGCGGAGCACCGATCCGCCGGAGGGCTGAAGGAAGAGCTGGAGACGCTCCCGGAGTTCAGGGAGAAGGCAAAGGCCCCCCTCTGGCAGGCCCTGGGGGGCCTGGCGGAGGAGATCGCCGGGCTCCCCCGGCATCTCTCCCAACACGTGGGGGGGATGATCATCTCTTCCCGTCCCCTTGTGGAGATCGTCCCTCTGGAGCCGGCGGCCTGGGAGGGGCGGGTGCTCTGCCAGTGGGACAAAGACTCCTGCGATGACGCCGGATTCATCAAGATCGACTTCCTGGCCCTGGGGATGCTCTCCCTGGTGGAGGAGGCCGTGGATCTCATCGCCGAGCGGGGCACGGCTGGGGCGGGGGGAGAGCCAGTGGTCGGAGGGAGGTCGGCTACGGAAGCGGAAGCTGCCGCCGGAAGGGGGGTCGTGGTCCCCGCGGGCACCCGACTACAAAACGGCGCCAGAGCTGGCGATGGCACCCGCGTGGTCCACGGCGCTCCGGATCTTTCGCGGATCGACTTCCACGACGAAGAGCTCTACGACCTGATCTGCTCCGGGGACACGGTGGGGATCTTCCAGATCGAGAGCCGAGCCCAGATGCAGATGATCCGCCGGGTGAGACCCCGAAACCTGGCGGATCTGGCAGTGGAAGTGGCCCTGGTGCGCCCAGGGCCCATCGTGGGGGGAGCCGTGAACCCCTACGTCACCCGCCGGGAGAACCAGCGAGCGGACCCCAAGTACAGGATTCCCTACGAGCACCCCCTCCTGGAGGAGGCCCTGGGGGAGACGCTGGGGGTCATCATCTATCAGGATCAGGTCCTGAAGGTCTGTAAGGCCCTCGCAGGCTTCACCGATGGCCAGGCCGAGGGGTTGAGGCGGGCCATGAGCCGAAAGCGCTCCAAGGAGGCCATGAGCGCCTACGAGGACGCCTTCCTGGACGGGGCGAAGGCCAACGGCGTTCCCGAGGAGGTCGCCAGGAAGGTCTTCCTCCAGGTGGTGGGGTTCAGCGAGTTCGGCTTTCCCAAGTCCCACGCCGCCGCCTTCGGACTTCTGGCCTACCAGTCGGCCTGGCTCCGGCACTACTACCCCACCGAGTACTACGTGGGGCTCTTCAACAACCAGCCCATGGGCTTCTACTCCCTGGACGCCCTGGGCAGGGACGCCCGGCGCCACGGCATCGAGACGCTTCTCCCCCATGTGAACCGGAGCGCCGTCCGCTGCACCGCCGAAGGAAAGGACCTCCGTATCGGCCTGGGGTTCGTGAGGGGGTGGGGAGAGGAGATCGCCGAGGTGGTGGTGGCGGAGCGGGAAGCCAACGGACCCTTCCACTCCCTCCCTGATTTTCTACGGCGAACCCCGGCGGCCCTGAAGCGCCCCGCCATCGAAAACCTCATCTGGGTGGGGGGGTTAGACGACTTCGGTCTGACCCGCCGGGAGCTCCTCTGGCAGGCGGGTCTCTGGCTGGGCCCGGAAACGGATCCCGAGCGTACCGGGGGCAGGGAGGATCACGCCCAGGTGGAAATGGCCCTGCCGGATCCCTACGCCGGCCTCCCCTTCGGAGGCATGGACGCGGAAGAGCGCATGGTGTCGGAATACCG
>JBDHCH010000473.1:0-2588 GCA_039592115.1 Gemmatimonadota bacterium | reverse complement strand
CCTGCCGCGAAGAAGGCTGCACCGGCGAAGAAGGCCGCTGCGAAGAAGCCTGCCGCGAAGAAGGCTGCACCGGCGAAGAAGGCCGCTGCGAAGAAGCCTGCCGCGAAGAAGGCTCCGGCTCGGAAGGCTTCCAAGAAGTAAGTCCCCGGTTTTTCAGGGGTGTGTTTCGAGGGCGGGTCCCGGAGCAGATTCTCCGGGCCCTGCCCTCCCTTTTTTCTTCTTCTCACCGGCCTCGCCCGACGAGGGTCATGACCGCCGCACTTCTATCCCGAGTCCGAACCCGGTTCCAACGATCCGAGACGGTGGCGCCGGTCGCTCTGGCGGTCACCGTGGGAGCCCTGGCGGCGGTGGGGGCCATCATCCTCCGACTCCTGATCCGTCTGGTTCAGTGGGTATTTTTCGACTGGGCAGGCTCCATCGCCGGGTCGTACGCACCGCCAGGTCTCGACCGGGTCCACTACTTCCTGGCTCCGGCCGTGGGGATGGTCCTGGTTTCCTGGATGGTCCGGCGGTGGGCGCCGGAAGCCCAGGGTCACGGCGTCCCCGAAGTCCAATACGCGGTCAGGATGTTCGGTGGGAAGATCCGGGCTCGGGTGGCGGCCATCAAAGCCCTGGCTTCCGCCCTCTCCATCGGTTCGGGAGGTTCGGTGGGGCGGGAGGGCCCCATCGTCCAGATCGGATCATCGTTGGGGAGCACCGTCGGGCAAGTCGCGGGCCTCGGCACCTCCCAGACGAAGATTCTCGTGGCTGCGGGCGCGGCCGCGGCTATCGGGGCTACCTTCAACGCACCCATCGCCGGGGTCATGTTCGCGATGGAGGTCATCCTCGGGAGCTTTGCGGCCCGGTCCTTCGGGCTGGTGGTGATCGCTTCGGTTACCGCGACGGCGATCTCCCAGGCCGCCCTCGGAGACGCTCCCGCCTTCCGTCTCATCGAGACATTCACCCTGGTGAGCGACTGGGAGTTTCTCCTGTACCTGGCCCTGGGCGTATTCACCGGATTGATTGCTCTGGCGTACGTCCAGAGTGTCTACTGGTTCGAGGATTCTTTCGACGCCTGGACTCTGAGCCCGTCCTTCAAGGCCCTCGTGGGTGGACTGGGCGTGGGGGCCATGGGGTTCTTTGGTAGCGAGCTCCTGTTCGGCGTGGGACACGAAGGGGTAGAGTTGGCCCTCCGCGGGGAGATGGCCCTCGGATTCATGCTGGCCCTCGTCCTGTTGAAGATTCTGGCGACCTCCGTGACCCTGGGTGCCGGCGGATCAGGTGGCGTGTTCGCCCCGGCTCTTTTCATCGGCGCCATGGCCGGGGGGGCGTTCGGAAAGAGCGTGAACCAACTCTTTCCTGAGGTCACTGCTCCCGCGGGGGCCTACGCCCTGGTCGGAATGGCGGCCTTGTTCGGGGCTGCGGCCCACGCCCCGATCACCGGTATTCTGATCCTCTTCGAGATGACCGACAACTACCGGATCATCCTCCCTCTCATGTTCGCGGTGGTGGTCAGCTACCTCATGGCAGCGGCCGTCTACTCTGACTCCATCTACTCGATCAAATTGCGACGAAAGGGAGCTCTGAACGCACCTCGTCAGGAGATGGGCATTCTGGATCTCCTCCTGGTAACCGACGCAATGTCCCTGGAGTATGAGAGCGTTTCCCCCGACCTGCCTGTTGAAGCCCTGGCTGCGGCTGCTCGCCGAGGGAAGACTCGAAGCTGGTTGGTCGTGGGTGAGGACGAGTCCCTCACCGGGGTCGTGACGGAGACGGACCTCGAGGAGGCCATTGTCCAGGGCCGGGACGTGGACGCCCTGGTGAAGGACATCATGACGACCTCTCTCATCACCTGTACCCCGGGGGAGCCTTTGAGGAAGGCGTTCCGGCGGTTCTCCGAGAGGGCGGTGCACCAGATACCGGTGGTGGAGGATGACAACCCCCTCCAGGTAGCCGGAGTCCTTCGTCGGAGTGAACTGCTCTGGGCGTACAAGGAGTTGGCGGACGAACATCAGCGGCTGCTCGAGAGAACGGGAGATGACGGGATCTCATCTCATGCCGAGTCGGTCCAGATGGAGGTCCAGGTTCAGCAGGGACAGGATCGCCTCTGCTTGAGAAGAATCCGAGAGATCCGACTGCCGGAGAACACTCTCATCGCGCTCCTGAGGCGCGGGGACCGGGCGGTTGTACCGAAAGGAGACACTCGGGTCGAACCCGGCGACGTCCTGGTTCTGCTCACCACCAGGGATCAGGAAGAAGCCCTGAGAAGGTGGATCAGCGGACTATGATGTCCGGCTCCTGATCATCACGGGAAGGCCCAGGAAGACACCCAGGCAGATGCCCGACGCAGCATAGAACACCGATGCCATCCCACCCCAGGCGAAGACACCTGCCATGAGGATCGGCCCGAGGGTCTGACCCGTCCTCAACACCATCCCGTTCACGGACATGAAGATCCCTCTGTGCTCTGTGGGGGCCAGCCCAGCGAGAAGCGTCATGACCACGGGGTAGTTCAGCCCCTGGGCTACGCCGAAGAGGGAGACTGGAAGAGCCACCCACCAGTGTCCCGGGAGCATGGGAATGGCGATAAAGGAAACCGCGTAGAGCGC
>JBDHCH010000472.1:0-2588 GCA_039592115.1 Gemmatimonadota bacterium | reverse complement strand
TGGTGGAGGGTCAGAAGATCCTTCGGGCGAGGGTAGAGTCCGATCCCCCTGGCCGATGACCAGGCCCCGCCGCACTTTCTTCGGGTTCAGGATCCCGACAAACACTCTCTCCTGGAGAGTCTCAAATGCGCGTGCTCCGATTCCTTGCCGCTTCCTTTTCCGTCCTGGCCCTTTTCCTCCTTCCCGGTGCTCTGCAGAGCCAGGAGGTTCCCACACCCGAATCCGTCCTGGGCTTCGAGGTAGGCGCTGATTTCCACCTGGCTGGCTACGAGCAGGCCCTGGAGTACTTCCAGCGCCTGGACGCCGCATCGGACCGGGTACAGCTGGTGGAGGTTGGCCGGACGAGCGAGGGGCGTCCGTGGTATTTGGCTCTGATCTCTTCCGCGGAGAACCTCAGGAATGTGGATCGGTACCGGGAGATTGCCCTCCGGTTGGCCTATCCGGGGGAGATGACGGAGGCCGAGGCGAGGGGACTGGCCAGGGAGGGGAAGGCGATCGTGCACGTGGATGGGGGGCTCCACTCCACCGAGGTGGCCCACTCCCAACATGCGATCCAGCTGGCCTACGACCTGGTCACCGGGGATGACGATGCGGAATACGCGGCCATCCTGGAGAACGTCATCCTCATCCTATGGTTCAGCCTGAACCCGGACGGACAGACGATGGTGGCGGATTGGTACGCCTCCAACTTGGGGACTCCTTACGAGGTGTCGTCCATGCCCAGGCTATACCAGAAGTACGTGGGGCACGACAACAATCGGGACGGCTACATGATCAACCAGATCGAGTCCCGGGTCGTTACCCGCGTGACCCGTGAATGGGAGCCGCAGATCCTCTACAACCACCACCAGACCGCGCCATTCCCGGCCCGCATATGGATACCGCCCTTCGCCGAGCCCATCAGCCCCAACGTCCACCCCCTCATGTGGCGGACCGTGAATCTCATCGGGATGGCCATGGCGCAGGCGTTGGAGGAGCGGGGTCAGAAGGGCGCCCTCCACATGGGTACCGGGTTCGACGATTGGTATCCCGGGTTCCTGGACCACGCCCACAACTTCCACAACGTGGCATCCTTCATGACGGAGACCGGGCTGTACCGGTACGCGACTCCCCACTTCTACACGGTGAACGACTTCCCGGCCGATGCCCGGGACCTTCGGCCAGAGTCCCTCTATTCCAGCCCCTGGGAGGGAGGATGGTGGAGGCTCCGGGACGCCGTGGACTACATGATCACGGCCTCGGTGTCGGTCCTCGACGTGGCATCCAAGTACAAAACGGACCTCCTCTTCAATCGCTATCAGGCCGCTCGTGACGTCATTGCTCAATACCGTGACGGCCCTCCATACGTGTACTTCATCCCCAGGGATCAGAAGGATCCGGTGGCAGCGGCGGAGATGCTCCGGCGCCTGGCATACAACGGTATCGACGTCCATGCGCTCACCAGCCAGGTGACCGTCGACGGGATCACCCATCCGGGAGGCACTTGGGTCATCCTGATGGATCAAGCGAACGCCAACTACGTTCGTCAGCTCTTTGCCGTCCAGGAGTACCCGGACCTCAGGCAATATCCCGACGGCCCCCCGGACGCTCCCTATGACGTATCGGGTTGGACGCTACCCTACCTGTTCGACGTTCGGGTCGTCGAGGGGCACTCGCCCGTTACCGAGGAGCTCAGGGCTGCGGCGGAGGCACTCTCGGTAGAACCTCTCCCATGGGATGGCGAGGAGGACGCGGCCCCGTGGGACTCACCGCCGGGCGTCGGATTCGATAGCGATCCCGTGGCCCGCGCCATCGTTCCTCCGGCTGTCCGGGCACCCAGAGGGGGCGCGCTGGTCCTGGACGCGGCAGAGAACAACACCTACAAGGCGATAAATCGGGCCTGGGCCCAGGGCGGACAGGTCCGGTTCGTCCCCGGGTCCGCAGGGTCCGAGGAGGGCTCACCCGGTGCCAGTGGAGGTTGGGCAGTGGCCGGGCTCTCGGGCGGCGCCCTGGCGGACCTTGTCAGGGATTTCCATCTGCAGCCCCTCACCGGCTCCACCGGAGCGGTGGTTGCCCAACCCCGTATCGCACTTTACCGGCCCTGGAGCGCCAGCATGGACGAGGGATGGACGCGCTGGCTCCTGGAGATGTACGGCTTCGAGTTCACCAGCCTCTATAACCCCGACGTCCTGGCCGGGGAGCTGAAAGACCGCTACGACGTAATCGTCATTGCCGACATCCGTGGGCGGACCATCATGGAGGGGTTCGGTGTCGGGACGGTGCCGCCCCGCTACGTCGGGGGGATAGGCGAGGCAGGGGTGAGGGAGTTGGATGCGTTCGTCCGCGCGGGGGGGACGCTCGTGACCATCAATGGTTCCAGCACGTTCGCCATCGAGCAACTTCACCTACCCGTGAAAGACGTCGTGGGCGATCTGGAACGGGACGAGTTCTCCCTCGGTGGATCCATTCTGGAGCTCCGGGCAGACCCCTCTCATCCGGTCATGAGCGGGGTCCCTGAGCGGGCGAAGGTCATGATCGGGAACAGTCCGGTCTTCACGACAACCGAGGGCTTCGAGGGTCGAGCCCTGGCCAAGTATCCTTCTGAAGGC
>JBDHCH010000471.1:0-2590 GCA_039592115.1 Gemmatimonadota bacterium | reverse complement strand
CACCGCAGTGGCGGAGACGACGCGGACGTCGACTGTCCGGGTCCTCGTATCCCCAACACGCTCGAAGGCATGTTCCTGGAGGGCTCGAAGGAGCTTGGCCTGAAGGGGGAGGGCTAGATCTCCGATCTCGTCCAGGAAGAGAGTTCCCCCATCAGCGAGCTCGAAGCGTCCGGGCTTGTCCCTGACGGCTCCGGTGAAGGCCCCCCTCACGTGTCCGAACAGCTCGCTTTCCAGCAACTCTGAGGGCAGGGCGGCGCAGTTGATGGCCACGAACGGTCCCTCTTTTCGGTGGGACGTGTCGTGGAGGGCCCGTGCCACCAGCTCCTTCCCCGTGCCGCTCTCCCCCGTGATCAGCACCCCGGAATCGTTTTCCTGGAGGAGCTCGATGACCCGGAAGATCCTTCGCATAGAGGCAGAGCGGGCAATGATCCCTGAGAACGACGGCAGATCCCCGGTCCGGTGCTCGTCGCCGGCGCGGATCATGATGCTTACCCGGGCGCCGGAGGCGCCGCAGTGGGTGGACTCGGAGATGGGACCCACGGAGATCGAGACGGCCTCCTCGGTCCCGTCGGCGTTCCTCAGGGAGGCCCTCCATCCCTCCCGGCGCGCCCCACCCAGGACCGCCTGGCGGAACTGACTCTCCTCCCCGAAGAGGTCCCCCCCCAGCAGCTCGGCGACGGGTGTTCCCTGCAGGTCCTCTGGGGTCACGGCGAGGAATTCAGCGAGGGAACTGGAGAAGCCCACCACTCGCATGTCACCGTCGGCGATGAGGAAATACCGTCCGAGAGAGCCCAGGAGGGTGTCCAGCTCAGGAGGCGGGGTCCCCGGTCCCTGCTCGGCCTGTTCAGCCAGCCGAACCGTTTCCAGCGCCCCCACCACGTGGTCCCCCTCCGTGAAGGCCTTTCCGGACTTGTAGACGTCTACCGTCGTTCCGTCGGCTCGGAACAGGGTCAGAGGCACATCTTTGACGACCTTGTCCTCGAAAACCCCGCAGCCTCGAAGGCACTCCCGACAGCGGATCATGGTGAGGCAGGAGCGGCCGATCACATCTTCGGCTTTGAACCCCGTAATCCGCTCCAGGGCGGGGCTCACGGCCGTGATGTCGCGATTCTCGTCGACCTGGAAGTAGGCCAGATCGGCTACTTCAGCGAGGGCCTCCAGCTCTTTTGGGTCGGGCACCCATCCCGGCTCGCCGGGTGCAGGCATGGATCCGGCATCAGGCCGAGCCCCCGAAACCGTCGGGCCATCGTTTCCGATGCCGAGTTCCTGGCGCTCGGGGTCCCGCGTCTCCGCTCCCGTATCCCTGTCCATGCCGCCCTCCCATTCTGGTGCAACGTATTGTTGAAACGTTTCACCAGGGGAGGTGCACGTCAAGAGGGGGGGCGTTATCCCCGGGGAGGAGAAAGGACCGTGATTAGGTGGCACAAGAATTCGGACAGGTCCAAATCACAGCGGAGGTGGCCGAGGGGGGGGGAGTTCTCATCAGCGTGGTTACCAGTGGGAAGGAGCCCGGCCCTGCTCCAAGCTCAGGTTCGAACCATCTTAACGCGGAGCACCCTCAAATGCGCGGGTTGAAGCCGTCAGGAGAGTAACCGTTCCGACCCGGCGTCCCCGGTCAGCTGCCCTTTTCTGTCCCGGATCTCTCCGATCACCGGATGCTCGGAGAACGGGGCCTGGAAGGCATGCCGGGGGATGAAACGGATGCTCTGACCCAAGGCCGACCCCCGGCGGAGAACCACTTTCACGGTCTTGACCTTCTGGCCTCGGGTCTCTGACATCTCCAGGACGTCCTCGAGGGGGATCTTTACCCGCCTGGACTCCGAAGGCGAAGATACGACGAGGTCAGACCCGTGGAGCCAGACGTCTCGGAGACTTCGGGTGGTCAGTGAAAAAAGGATCGACGGCCCGGCCCAAACGGCTACTCCCGCTAACTTGAGTGCCATCGGCTCCGGTTCCCCGAATAGCTCTAGCCAGATCCCTGCCATCCCGGCGCCCACCCCAAGGGTCCAGATCTGGGGGAAGACGTCCCTCACGAAACTGGTCACGCCGGAGGAAAGCCGCCGCTCCGGCGCCTGGGTTGTGGTCTTCATGCCCCCCCCGTGGTTCGTCCCTGGTTCACCGCTTCTCGAGAACCATGTCGTCCAAAGAAATACGCAGGAGCAAGGGTGGCCCTTCTTTCTCGGGCCCCTCTCCTCAGACGTTCGGACCCCCAAACGGGTTTCACCCTGCAGGAGGATCGTCAGTCCCTGACCAGACTTTCGGCGGTTTGTTCGAGAGAAGGGAACATCGATGTAATGGCGATCTATATAAAGAGTATCTATATATAAGGATGAGTGGTCCCCCGGGGACCGTCGAACCTCGGGCCCCTGAACCGCCCAAAGGAGGAATAGAGATATGAACTCAGTGCTTCAGGACCTCCGACAAACCATCAGGCAGTGGCGGGGTGCACCGGGTTTCTTCCTCGTGACGGCATTGACCATCGGGATCGGTGTGGGCGGGGTCACCACGGTGCTCAGCGTGTCCGATGCGATCCTGTTCAGGGCTCAACCCGGGCTGAAAGACCCAGACGATCTGGTAAGCATCCGGGTGG
>JBDHCH010000470.1:0-2592 GCA_039592115.1 Gemmatimonadota bacterium | reverse complement strand
GCCTGCGATCGTCCCAATTGGGAAGGTCAGGGTTGATGCAGGTGGCCTTCTCCAACGGTAGCCATTGCCCAACTTCATGAAAGACACCGATTGCGTCGCATTTCTCCAGTGGGCCCTCCCCCGTCTCAGGATGCGTTGGCCCGGCTTCAGGAAGGTCCGGCGACAGGTGTGCAAACGGATCACCCGTCGCATGAACGAGCTGGGATTGGAGGACGAGCAGGAGTACCGGGCGCTTCTGGAGACTCACGGCGAGGAGTGGAAGAGACTAGACGAGTGCTGCCGGATCACCATCTCCCGGTTTTTCCGGGACCGGGGAGTATTCCAGGTGCTTCAGGAGACGGTTCTGCCCCAACTGGCGGAAGCCGCGGGGAAGGGAGGGCGAACCGGACTCAGTTGCTGGTCTGCGGGTTGTGGAAGCGGTGAAGAACCCTTCACCCTGTCCCTGATCTGGAGACTGACAGCTGATGACATCCAGATGGATCCCCTATCCCGGCGTTTCCCTCACCTTTCCATGCGGGTGGTCGCCACGGATGCGGATCCCAGAGTGCTGAATCGGGCCCGGGAAGGAGTCTATCCCCGAGGGGCTCTGAAGGATCTTCCCCCTTCGTGGCTCCCGCTGGCGTTCCAAGAGGTGGACCGAGGGCTCGCCATTCGATCCAGCTTTCGGGAGGGCGTCACCGTGTTGGCCCAGGATATCCGGGAGGCGTGGCCAGACAAACGCTTCGATCTGATTCTCTGCCGGAATCTGGTCTTCACCTACTTCGAGGGTGGTCTTCAAAGGGAGGTCCTCGAGTCTCTCCTCAACCGGCTCAGGCGGGGAGGATTCCTGGTCATCGGCGGGCATGAAGTCGTCCCCGAGGGAGAGTGGCCACTGACGCAGTGGAGGCAGGGCCTACCTGTTTTCATGAAGGAGGACCGGCCGCCGGGCGGCCAATTGGAGATCTAGGCGAGAGTAGAGACTGCGGAGCGGGCACGGGCCCGTCGCCCGGGCCCGCTCCCGGAATCGTCTCCTCAGGGCACCTGGATGTGGTTCCCGAAGAAGAGTGCGTTCAGGAAGATCCTGCTGGTGCTCCGCCAGTGCCCGCGGAAGTTCGTGTTGTCTACCAGGAGGACGACGGTTCCTCCTCCGAGCCGGTCCACCATCACGGAGGGAGATCCTCGCAGGCGCTCGCGGTTCTTCGCTGAGATATAGCCGCTGAGGAAGGGATCGTCGTCCACCAGCTTGGCCACCGTGCTGTAGGGATTCTCGCTGGCGGGGAAGAAGGTGGTGTGGTCCCGCCAGACCGGAAGGAAGCGCCAGTGGAACCCGAAGCCCAGCGGATGAGTGATGTCCAGGTCCGCCTCCCAGATGGATCCGCCGATGGCCTTCGCACCTTCCCGGGCCTGAGCGTCGGCGTAGTCCCTGCGGACAGAATCCTCCGGGTCGTCCTCCTCGTCCGGGAGCTTCCCTATGCCGGGTTCTCCGATGTTCGGCGTGAGGCCGTTCCTCGTTGCCCAGGATGCAGCACCACGCTGGGCGATGAGGGTCCCACCCCCCTGGACCCAGCTCTTCAGCGCGTCGAGGCGAGCCCCCGAGAAGAAGCTCAGATTCCCGGAGACCAGGACCAGCACATCGAAGTCGGCCCAGTCCACCCGTCCCAGGTCGCTGACGTCAACCTTGGTGACGGGCATGGCGATGCGCTGGTCCAGAAGGTGCCAGAGCTGGCCGGCTTCATAGGAGGAGATCCCCTCGCCCATGGGGAAGAGGACCTTCGGGGCCCGAACCGGCCTGAGGTTCCCGCTCCCCAGGTCGATCCCCTCCGCGACGTTGCCGGTGACGGCGGCGTGGAGGGGAACGTTGGCCTCAGTGGCCGCTGCGCTCACCGCCGCGTGGAGTTCGTCCGGGCCCAGTGTTTGCGTGGCCACCGGGATGGAGATGGAGCCACGGGGGAATTGTGTCTCTCCTCCCGTGGTGCGAGCCGTGAAGGGCTGGAACGCCGCCTCGGCCCGGACCCCGGCGGCCTGCATCGCCTGGAGGGCCCGGGGAGCATTCGAGTCACTCCAGTCCATGAGGTACGCGATGGAGCTCCGGGCCACCGGCCCGGCGCCACCCAGCTCCGGCACCTCGGTGATGGGGTCTCCCATGGGGAGACGACCGCTCCGGACAGCCAGGTCCGGCATCCCATACGCCAGCGGCATGGTCCAGGCAGACACATCGTAAAAAACGCTGTCCACGAAGGTTTCGGGGCGGTCGAAGATGGAGCGAACCAGGCGATGCATGGGCTGGCTCGACGGAACCACCCACGCCTGCCCCGGCTCGAAGGTGAAGTCGTCCGCCTCCCGTGCGGAGGTCAGCTCGTGAATCTGGATACGATGCCGTAGCAGATAGTCGAGGAACTCCCGGTTCAGCGTCTGATCGTGGGGATGTCCGAACACCCAGCCGGAGATTCCATACGCCTCGCCCTCCGCAAGGGCCGTGGCGTAGAACTCCCGCTGGTAGTCCTGGAGCATCTCCCGGTTCTCCACCGTGCCCCGAACGGTGGCCATGGCCGCCCTGAGCTGATTCCGGATGGTGAAGGCGAAGGTGAGCTTCCCGTGGTGGGAGCTCTCCTG
>JBDHCH010000469.1:0-2601 GCA_039592115.1 Gemmatimonadota bacterium | reverse complement strand
GAGTTCTACGGCGACTTCGCCACCTACGACGTCACCCTGGAGTTGAAGGAAGATCAGGTCGTGGGATCGACGGGTGTGCCCCTGGAGGGTGATCCGGGTTGGGAGGGAGCGGCCGCCCCGGGCACGGGGCTCATACGGTACCAGCGGGAGTACTACGGTCCCCTTGGGGGGCCTCCGTGCGTCCAGGGACCCGCGGGGGAAGTGGTGTGTGGGGTCCCAGCCCAGGAAGAAGGTCCGCCGGCGAGACATCCCCTCGGGCTTCTGGAACCGGCTGCCGGAACCGGTTGGAAGCAGGTCCGCTTCTTCGCCCGGGATGTCCATCACTTCGCCTGGTCAACCTCCCCTGACTATACCTATGAGCACGGCAGCTTCGGGGACGTGGCCATCCACGTTCTCTATCAGCCGGGCGACGAGGAGAGTTGGGGAAACGGAATCGCGGTGGAGCGGACCGCAACCGCGCTGGAGTGGCTGGATTGGGTCTTCGGTCCATATCTCTATCCTCAAGTTACGAACGTTCACCGCATCGAAGGGGGCGGCACGGAATTCCCCATGATGGTGATGGACGGATCCTCCAGCCTGAGCCTCATTATCCATGAAGTCGGCCACATCTACGCCATGGGCATGCTGGCGAACAACGAGTGGAAAGAGGGGTGGCTGGACGAGGGCCTCTCTACTTTCCAGACCTCATGGTTCGCCGAGAAGGCCGGGCTCGGGGGGGACGTGTGGAAGAGTCCGGAGATGCGAGTGCTCGACCTGGAGCTCAGAGGCCTGAGCGAGCCGGTCGTCCAACCTGCGGAACGATTCGCAACCCAAGGCGTCTACGGCACCATGGTCTACACGAAGGGCTCCCTGATCTTTCGGATGCTCCGTGACATGGTCGGTGAAGAGGCGTTCCGGGATGTGCTTCGCGCCTACTTCGAACGGTACCAACTCCGGCACGTTGACCAGGAGGCTTTCCAGACCGTGGCGGAGGAGATCCTCCGGACGGATTTGGATTGGTTCTTCGGCCAGTGGCTTCACGCCACGGGTGTGGTCGATTACGGGATCGGTTCCGTCCAGGTCCGGAGCCGGGCGGGGAAAGGTTTCGACACCGAGATCCGGCTCGAACGAAACGGTGAAATGGTCATGCCCGTTCCTCTTCGGTTGGAGGGGCCTGGCCACGTCTTCGACACGGTGGTGGATGGCTCCGGCCGCTCAGGGATGGTCCGTGTCACTACTGCCTGGAAGCCTGAACGGGTGAGGATCGATCCTCACGGCTCCATCCTGGACTGGTATGGAGTCAATGACCATTGGCCCCGTGGTGTTCTCAAGCCTCCCTCGACCACCCGCTTCCTAGGGGATCCGCTCCAGCCTGTCGCTCCAGCCAGACGAGAGGTCGTCTCGTCCTTCTTTCCCCTCCTCTGGTACAACGATGCCGGGGGGATCACGCTGGGTCTCCAGCGTAGGGCGAACTACATGGGCACCATGGGGCGGACCCTGGTGCGGGTCGGTCTCCCGGCTCTCGAGGCGGGGGGGCGGGGCGGTGGAGGGGAATCCCGAGACCGTGGAAGCCTGTACGTAAGGTTTCGAAACCCCATCGTGTTGCACCGTCCGCTGTACGGCGCTGAACTGGAGCTCTTCGGGGGGGAGGGGAGAGTATTCGCCAGGGGGCAGTATCAGTGGGACCTCAGTCGGCGCCCAGGTGTGGGACACCAGCTTCATTTCAGGGTCTTCTCCGCGGCCGCCGGCGTCTACGATGAGCATTTCCTCAGCGAAGATCGGTGGGAACCCGAGGAGCATTCCTCGGGGGAGTGGGGGCTTGGGCTCGCCGGCAACCGGCGCGACTCCGACTCCTCGGTCTGGTGGGACCTTTTCGGCGCGGGAGGGCTCACCTCCCTCAACCAGAGCTTTGTGAGGGGCGGGCTCACCGTTGGAATGGATCGCGACCTGCCGAGAAGTTGGGCTTTCCAGGTGCGGGCCATTGCAGCGGGGGCCGTGGGATGGGATCCGGAGGACGGGGACTGGAAGGACGCCCGCATCCCGAGACAGCGGCGGTTCTTCCTGGGTGGCGGCGGTCCATACGAAACCCTGGGAAACCCATTCCTCCGGAGCCTCGGCAGTCCCATGGAGGAGATCGGGTTCACGCCCGGCGACGGTGGTCTGCGGGGTGTGGAGCCTCGTCACTCGGTCACACGGCTGATCGCGGTGAACATGGACCTGATCTCTCCAGCCGTGAGGGCCGGTCCGTTCTCCCTCCGGAGCCGCGCCTTTTCCGACGTCGCCTTCACCCCGGGCTTCCAAACCACGGATGTGCACGGCGACCTGGTGGCAATCACGGACCACCCGCTGGTTATGGATGCAGGGCTTGGGTTCGAGATCGGGTGGGCTACCTCACCGATCCGGCTGAGGATCGACCTGCCGCTTCTGGTAGGGGACCCGGCTCTGGCTGTTCAGGATACCCAGGACACCGGCGCCCTCCGTGCTCGGGTCTGGGTGACGGGGTACTAGGGAAGGTCTGCACAAGTGGGGCGAGCCGCATATCATGCGCCACGGGGCCAGATGGGAGGCGGGGCTCCGAGCCGAGCGGCCACCCCGGTGGCCACTACCTGACCGTTTTCCCGC
>JBDHCH010000468.1:0-2604 GCA_039592115.1 Gemmatimonadota bacterium | reverse complement strand
AGGTTCCGATGCGCCGGTCCGGTATCTTCGCACTTGCGATTTCCATCATGGTCGCTTGCGGTCAGGACCCCGAGTTCGATGCTTGGTCCAGAGCCTTCACACCACCGAACGAGCACGATACAGAGCGGGTGCATCTCGAACCGCTACACCCCCAACATACTGAACTCGATTTCGGGGCGCTGATGTCCAGCCGGGAACATCTTCGCGAGACGCTTCATTGGGGCGACTGGCCGAGGGAAGATTTCACCACTGACGGGAATCGAGAGGATCTTGAGCGCCACTGGAAGGAGTTCGAGAACCGCGAAGCTTACGCATACACCGTCTTGACGCCGGATCGACGCCGGTGCAAAGGGTGCATTTACCTATACCCGGCCGAGAACAGGCCTCGGGCTGCTTCGCTTGAATACTGGGTGGTGGCCGACGAGTTGACCAACGATCTCGACCGACATTTGCTCGAGACAATGCTCAGCTGGATCGAGAGCGATTGGCCGTTTGATGAAGTCATCCTGCCAACGCACACGGACAACACTCGCGGCATGATGATCGCGAAGGAACGGGGGCTGGATGAGGGACCACTAGGCAATGACAGGGTCCGTTTCGTCTGGAAACGAGGTGAACGCTGAGAGAAGGCGGACGGGAGCTAGACCCGCCTGCGGGGCGGCTCACTCCGGTGGGCCGCTTTCTCTTTTCGTGGCGCTACTCCAGATAATCAACTAGGTTGAGGAGATTCTCCACAACTTAGTCGCAGGGAGGTGTTCTCATGAAAAGGACACTAGAAGGGTGTTGAAAAAGTACACCATAATCGTTCGCGAGTCTTGGGCCTGACGGGTAGATTTCGTCGAGTATTCATGCGGCCTTCCTCAAGAGAGCATCCTGCCGATGTTGGGTCGAAATCCTTCCGCTCCGACACTGTTTCAGATGGTGGACTTGGAGGCGTTGGTTCCTCCCGACCACAAGCTCCGCAAGATCGACGCTGTGCTGGACCTGAGCTTCGTGGCCGAGGAGGTTTCGGAGTGCTACGCCGACGGCCGTGGCCGACCCAGCGTGGATCCGGAGTTGGCGGTTCGGATGATGCTCCTGGGGGTGATTTACGACCTGAGCGACCGGGAGCTGTGTGAAGAGATCCAGATGCATGCGGGGATGCGATGGTTCTGCCGGCTCAACTTCCATGACCCGGTCCCGGATCACTCGACCCTCTCGCGGCTCCGCAACGAGCGATGGGCCCAGAGCGGATTGTTCGACCGGCTGATGGACGAGGTGATCCGGCAGTGCTGCCGCGTGGGGCTGGTGAGTGGACGGCACCTGTCGGTGGACGGGACAGAGGTTCGGGCCGACGCCAGCGTGAAGAGCATGAAGCCTCGAGGCCCTCGCCCTCTTGGTAGCAGTCCGCCAAGATCTCGGACAGAGGGGGGAGGCGGGGAGCCAAAACCCGCTGGGGATTGGGAGGGACGGGGAGAGGTTCTTCGGAATGACACCCATATCTCGACGACGGATCCCGATGCCCGGCTCTACCGGAAGGGGAAGGACCGCGAGGCTCGGCTGAGTTACCTGGCCCATGATCTCTTGGACACGAAGAGCCGTGTGATTCTGCGCCGAAAGGCGACTCAGGTTACGGGACGTGCCGAACCAGACGCAGCACTCCAAATGGTCGACGAGTTGTTGGATGTTGGAGAAGAGCTGGAGCTTCCGAACCGTCCGGAGATCTTGACGGGGGACACAGGATACGGCGAGACCGGGCTCATCACCGCACTGCTGGACCGGCAGATCGTACCCCACATCCCGCTCAGAGCCAGAGAGGCCATCGAAGATCTGCCCACCTGGAAACGCCGGACGTTTGACCTCGGCTGGAAGCGAGACCGAGAGGGGAAGGTGAAAGAAGCCCGGGCCCGAAATCTGGTTCGCGAGAGCTACAGGACCCGTGGCTATCAGGTGAGTAGGAAACTCCGTATCCGGAGTGAGCACACGTTCGCCGAGGGAAAGACGCTGCACGGGATGGACCGAGCCCGTCGAAGAGGGGTTGAGAGAGTTCAGGATCAAGTCATCCTCACCGCAGTCGTCCAGAATCTGAAGCGACTGGTCACTTTCCTCGGCCGAAAGCCTCGGGCGGCGGCCGCTCAGGCCTTGCTTGGGGACTCCAAACGCTCGGTTTCCTCCTTTTCCGCTCATATTGGTGCCATAGCAGGCCACATTCGGCCAATGGAGACCTTGTGGCGACCGCCCCAGAGGAAGCAGACGGGCACACGTGGTCTTCAGTCGGGGAGCCAAAGTCCCGTTTGGACTCTGGCTCTCGTCTGAAATGGCCCGATTTTCAACACCCTTCTAGGGGGAGGGACTGAAGGAACGCGGCCTGAGCCTCCTCCTCCGGGGTGGGGCTGGGCATGAGAAGCTTCTTCCGAGGCCCATGCAGGAGTAAGTTCCCCAGGGGGGAGGACCTTGAACCCCGGCCCCGCCAGCACGATCTTCCAAGGGAAGGAGAGGGGATCAAGGAGAAGAACGAAACGGAGGAATGTTCCCAGATTGTGTTTCCACTTCCTTGGGGCACGAGGCCGACCGTTTCAGTAATCCCTTCTCTTCCAAGGAGTTAGCAAGCCTCTCGCTGACGTA
>JBDHCH010000467.1:0-2621 GCA_039592115.1 Gemmatimonadota bacterium | reverse complement strand
CTCCAGGTCGCGCCCACACTCTGAATGACAATGGCTACCCGATTGGTACCGTTCGCCACGGTGGGAGGTAATCCCAGGAAGATCATCACGGGCAGCGTGAGCATGGATCCGCCGCCCGCGATGACGTTGAGAGTACCGGCCACGAGACCGGCGACGAATAGGAAAAGCGAACTGGTGAGCGCGTCCGTCACGTTGGGCGGGGTCAGGGTGAGTTTCTCATGGATCCGCCAACTTGGCCAGGACCCGGGGCCCGCACCAGGCTTGCGGGCCGGCGGCGGGGGCTACTCTTCCTTCAGCACAGCTACCGGATCCATCCTGAGAAGGCGCCTGGCCGGTAGGTAGCTGGCAATCGCCGAGAGGAGGAGAAGGAATCCCCCGATCCCGCCATAGGTAACGGGATCGAACGAGCCGACCCCGAAGAGGAACGCTCCGAGGACAGGGCGAAGCCAGTATGCTCCCGCCAACCCCAGCCCCACCCCCAGGGCTCCCGTGAGGCTGGCCGACCGGATCACTCCCCCCAACAGTGCCGCGTCTTCTGCCCCCAGCGCCTTCCGGATACCCAGCTCCCTGGTCCGCAGGGACACTTGTCGGGCAGTAACGCCTCCAATCCCCACCGCGGCCAGAGCTGTCGCCAACAGGGCAAACGTCGTCATGAGGAGGGTCCGGTACCGTTCTTCGCTGGCCGATCTCCCGATGGCACCCGTCAGTGACCCCGAAGCGGTAACGGCCAACTCCCCGTCTACACGCCAGAGAGCCTCCCGCATGGAAGGAAGAACCTCCTCCGGCGACCCTCTGGTTCGGGCGGCGAAGGTCACCCTGGTTCGACTGTGCTGGCCGAAGGGAACGTAAAATGTGAGTGGAGGCTCGTTCTGGAGGGAAGCCTGACGCGTATCCCCGGTCACACCTACCACCGTGACACCTCCCAGCGGATAGAACATCTCCCGACCCAGGGGAGAACGGTCTCCCCATAGGGCCTGGGCCAGCGACCGGCTCACGACCGCTACCGGCGGAGCGTCGCCATCGTCGGAAGGAAAGAAGCCGCGCCCTTCCAGGAGGGGGATATCCATGAACTCGAGGTAGCCTGGGGCCACATGGTAGAGCTCAGGCATGAGGTAGGTGCTGTCCTCCGAGTTTGCCCTGCTAGCCCACTCCGAGGGGCTGTCCGGGAAGGGAAGAAGGTTGGCCGCGGACACGGCCTCTACGCCGGGGATCGCCTCCATCTCCCGGAGAACTTGATCCACGAAGCCCCCTGCGGCCCCCTTCAGATTCCATCCGTAGCGGGCGTCGGGAAGCCCTACCTCCACTGTGGCGAGGTTTCGGGGGTTGAAGCCCAGGTCCACGTCGAAGAGATGACTGAGGCTCCGGGCCAGAAGGCCACTGGCTGTCAGAAGCACGACCGTGAGGGCGACCTCTCCGGTCAGAACCCAGCGGCCCGATCCTGCCTGGCGACGCGACCCGGTCCTCCCCCCGGCCCTGAGGATGGATCCCACCGCCGCCCTCACCGAGGACAAGGCGGGGGCAAGGCCGAAAAGAACGCCCGAGAGAGTCCCCAGACCGGCCGCGAACAGCAGAACTCCTGAATCCACCTGGACCTGATCGATGCGGGGAACCGGGGGAGCCATGGCCACCAGGAGCTTCGTGCCGACCGCGGCAAAGAGGGCGCCCAGGACACTCCCCAGCACCCCCAGGACCAGGCTCTCGGTAATGAGCTGCCGAATGATGCGAGGCCATCCCGCTCCGATGGCCGCTCGGGTAGCGACCTCCTGAGCACGTCCGTGCATCTCACCCAGGGAGAGAGCAGCGACGTTTCCGCAGGCGATGAGAAGTAGAAGGCCGGTAGCGCCGAAGAGGAGGAGGATCGGGGAGCCGAGACCGCGCACCTCTTCGGCCATTCTAGGAAGGACGATGGCGTCGGGTTCCCGGGAGGGCCAGGTCTCTCTCAGGATTTGCCCGGTCTCGGCACGCGCCCGATCCAGGGTTACCCCGTCTGCCAGACGGCCCACGGCCTCCCACATGGTGGATCCAGGAGCTTCTCCCCATTCCGGGGACCCCACCGGAACCCAGAAATCCCGGGGGCCCGGGTCGTCGGCACCGGTGATCGATGCGCTCAACCACTGAACTCGGAAACCTGGGGGGAGCACTCCGACCACCGTGTACGGGAGTCCGTTGAGGGTGACCGATGCCCCGAGGATGTCCCCGTCCGCGGCGAACCGTCTCACCCAGATCTCGTGGCTCATGACCGTCACCATGGCCCGGTCGCCGGCGCTGGCACCCTCCTCTTCGGGGAGGAACCACCGGCCGAGGGCTGGCCGTACCCCTAGAACCGGTAGTAGGGATGCGGTGGTCGGGCCCACGTGCACCAATTCGGGCCTGGCTCCGCCTCCCAGGGCGGTCTCCCCCCAATCCCCGGCGTACACGGCCAAGTCCTCGAAAACCGTGCTCTGGTCCCGAAGGGCTTGATACTGGGAGTACATGAGCCTGGTCTCCCCCGCCTCCGTGTACCCTGTCCGCCCCTCCATGCGCTGCCAGATGGACATGAGTCGGTCCGGATCCCGGAAAAGGGTATCGGCCATCAGGACGCCCTCCACCACCGAGAACATTGCCGTGGCAGATCCGATCCC
>JBDHCH010000466.1:0-2639 GCA_039592115.1 Gemmatimonadota bacterium | reverse complement strand
CTGCCTGGAGTGTCACCCGAACCTCTTCCCCCTCCAACTGACCGACGAAGGTGAAGAAGCCCACCTCCACTACGAGCGGCGGGCCGATGAGCTCCGCTGCCTCAATTGTCACCTTCACGTGGGGCACTTCGATCCCGACGCCACCGATGAGATCGACTTCGGCGTCGTGGAGACGGTGGAGGCGGAGATCTATGACGCTCCGACAGTGGTGGACGGCTTCACGGACTTCGCCGAGCAAATCCCCGGAACCACGGTGAGCTTCGAGATGGTAGCGATCCCCGGGGGCACCTTCCGGATGGGAAGTCCCCCCTCCGAGGGCTACCGAGAGGCGGACGAGGGCCCGGCCCACGAGGTGACCGTCTCCCCGTTCTGGATGGGCCGGGTGGAAGTCACCTGGGACGAGTTCGAGGCCTGGTACGGGGCAACCCGGGCGGAGGGCCGGACGGATACCCGGGGAGTCGGGGCCGGCGGAGCAGCCAGAGGCGAAGTGGACGCCATCACGGGCGCCACGCCACCCTATGTGCCTCCCGACCAGGGCTGGGGCAAGGGAGACAGGCCCGCCATTACCATGACGTATCACGCCGCCGTGCAGTATACACGGTGGTTGTCCGAGGTCACCGGTAAACCCTACCGGCTTCCGACGGAGGCGGAGTGGGAGTACGCCGCCCGGGGTGGTACAACGACCCCCTACTTCTTCGAAGGCACGCCGGAGCAGTACACGGAGCGGCGATTCCTGAATCGGATCTTCGGCCGGAACACCGCGGAGCTGGACCGTTTTGCAGTGCACGCCGGAAACAGCGACGCCCGAACAGAGTCCCCGGTAGAGATGGAGCCCAACCCCGTCGGCCTCGTGAACATGGTGGGGAACGTCCGAGAGTTCTGCCTCGACTGGTACGCCGAGGATGCCTACCGGGACCGAGGGGGAATCGGCCCGGTCCGAGACCCCAGGGGACCGGAGACGGGAGACGAACATGTGGTGAGGGGGGGATCGTTCCGGAGTGACCCGGTGGACCTGAGGTCCGCGGCCCGAAATCACACCCGGACGGATGCGTGTTTGATGACCGATCCCCAGATTCCCAAGAGCCTCTGGTGGTATTCGGACTGCAACGACATCGGGTTCCGGGTGGTTCTGGAGCTCGAGGGGACGGGCATGGGCGGAATGGGACCGAACTGAAGGACTCTGGGTGCGGATCGCCGGGCTGCCCATTTCGGGCTGGTGCCGCGCGGTCAGGCACCGAAGCGATAAACAGCCCAAGGAGCTGCAAGATGAGCGAGAAGCAAGCGGGAACGACCAGGCGCGACTTCATCGAGACGCTGGGGGTGATCGGGGCCGCTGGGGCTGTGGGAGCGGTGGCGGCCAGCTGCAGCTCCGGCCAGCGGGCGATCTACCCGGACTACGTCTACCCACCCCTCCTCGAGGAGGCCCCCGATGGGCCGGTCCTCAAAGCCGGCCTCATCGGATGTGGGGGCCGGGGCACCGGGGCCGCGCAACAATTCCTGGAGGCTGGACCGAACCTGGAGATCATCGCGCTGGCGGATTACTTCCAGGACCGTCTAGACCGCTGTCGAGAGAACCTCAGGGAGGGCAAAGGCGTTGAGATTCCGGACGAGAACTGTTTCACGGGGTTCGACGCCTATCTCCAGTTGCTTGAAACGGACGTGGACATCGTCTTGATCGCGACGCCTCCGTATTTCCGCCCCGCTCACTTCGAGGCCTGCGTAGAAGCTCGAAAGCACGTCTTCATGGAGAAACCCCTCGCAGTGGATCCGGTGGGGTGCAGATCCATCATCGCCTCAGCCCGGAAGGCCGATGGCCTTAGCCTCTGTGTGGGTACGGGAACCCAACGCCGCCACGGAGCGGACTACCTCGACATTTTCCACCGGGTCGCCGACGGAGCCATCGGAGAGGTCGTGGGAGCGAACGTCTACTGGAACGGCACGGTCCCCTGGTGGCGGGACCGGCAGCCGGAGTGGACCGACATGGAGTACATGCTCCGGGACTGGGTGAACTGGACCTGGCTGTCCGGCGATCACATCGTGGAGCAACACGTCCACAACCTCGACGTGGCCAACTGGTTCCTCGGAGATGCCCATCCTGAGAAGGCAGTGGGCTTCGGTGGGCGGTGGCGCCGGCCCACGGGAGACCAGTACGACTTCTTCAGCGTGGACTATGTCTACGAGGGAGAGGTCCACGTCCACAGCATGTGTCGTCAGATCGGCGGGTGCACCAACAACGTCTCCGAGCTCGTGAGAGGTACAGCCGGGTACACGAACTGCGAGGACACCATCTGGGAGCCCGGGGGCACCGAGATCTACACCTATCCCTACCCTCTGGACGAGGAGGGGGAAACGGTCCACCCTCGCCACTTCTTCCAGGAGCATATCGATCTGGTGACAGCCATCCGCACGGGGCAGCAGGTGAACGAGGCGGAGCGGACCGCCGTTGCCACCCTGACCGCCATCATGGGCCGGATCTCCTGTTACACCGGCCAGGAGGTCACCTGGGACCAGATGATGGAATCGGACTTGAAACTCGGGCCGGACCAGCTGACGCTGGGGCCCTCCGATCTGATTCGCGCAGTGGTTCCGGTGCCCGGAACGGAGTAGACCAGCCCTACTCCGCCCCGGGCAGGAGAACC
>JBDHCH010000465.1:0-2640 GCA_039592115.1 Gemmatimonadota bacterium | reverse complement strand
TACCGAGTCATGCTCCTGGATGAACATGTTCCTGGCAAAGAGATTGTGCCATGCGGTCTCGTTGACCACACGGATCGGCATCTTGTAATCAGGATCCGCCCCGGTATAACAGTCTTGGACGAAGAGGTCCTTCCCTTGCAGATAGGCGGTGAGCCGAGCCCTCAATACCTCGTAGCCGTCGGAGGGAAAGGAGCGGTTCACGCTACCCCACCAGATCATGTCCTTGGTGGAGGGGTCCTCGACGATGAATCGGTCTTTCGGGGAGCGGCCAGTATACTGCCCCGTCCTCGTGACCAGGGGCCCCAGATGGGCGACCAGGCCCTCGTGTCGCTGAACCGCCTGCTCGTAGAGTGCCGGCGTGGAGAGGTTCCACCACACCGTGTTGGCGTTCCGGATGCCGTGAGCCGACAATCCATACTCGCTCTTCGCCCTCCCCTGCTCCTGCATGGTCGAACTCCTGGGATTTCGGAAGAAAAGACCCGGTGGTGCCCCGGAAAGCCACCAAGGCACCACCGTGAACCGCACGCTAATCCATAGCACAAATCGGGTCGGATAGGCAACCCACCCTGGACACGGAACTCGGCGTCAACCCTCGCCCAGGAGCTCATCCAGGACCGCCGGCCATTCATCCGGATGGGCCCAGGCTTCCTTGAAGACGATGACACCTTCGGTGTTGATGATATACGCGCTGTTCGGGAGGCCCCCGTACGCCTCTCGGACCGCATCGTTCATTCCATCCACGACGATTGTCCAGGTGAGGCCCAGCTCCTCCCGGCACCGCGAGGCCAGGACCTTCCGCTCATCCATTGTATCAGGCTGGTCGATCTCCTTGAAGGTGAACTCGTTGGCGTGAGCTTCTCGCTGGTATAGGACAACGAAATGGACCATTTCCTGGTACTTGGCGAACACTTCTTCCCCGACGGCAACCTGCCGCCTGAAGGGGGGTCAGGTGAAGGAGCCAAACTCCAGGACGATGGGCTTCTCCATCGCCGCCTCATGGAGATCGAAGGGTTCACCCTCCAGCGTCATCAGGCTGAAGTCCGGAGCCTCCTCCCCAGCGGTCGGCTTGGTCTGGGGGAACTCGTCGAACCGAGCCGACTGAGCCTGGGCGGCCCCGCCTCCGAGAAGCATCAGAGCCAACGAATATCCGACGGGCCGGATCAGATAGGAGGTGGAGGCCGATGGATTGGGGAACACGGTGTTACCTTCCCGGCGAAAGGATGGGGGTGGTGATATCTTCCCAATGTCCGTGCCGTAGGCCCATAGCACAAGAAACCCTCAACAGACCTGTTCAGGAGTTCCCAAATGGTGTCCCGAAACTCCCTCACCATCTGGCTCATGCGAGCCCTTGTTCCTCTGGCCCTTTCCGGATGTGCCGGCGGGGATGTGCCCCCCTCCTCAGGCCTGGCGGCCGGGGAGTTGGCGCGCCTCGAGCTGGAAACCTCGTTTCCCGAGCCGTTCAGTTTCTTGAATTCGGTCCGGGAGTTGCGCGACGGCACGGTCATGGCCGCGGATCCCCTCAGCCAGGTCCTGCTGCACCTGGATCTCCTTGCCGGCACCGCCGACACGCTGGGCCGCGTGGGGGAGGGACCCGAGGAATACAAACAACCGGACCAGGTCTTTCCCCTCCCTGGCGACTCGACCCTCCTGGTGGACATCGGGAAGGTTCAGCTTACGGTAATCGGCCCGGACGGAGTCTTCTATGACGGCATGAAGCTGGCCACTCCGACCGAAAGCGGGATGTTGACCTTCATCATGCCTCGGGTGCTGGACCGACAGGGTCAGATCTACTTCCCGGGATCCATGGGAATGGGGGAAGGCCCCCCTGACTCCACCGTGATCTCCCGGTACGACCGGACCACCCAAGTCGTGGACACCCTGGGGTGGGTTTGGCGGCCGGAACCCCGGATCGAGCGGTCCGGAGGGAACATGCGGATGATGTCCCCGCAGATGGAGGGCAGAGATGATTGGGCCGTGGGCCCAGACGGCCAACTGGCCATCGTGAGGGCAGCGGGATACACCGTCGAATGGCACTACCCCGATGGGCGCGTGGTTGTCGGCCCGCCCAACCCGGTGGAAACAGATCGGATCAGTGATGCCGACAAGTACGCCTTCCTCGAGGAGCGGTCATCCGGCGGATTGGCGGTCATGGTGACCTCTTCCTCCTCCGGCGCTATGGACATGTCCATGAGCAGGGGCGGAGCAGGATTCGGCGACAGCGATCCCAACCTCCTGGATTATGAGTGGGCGGAGGAATTCGCCCCGTTCCGGGCTGACCGAGCCCGTGTGTCCCCGTCCGGGGAGCTCTGGGTGGAGCGGTGGTTGCCAGCTCACCGGACTCCGGAAATGGACGTCTTCGACGGTGAGGGTGTCAGGCTCGGGTTCGTGGCTTTGCCTGCGGGCCGGGAGCTCATCGGCTTCGGCTCCACGGCGGACGGAGAGCCCGCCGCTTATCTGGTCCGGAGCGATGAGTTCGACCTCAAGTGGCTGGAGCGGTATCGGGTGGTGCGCTAAGGAAGGTCTGCACAAGTGGGGTGCGGCCGCGCACAGGGGTGTTCGCCTGCGCAGTGCTCGGCGGTCTCGCGGAATTGCTGGCGGAACCTGCCGTCACGAGGGCCGCTCGGCTGCGAGTGCCAGACA
>JBDHCH010000464.1:0-2652 GCA_039592115.1 Gemmatimonadota bacterium | reverse complement strand
GCTCGGTGGTCTCGCGGGAAAACGGTCAGGTAGTGGCCACCGGGGTGGCCGCTCGGCTCGGAGCCCCGCCTCCCATCTGGCCCCGTGGCGCATGATATGCGGCTCGCCCCACTTCTTCAACACCCTTCTAGTGGTTTCTCACGGAAGCATCCTGGCCGGGGCCCTCGTTCCCACCGACCTGCCTGTCAAAACCTCATGAGATAGGTGACCTTCGCCACGAGCCCTCGGTTGGAGAGGTCCCACAGCTCGTGCTCCACCCCTCTGCGCTCTGTCAGCACGATGAAGAGGTCGCTACCAGGACGGTGGATGAAGTTCAGCCTCAGGTTCGTCGAGAAGTCCTTGTCGAGGCTGTTGTACTGGACGAGAGCGTTGGTGGTGAGGCGGGTGGAGAAGGCGTACCCCAGGCGGACGGACGTGATGTTGGCGGTCAGGTCGCCGTTGGGAAGCTCCACCCGATTCCATCGCTGCGAGAGCTCCGCGGAGATCTTGGGTGTGGGAAGCGCAGCGAGACTGGCTTCCATCGACCACAGATCTCCATCATAGAGATGCTCCCAACTCCCGCGCGCTTCCCCTACCAGAGCCCGATGACGGCCGCTGTTCAGGAAAAGCCGGGTCTCCACCAGCTCGTAACGCCCAGCCGCGACATGAATGGAATCGGCCAGGTCGAATCCCTCGTCCAGGCGGGTTTCGCCGATTCCGATCTTGGTTCCGATGCTCTCTCCCGACTCGAATTCCGGGCGGATAAAGATGCCCGACTCCCAATCCTGCATCCGGCCTTGGATCGTGGAGATGTAGGAACCGTCCGTCCTGAGGTCTATGACCCGAATGCCCCATTTTCCCGGTCTGGGGGAGAATCGGAGATCCGCCTCGGTCCGACGGATGTCGGTTCGAGTGATGAACCCCATGTCCGCCTGGGCCTCCGGGTCGATCGTCAGGTGCTCGATGGAGGCCCCCACCAGGTCGGTGTCGTACTCGGCCGAGACCGAGTAGGCGTTTCCTTCCCCTCCCCTCCCGGCGGTGAAGCTCCGCGTGAAGTACCCTTTCAGGTTCAGAGTCGGTCGCGGCCAGAACGACCCGTCCATGGCGGCAACGGTGTTGGAGGCGTCGGGGTCCCGGCGGTCCGTCACCATCCACCCCACGAAATTGTTCTCCCCGATATCCCGCTTCACCCGAGCAACAGAGTAGTTGGTACGCGGTTCGCCCCCGGACTTGCCGGTGACCACGTTCATGAAGCCAACAGTCTGGGCCCCCATTCGCCCGGTGAGACGTGCTCCGCCCAGGATGGGAATGGGCCCGTCCTCGCCAATTCCGATCCTCCTGGAGAAGAACAGCTTGTAGGGTGGAGGCCCGAATCCCCCATCGAACCCCATGTCGAATACGCCGGAATTCTCCAGGAAGAAATCCCGTTTCTCCGGATAGAACAGGGAAAACCGGGTGAGGTTCACCTGCTCGTCGTCCACCTCCACCTGGGCAAAATCCGTGTTCAGGGTAAGGTCCAGGACCAGTCCGGGCCGGATCTCGGATTTCAGGTCCAGGCCGACCTCGGTCTCTCCACGGACCGGTGTGTCTCCGGCGTCGTTGAGCTCCTGCCGGCTGCCACCCAGCACGAAGGGCTTGACCTCCAGGTTCAAGCCCGGTGATGGGAGGCCGTCCATCCCCGTGAGGTGTCCGGCTCGGCTCACCCGCTGGAATCCTTCGTTGTCCCGGGACCAGGATTGCCAGAGGGCCAGCTCGTTCTTTCGGCGGATGGCTCTATAGACGTTGAATCCCCAGGGCTGGCCCTGCCCGTTCTCGGGGTACCGCAGAGTGCGGTAGGGGATGGCCATCTCAGCCGACCATCCGTCTGGTCCTCGCGTGGCAGCCACCTCCCAGACGGCCCGCCAATCCACGTTCACTTCGGCGCCTTCGTCGGTGATAAGGGCGTCGAACTCGGCTCCGTTCGGGTTCGTTGCGAAGATGAACCCGTTCCGGCTGTCGTGGAATGGATCGAAGAGGAGAGCGATGGCGTCGTCACCGGCAAATTGGAGTCCGTGATGATCCACCTCCATCACTCGGTCGCGTTGGAGGATTCTGCCCACGATCCGGCCGGGCTGGCGGTCGTAGGCCACGATTCCCACATACAGAGCGGATGGCCCGAGGACGACTCGAACCTCCGTGTCTTCGGTGGCCGGGGCCCCTTCATCAGGCTCCTGCTGTCTCAAGTCGTGTATGACCTGGGCGTCCTGCCAGAAAGGCTCAGATAGGACTCCGTCCACACGAACGGCTTCAGCCTGTTCCCGAGTGAGGGTAAAGGCTTGGACCTGGTCCGCCCCTGTCTCCTGACCGGAGAGGGGGAGGGCGGCCAGAAGAAGGCATCCAACTGCCGGCAAAAGGGTCCGCATAAGTGTTGGTCGGTAATGGGGTGAAGGGGGTGGCTACCTGAACTCATCTCCAGGGACACGAATCATACCGAGAACGTTCAGTCAGGAGTGCTCTGAGGTATCACGATCCAGCCAGTCATCTGGGGGGAGGAAGATTGTTCACTTTGCCTGACCCGCTGGGGCCGAGGGAGATCCGGCATCCCCGAGGGGCGGTCTCATCTGCTCCACACGGCAATCACGCCGCACCTGGCGCCCAGGCCGCCGAACCGCCCGGGAGCCTCCATGGGCGACT
>JBDHCH010000463.1:0-2653 GCA_039592115.1 Gemmatimonadota bacterium | reverse complement strand
CCATCCCAACCGGCCTTTCGGCGAACGGAGCTTGGGAGCCAGATTTCAGTCGGGAGAGTAGCTGAGCCTGGGAACCAACGGATTGAGGCCGATTCGGCAACAGCCGGATCGTTATCGGTCAGCGCGTGGACGGGCTGCCGGCATGAGAAGCATGGGTTGAGTAGCTTTAGGGACTCCCACTGCCGGCACCGCCGGCCGTTCGCGTGACTGTTCATTGAAGTAGAAAGGGGAGCGAACGATGCCAATTCATTTCAGCGATCGCGACATCGCTTCTGAGCTCGATGGAGTGAAGTCAGCCCTGATTGTCCCGTGCATCATGTGCCCTGCAGCGACAGTGGCTGTGCGAGACGACGAGCCCTTCTTGAGGTTCTTCAGGAGTCCCTTCAAATCCGCCCCGCTCGAGCGGTACATCGAGACAATGCGGTCCCACTTGGCCGAGAAGGGTGTGCGAACCGACGTCTTCGACAGCCGTCTCTACCATCAGTGGTTCCTATGCATTTGGACCGGGAGTCGGCGCGAAAAGTTGCGGAAACGTGCCAGCGGACACGAAGCCGTGATCGTGCTGGGGTGCGATTCGGCCACCGAAACGGTGCGCGAGGCGGTTGAGGCATCTGGCTGTAAGGTGATCGAAGGCATGAAGGTAAGTGGCATCATCAACGCACAGCTCAGCTTCCAGTTGCCAGGTACTATCGGGTTCGATAGCTGCAGAATCGTTCCCATCTCGGGACACGAGCAGGAGGAAACCGCAGCCCACTGACCGGGGAGACCCTGGAAGTGGATCGGCCGACGCATGTGAGGCGCCGCCCGATAACAAACAGTTGCCGGTTTCTTTCGCTTCGCTCACTACGACGATCACGGCTCGCATTCGCGAGCCGCGACGGCAACTTTGAACGTTATATGACATGTGTTTTCGAGTGGGAAAGTGAGAACCACGCTACGAAGGGTGAAGAGAGGGTTCTCCTGGGTCACGCTTCAGGTGCCACTCCGATTCGTCCTTCTTCGGCCCGAAGCCATCCCACCGCTCCTTGGCGTCTCTTCCGGGATTCCTGAACCGCGCCCGGGCCGTCGGCCCTGGACGCCTCGGATACGATTTGTGCCGGCGGCGGAAAACCTGGTCTTTTCGGCCACCCGATTCCCGAAACTTCGCCCCGACTGACCACGTCCTAACTGGCGAGGTGTGGAGAACCTCAGAAGGGATTCCAGTTACCCTTCTCCATAGATGATGTACATAAACGGTGGAGGAAAAGCGATGTGGAAAGCGGGTCCTATCTTGATGGCGGCGTTGGCGGCGGCAGGTCACGGGAGTCCTACCGCTGGGGGGTTAGGGGGCTTGAGCTGGCCCGGGAGCCCGACCGATGCACTCGCCTACATCCAGAAGGCCATCGAGGAATCTCCCATCGTGGCGCTCGGGGAGGGTCCCCACGCATCTGCAGAGCCTCATGAGTTCCTTCGGTACGTCCTGTCAAACGAGGAGGTTTTGCGGGCTGTCGATGTCATCATCGTTGAGTTTGCGACTGAGCTTCAGCAACCCGTGCTGGACTCCTACATCAGCGGCGAGGATGTCTCATTCGGTGCACTTAGCAAGGTCTGGCGGGACACCAGCACCTCGCCGATTGCACCCTGGGACAGTCCCCTGTATGTGGACCTGTTGGCGGGGATCCGGGAGGCGAACCAGGCGCTTCCCGAAGACCAGCGAGTCAGGGTCCTTGCGGGAGATCCTCCCATGGATTGGGCGAGCATCGCGACCCGAGAAGATTTCAGCCGCGCCATCCAGCCCCGTGACTTTTACGTTGCACGAGTGGCCATAGAACAGGCGTTCGAACTGGGCAAGAAGGTCCTGATCGTCTACGGAGGTGCCCATCTTCCTAGAGTCCCCGTGGGGGATAAGGATGACATGCGTAACTCGCTCACTTACAGGATCCTTGAAAGACACCCCAATAGCATGAGGGTTCTGGAATTCCTCAACTCCGAAAACCTGGGCCTCGCCGACCGAATCGACGAGTTCGTACCTGGAACCGTGTACGAGACCGGGGAGCACTGGGTGGGGGAGATGAATGCCGAACGGTTCTTCCCCGGGATCCGCTCTCGCGTCACCGATTCCGAAACCGGCGAGGCGTCCTGGCAGGAGGTCCCACTCTATTCCGGGCACTCGATTCAGGACCTCTTCGACGCTCTCGTGTACATCGGACCGAGCAGCGAATGGCACCATGTTCCCCCATCTCTTGACGAGGAGCGCGACGCAGCCTACCTGCGTGAGCTCGACCGGAGGCGCAGGATCCGGTTCGGAGAAAGAACTCCGACAGAGGAGTAAGAGAAGGCGGCGTGCGGAAGATCAAGGCCCCGGGTAGCGTGCCAAGACTGCGGTCTTTGGGTCACCCTTCAGGGTCGGGTCGGTCAATCCGACAGACCAGGTGATCAGCGAACGAGTGAGGATCCCCGATGGACTCAGATCTAGGGAAGAAGTTCCGGGCTGCCGTGTGGCCCCTTTTGGTGGTGGCACTGGCGGTTTCGACCACTCTGGTTGGCCTTCAGGGTCAGCTGAATGAGGGTAGGACGATCAAGTCAGTGCATCTTTTCGATCTTCCCACTGGGGTTTCGAGGGCGCAGATCGAGGAAGCCCTGACCGGGTTGAACCGCGCCATCGCTGAGACGG
>JBDHCH010000462.1:0-3230 GCA_039592115.1 Gemmatimonadota bacterium | reverse complement strand
GAATGTGTCCCGGAAAGCGGCGAAACAACCCGGCCACCTCGAAGATGGGGTGGCCGGTGAAAGGAAAGGCGGCCCACCGAAGTGAGCCGCCCCGGGTATGGATCGGGCAGCTAGAAGCCTGTTGAAGAAGGGGCCATCTCAAGCCGACAGATAGGCCAAACCACCGCCGAGGGCTTGGAGCGCGAGGGAACCAGACTGAGCGCCCCTGACAGCCCATGGGCTTTCTCGTCCGTCAGGAAGCCCACAACCCTGAGAAAATGACGAAGACAAGGGCCTCGAACGGCCCGATTCCATAAATCCCCAGCCTGGGCAGCCGCTGCTGCCGCCCCCAGGTCCTTCCTCCCGACGAACGCCACCAGGCGTTTCAGATTCTGAACCACGGCAGTCAGGGTGGCCTGGTCCTGAACCCTGCCCAGTCCCCGCCGGCGTGCTCGACCGAGCCCGTGCCATGTCTTGCCCTCGGCAAACACATGCTCACTTCGAATCCGGAGCTTTCGGCTGACCGTGTAGCCAGGGGTCTTCATCAACTCCCGGACCCGGTTCCTGGCCTCAGCCTCTCTCACCTTCCGGTGACGGATCCGCAACCGCTCCAGGTCCAACGTCCGGCGCTGCCAGGTCGGAATCGCCTCCATCTCCTCCTTGGCCAGAAGGGGAATGTGGGGCTCCATACCCCGGTCCAGTACCTCAGCCACGAACAAGCTGCTTCCATACCCCTTGTCGGCTGTGAGAACCTCGGGCCGCTTCACCAGACCCAGCTCATCCCACGTCTCCACGACCTCGTCCACCATCTCCAGCGCCGCCTCCCGCTCCGCCCGGCTTGTGGCCTCGGTCACCTTCCTGCGTAAGATCACTCGGCTCTTGGTATCGATCAGGTCGTGGCCAAGGTACTTCAGCGCCGCTCCCTGGTTGTTGTCCTTGCGGTACAGCTGAGCATCAGGATCGGTGGTCGACACGTGTGTGTCTCTGCTGTACCTCTCGCCCCGGCCTTCCCATTGGCCACGGGCCTGAGGCCCACCTCCTCCCGTGGATGGCCCATCCCGGGGTTCGTCTTCTCCCTTCGGACCCCTTCGCTTCAAGCTCTTCATGCTGGCGTCGGCCCGGATTTCCGTGCCGTCCACTGACAAATGACGCCCGCTGATCAGCCCCGCCTCGCTACACTGGCGGATCACCTCCTCCATCAACCGATCGAATAGCCCGCTCTCCGCCCACCGCTCGTTCCTCAGACGCGACAGCGTCGAGTGGTCCGGGACCGGATCGTGGAAGTTCAGTCCACAGAACCAGCGCATCCCCGCATGCATCCCGATCTCGTCACACAGCTCCCGGTCGCTCAGGTCGTATAGCACCCCCAGGAGCATCATCCGAAGGGCCAACTCTGGATCCACGCTCGGTCGACCTCGACCCTCCGTGTAGCACTCCCCGACGACCTCGGTCACAAAACCCAGATCCAGCACAGCGTCAATCTTGCGCAGCTTGTGGTCGGCCGGAACCAGCGCGTCCAGATCCACCATTTGAAAGAGCGCCGGTTCCGATGAATTATGTCCAAGCATGTAGGCGGGAACCTCGGATGGAAGGCGGCCAAATCCCTCGCCCAAACCTATGACACCGGTGCCTCGCTCGCGATTACTTTTTCAACAGGCTTCTAGCCCGCGAGGCGTTCTATGAGAGCGGTTGTCAAGGGCGCACGTCTGCTGCGCTGATTGCCGTGGTTTTTGACCCTTGGCAACCAGCCCCTTTGTTTGCTTGGGCGAGGCCGTTCGGTTCCCCGGGTTTTGCAGGACAGTCTTCTTCCGCATCGTTCTCCTCGATTCAGGCACCGGATCCATGGGGGACTTCGGCAAGCGTGCGGGTCGCGCTGGGCGAACCATGGTTCTATCTGAGACTCGGCCGCTGGGGCCGGCCTGACGCTTCTTCAGGTTCAGCGGGGGGGCCTATGGTTAGACGAGTGCCTCGGCAGACTGTTTGGCCGGGCGAACGGCTCGCTTGAGACTGCCCCCCGCACCTTTCGTCCCGGACCCTGGTGCCGTCGGCGAGGACAACGCCCCCTACCGCAGCCTCGTGGGTCCGGACGCTAGCGCGCTTGCTCGGTCAGGTTTGCTGGATCGTAGTGTTCTCCTCTCTTCCACAGTCGGAGTGTGAGGGCCGTGAGCTTACGGGTCAGGGTCACACGTGCGAGTTCTTCCCGCATGCCGCGAGCAATCATTCCCTCATAGAAGTCCAGCAACGGGCCCGGCCGCCCTGTGGCCGCCGTGGCCGCACCCTTGAAGACGTCCTTGAGCTCCCGGTTGTAGTTGCGATTGAGCCCACGAGTCATGGGCGCTCGTCGCCGCCTCACCACCTGGCCGTCCACCAACTCGTAGTCCGAACTGGAGTGGGTGACGACGGCCAACCCGCAGTAGGCCCAGAGATTCCGCTTCGTCCGGAAGCGCCACGGTGTACGCATGATGGCCAGGATCAGGGCGATGCGAACCGGCCCCAGGAACGGGATGCTCCCCAGCACCGCCCACGCCGGGTCTCGTCGGGCCTCGCCTTCAGCTTGGCCAGCCACTCCTGCCTGTCCTTGGGATGGTAGACGCGCCTACCCGGAGTCGTGATCCCTCGGGCTCGAAACAGCGCCTTGAGCCGCAACATCACCCGGGTCGAGTCCTCAACGACATTCTGGTAGGTCCGCGTCAGCTCCCTCAGCGTGGAGCGATGCGGGCTCCCGTGATAGACCGCTCGCAGGCCCCCCCGGCGCAGGAGCTCCGACAACTCATCGGCATCGGCCTGGTCATCCTTGCGCCCATGGCGTTTCTCTCCCCGACGATCACAGACCACGACCCTGTCCACACGATCCACCAGGAGGTCGTGCAACCACTGGGCCTGGGTCCCCTCCTCGAACGTCACGTGGATCGATCCGCGCATCCCCTGGAAAAACTCGAGGATAGCCGCCCCCTCCGTGGGCAGGATGCTCCGGGCGATGATCCGTCCGCTTTCTTCCCGGACCGAGGCTACCGTCATTGCTTGGTGAACATCCAACGCCACATACTTCGTGGTGCGTTTCATGAGAGCCGCTCCTTGTGGGGATCCATGTGTGTTTGGCGACTTCATGGTACCCACAAGGGGCGTGCTCTCAATATCCGTTAGAGAGCGCCACGACTCCAGTGAAATCACCACGACTCGGAGCGATTCCCGTGACCAAGAGCGACGTAGACCTAGGTCAGAGTCGCCTGCTCCTCCGCGCAGGGGCAGTC
>JBDHCH010000461.1:0-2951 GCA_039592115.1 Gemmatimonadota bacterium | reverse complement strand
CGCGAGGCCCACGCGTGTCCAGCGGAATCAGGGCGACTGATCTGGCTCAGGAACCGGCCCCCACGCTCGTGGGTGAGCGGGTCAACGCCCAAGGGTCCAGGAAGGTGAAGGAACTCCTCCTCGCCGATGACCTGGACGGTGTACTCCAGATTGCGCGGGATCAGGTGGAGGCGGGGGCTCACCTCCTGGACGTCTCCGTGGCGCTGGTGGAACGCACCGACGAATCCGAAACCATGCGTGCCCTGGTGAAACTCCTCTCCCAGGGGGTCGACGCTCCCCTGATGGTGGATACCACGGAGGTGGAGGTGGCCGCGGCGGCCCTTGGGCAGATCCCCGGGAGGGCCGTGGTGAACTCCATCAACCTGGAGGGAGGCCGGGAGAAGTTGGATCGTCTCCTTCCCCACGTGGCGGAGCATGGTGCCGCCCTGGTGGCGCTCACCATCGATGAGGACGGGATGGCCAAAACCGCCGAGCGGAAGGTCGCGGTCGCCCGGAGGATCGCCGACATCTGCCGGGACGACTTCGGCATCGAGGCCGACTCCCTCATCTTCGATCCCCTGACGTTCACCCTGGCCACGGGAGATCCGGAGTATCACCGGGCGGGGATCGAAACCCTCGACGGGATCCGAGGAATCAAGGAGGCGGTCCCGGGTGCGTTGGCCTCTCTGGGCATCTCGAACATCTCCTTCGGCCTCCATCCGCAGGCTCGGCCTGTCCTGAATTCGGTCTTCCTCCACCACGCTGTGGAGGCCGGGCTGGACATGGCCATCGTGAATCCCGCCCACGTGACCCCATATCTGGAGATCGGGGAGGAGGAACGGGCCCTGGCAGAGGACCTGGTCTTTTATCGGAGGGAGGACGCCCTTCCCCGATTCATCGCCTTCTATGAGGGACGAGAAGCGTCCGCAGAGCCGGGACGCGATCCCCTTCAGGGCATGGGCCCGGAGGAGGGTCTTTCCTGGATGATCCTCCACCGGAAGAAAGAAGGTGTGGAGACGTTGGTGGAGGCGGCGGTTCAAGCCAGGGGCGGAGGGCACGAGGCCGCCGTGGCGGTATTGAACCAGGTCCTCCTTCCAGCCATGAAGGAAGTTGGGGATCGGTTCGGATCCGGAGAGCTCATCCTTCCCTTCGTCCTTCAGTCCGCCGAGGTGATGAAGCGGGCAGTGGGTCGCCTGGAGGGGTTCCTGGAGCGCGTGGAAGGACAGACCAAGGGGACCGTCGTTCTGGCCACGGTTTTCGGAGACGTCCACGACATCGGGAAGAACCTGGTCCACACCATCCTGGAGAACAACGGCTACACAGTTTACAACCTCGGGAAGCAGGTCCCCATCAACGCCATCCTGGAGAAAGCGCAGGAACTCGAGGCGGACGCCATCGGCCTCTCCGCCCTTCTGGTCTCCACCTCCAAGCAGATGCCGCTCTGCGTTCAGGAGCTCGAGCGGCGCGGTCTGGAGATTCCAGTTCTGCTGGGGGGAGCTGCCGTCACACCCTCCTTCTCCCGGCGGGCCGCCGTAGTCGGTGGGGAGGCAACCGAACGCCTCTATGCCCACGGCGTGTTCTACTGCAAAGACGCCTTCGACGGATTGAGCGCGATGGAAGCTCTCATGAATCCGGAGACCCGAGCGTCTTATGTGGCCGCCTGGAGCAAGGGGGTCGAAGAGAAGGAGGCCCGTCGCGAGGAGTTGACGACCGGATCGGTGGCGCGGCCCACCTCTCTCCGCCCCCCTCCCCGGGCGAACGTTCCAATCCCTGTTCCTCCGTTCCTCGGCCCCACGGTGGTTGAGGACATCCCCCTCGATGAGCTCTTCCCGCTGGTGGATCTCAACACCCTCTACCGCCTCCACTGGGGGGCCAAGAACACCAAGGGAGATGCCTACCGCCGACTTGTGGAGGAGGAGTTCGAGCCCCGGCTGGACCGCTACCGTGAGCAAGCTCTCCGGGGCGGACAGGTGCGGGTGAGCGCGGCATACGGGTATTTCCAGGCGGGATCGGAGCGGGACGATCTGGTCCTCTACCGTCCGGAGTGCCCGCAACAGGAAGCCGGCCGGTTCTACTTCCCACGGCAGGAGCGGAGGGAGCGCCTGTCCCTGGCCGACTTCTTCCGGCCACGGGGGAACGGATCGGCGCCGGGCGATGTGGCCGCTCTGCAGGTGGTGACGGTCTCGGGGCCCCTCCTGGAAGGCGCCGAAGAAATGATGGAGGAGGGAGACTACTCCGAGGGGTACTTCCTCCACGGCTTCGGGGTCCGACTCGCCGAAGCGGGAGCCGAATACCTCCATCGGCGCCTCCGTCGGGAGTTGAAAATTGCCCCGGAACAGGGGCTCCGGTATTCCTGGGGGTACCCCGCCTGCCCCGACACCAAACAGCACGAGATCGTGTTCCGGCTTCTCCCTGCCGGAGAACGACTGGGGATGGAACTCACCGAGGCCGGTGCCCTGGTGCCCGAGCTTTCGACCGCCGCCCTGGTCGTTCACCATCCCGAAGCGAGGTACTTCAGTGTCTAGCCCTTCAACCTCGAGGCCCCACCTCTTGGGCGGGCCCACCTCTTCGATGGAGGGTTCGGGACGGAGTTGTATCAGCGAGGTGTATCGGCTACCCGCTGTTTCGACGAGCTGAACCTCTCCAGGCCGGAGATGGTAGCCGGGATCCACAGGGATTTCCTCTCCGCCGGCGCGGAGATTCTGGAAACCAACACCTATGGAGCCAACCGGGGAAAGCTCACGCCCTTCGGGTTCGAGGATCGGATTCTCGAGATCAACAGGGAGGGCGCTCTCCTGGCCCGTAGTGTGGCAGGAGAGCGGGCACTGGTGGCAGGGGCCCTGGGGCCCCTGGGACTACGCATCGAGCCGTTTGGCCCGCTGGCTCTGGAAGAAGCCCGTGCCTTGTTCAGGGAACAGGCGGAGGGGTTGCTGGAGGGGGGCGTGGACTTCTTCGTCCTGGAGACGTTCGGG
>JBDHCH010000460.1:0-4164 GCA_039592115.1 Gemmatimonadota bacterium | reverse complement strand
CGGCCCCCTGCCGCGACTGCCCCGGGCATTGTACCGGCGCGTGCGGGTACGGTCTGGCCATTCGACTCAACATGCTCCGGGCCCACCACTTGCTGACCCTGGCCTGAGCCAGAACGGGGGACTACGTGAAACGCCGAATCCAGCGCAATGTCGCCCGAGTCGCGGTCCTGGCCACCGCGGCGCTAACCGCATCATGCACCGACAGGCCATCGGGTTTTCCCCAGGTGGAGGGTTGGACGCAGTCTTCGGAGGTGCGGATCTATAACGCCGACAACCTCTGGGAGTACATCAACGGCGCCGCTGTCCTCTTCGAGGAGTACGGGATCCGGACCTGCACGACCGCGGACCTGTCGTCTGCGGAAACGTCGGTGACCGTAGACCTCTATGAGATGGGCTCCCCGTTGGGAGCCGTGGGGGTATTCCGGAGGGAAAGCCCGGCTGGAGAAGCCAACCTACCAGGCGCCACACTGGCGGCCATTTCCCCTCCCTACCAGGCGCTCATGGTGAAGGGAAGAACCTACGCAAAAGTGAACGTCTACGAAGGCGAGATCACCGAGTCCCAAGGCCGCGATCTTCTGGAAGGTCTGGCCGCTGCTCTTCCCGGATCTGCCGGAATGCCCCAGGAGTTTTTGCTCTTGCCCGAAGAGGGGAAGGTGACCGGATCGGAAGGGTACCAGCCCGGGTCCCTCCTCAGCCTGGACGAGTTGACCGATTGTCTGTACGCCTCGTATGAGGGGACGGATGGTGAGATCTGGGAAGGCTTCGTCGTCCTCCCCGCCTCCGCCCCCGAAGTCTGGGGGAACCTGGGCGACCGATGGGAATCGCTTGAGCACGAAGGGTTCCCCGTCGTCTACCGTGAGGTCCCCTACAGCGGTCTGGTGGGCGTTGCGCGGACCGACCTGGGGTTGTTCGGTGTCTCGGGAGCAGCAGACGAAGCCCAGCTGCGGGAAAGGCTTTCGGTCTTCACCGCCCGGTGAGGGAAGCCTGCCGGCCAAAGTCGGACCCAAGAGCTGTATGGGGCCTCGGGATCGTTCGGTCCATCGGTGGCGGGCGTCACATCCGATTCCCGGTAATCGTATGAAAGGCAAGAGAATCAGGTCCCTCACCCTTCGCCTGGAGCTTCCCATGAGGGGCATCGGTCTCGGAGGGGGCGCCCCCCTCCTGGCGGCATTCGTCCTCTTCTTCCCGGGATGCGGGGCCGACGGCCCTACAGGGCCCAGCGCCGAGATCCCCGGCCTGCCCCGGGCCCTCTCCCTCCAGGAGGCGGCCCTGGTGGAGGCGGGGAACGACTTCGCCTTCCGCCTCCTGCACGAGTTGTACGAGGCGGCTCCGGACTCCAACCTCTTCATCGCCCCCCTCAGCGCCTCCATGGCCCTGGGGATGACGCTGAATGGCGCAGGCGGGGACACCTACGACCAAATGCGGGAGACCCTCGGGTTCGGAACCCTTTCGCTGGACGAAGTCAACCAAGGTTACCGGGACCTCATCGATCTCCTCCTCCGGTTGGACCCGAAGGTGGAGATGGGCATCGGTAACTCCATCTGGTACCGGGAGGGGTACCCCGTCCGGGCCGACTTTCTGGAGCGGGTCGAGACCTCCTTCGACGCCTACGTGCGGGAGTTGAACTTCAGCGAGCCTGGGGCCGCGGGGATCATCAACCGATGGGTCGACGACGAGACCCGAGGCAAGATCAAGGAAATCGTAGAGAGCCCCATCAATCCCGCCACGGTCATGTTCCTGATCAACGCCACGTACTTCAAGGCGAAGTGGAGGAACCGGTTCGACAAGGGCAAGACTGCCAACGCTCCCTTCTTCCCCGAAAGCGGGGGATCTGCAACAGCCCCCCTCATGGAGCTTTCGGACACCCTCTTGTACACGGAGACCGGGGCCTACCAGGCAGTGGATCTCCCCTACGGAGGTGCCGCCTTCTCCATGACGGTGGTTCTACCCAAAGCCGGAACGTCCATCCGGGAGCTGGTGGCCTTCCTGGACCCCGAGGCCTGGGACGACTTGACGAAAATGCTCCTGGCAAAGGAGGGCACCGTTTATCTCCCCCGGTTCCGAATGGAGTGGGAGAAGGTCCTGAATGAGACTCTGCAGGCCCTGGGGATGGTGGACGCCTTCATCCCGGGCGTAGCTGATTTCAGCGGGTTGTCGGACCAGGCCCTCCAGAGGGGGATCTTCGTGAGCAAGGTGAAGCAAAAGTCATACGTAGACGTGGACGAAGAAGGGACCGAGGCCGCCGGGGTGACAGTCGTGGAGCTCCGGGAATTCGCGGGCCCGGACCGGTTCACCGTCAGGGCGGACCGCCCCTTCCTTTTCGTCCTCAGGGAGCGGTTCTCCGGCACCCTCCTCTTCGCGGGAGTATTTGTGACCCCCCCGCCCACCGACTAGGGGCCGGGCCCGATCCTCCGTCGTCGGCCTTGGATCGGCCCCAACTCATGGGCCTGGGTACACTCGAGCCGGAGGCCGCCCCAGCGGCCGGAGACAACTGAGGATCGGCCGCACTTGCCGCGAAGTCATGCAACCGGCCCAAGGTGGGAGCCGACTACCCACGTGATCCCGTCTTCCTCACTCCTCCCTGAGCACCTTCATGGGCTCGACCCGGCCGGCCTTTCGAGCAGGGAAAAGCGCTGCCAAAAGAACAATGGCCATCAGGAGTCCCGCCACCAACCCGTATGTAGCAGGATCCCACGGCTGCACCTCGAAGAGGAAGCTCCGGAGGAACCCGGATGAGAAGAACGTGATGACCAGGCCGGCAGCAACGCCCAACACACTGGGCCTTGCAGCCCCGAGCAGGGACAGTCTCACCAGTCCCCCGGCTCCAGCCCCCAGGGCCTTTCGCACCCCCAACTCCTTCTGTCTCTGGGCAACCGCCCTCGAGGTCACTCCAAAGACTCCAGCACCTGCCAGGAGCGAAGCACACACGGCAAACACGGCCAAGAGCATCGCACGGAATCGGGCATCCCTGGCCGACTCCAAGATCAGAGAGGTCACGGTTCCCATGCGGGTGACGGGAATCTCTCCGTCCACCGATTGGATGGCCTGCCTGATCATCCCGTACAGAGCCTCGGGTGTTCCGGTCGTTCGAACCAGGAAGTTGATGGAGGAGCCCACGCCTCGGACAACGGGAAGATAGAGCGTGGCCGAAGGATCGGAATCCAGGGATTCGTGGATCACATCCGCCGCTACCCCCACCACGAGGAGGGTGTCTCCGAAGAGGATCCTGGCCCCCAGGGGCGACTCGTCGGCCCAGTGACGACGGGCGAGGGTTTCGCTGATGACCGCTACCGGCGGTGTGTCCATTCGATCCGAGTCCTGGATCGGGCGCCCCTGGACAATCCGGATTCCCATTGTCTCGAAGAACCCCGGCAATACCCCCATCGCACTAGCGTGGGGCAGGGTGCCTTCTGGATCGGGCCTTCCTTCGATGCCGTACGAAAGGGCATTTGGATTGTTGTAGAAGGGGAGAGAGTTTGTCCCGCTGGCCGCGGTGACCCCCGGCAACGCCATTAGCGTTTCCTGAATCTCCTCCACACGCATTGCCCTTTCCATCATGTCCCCGAAGCGATATCGCGGGAGGCTCACTCTGGCCATGACCAACTGCTCTGCCCGGAACCCGGTATCCACGGCAAGCAAACGATCCAGGCTCCGAACCAGCAGGGTGCCGGAGACCAGGAGAACCATGGTCAGGGCCAGCTCAGCTGCGATGAGCCCTTTCTGGAATGCGCTCCTACTCCACGAGCCGCTCCGCCAACCGGAGGCGAGGGCCTGTGGGGCCCCGCCCAGCGCAAGATCAAGGGCCGGCGCCAGGCCGAAGACAAGACTCGAGAGAAGGCCCAGGCCAACAGCGAACAGAAGAACAGATCCGTTGACAGAGACCTGTTGGAGACGAGGCAGCGCTGGAGCCAGGGCCAGGAGGAACCGTGTTCCTGCGACAGCAACTCCGAGGCCTAGTAGGCTTCCGCCCAAGCCCAGGAGGACGCTCTCCGTCAGCAGTTGCCGGACCAGGCGCCGACGGCCGGCCCCCAAGGCCGTCCGGGTGGCCATCTCGTGACGGCGGCCGGTAGCCTCGCCAAGTAGAAGGGTCGCCACATTCGCCAGGGCGATGAGCAGGAGGATTCCGGAGGCCCCCAGAAGCAGGAGCAGAGGTGACCAAAGCCC
>JBDHCH010000459.1:0-4218 GCA_039592115.1 Gemmatimonadota bacterium | reverse complement strand
CGGGATCTCCGGGGAAACCCTGTTCGTCTGGCCCGCAGGGCAGTCCAAAATCCACATCTATGCCTACAGGGATCACTTCGAGCAAGGGTGGGGTGGCTGGAGTTACTACGGCGGCCTCCTGATCTGGTCGCTGGACCACCCCATCAGGGACAACGATCCGTCCAACTATGCTCGGGTTTTGAAGCATGAGCTCATGCACACGATCGAGGGTTTGGTCAAGGGATCCGACAACCCCAACCTGGTGGATGTCTGGCTGACCGAAGGGATCGCGGAGCACGTGGCAGGGGGAACCCAGTCCATCAGCACCGTGTGGACCCTCACAGAGCTGGAGGATCTGGTGTCGAGCTTCGGCGAGTTGAATCCCATCGCCATGCACCAGTACAACTACCCTGACATCCCCGGCGTCGGAGCCTACTACTACGTCATGTTTGAGCTGGCCATGAGGTATCTCCTGGATCCAGCCGGAGGAGGACAGGCGAAAGCGGGCATAAGGGACATCTACATCGACGCCAGGAACGGTGTCCCGTTTGCCGCCTCCTTCGAGGCGAACTTCGGACACAACTTGCAGGAATTCGAAGATCGGTTCTTCGAGCTCGTCCGCGGGTTCCTGAAATGACCTGTTGCCGGGCTCGAGCTGATCTCGAGGGGTTAGCTTCTCGTCCGTCCGCTGCCAGGGCCTGGCCAGGTGTCGGCCCCCCGGGCCAGGGCAGCTGCGTCCACCACCTGCCTGGGGCTCCCGAATACGATGAGGAGATCCTCGGCCTCGAAGACGAAATCGGCTCCAGGGTTCGCGTTGGTCTTCCCCCCACGCTGAACGGCCAGGAGGGTGATGCCGTATTCGGCCCGGAGGGCGGAGTCTTGCAGGGTTCGGCCTACCAGGAAGGACCGCTCCCCCACCCGGACCGTTCCCACCTCCGAGTCGGGGAGGTGAGAGGCCAAATCTGCCGAGGCCCCTCCCTCGTTCCCTGCCAGATTCCGGAACATCTCATAACCGCCGGACCTGACGTCCGCCACGAACTCCTCGATCTCCACCTGGGGGATGAGGTATCTCCTGAGCACCCGCACCAGGATCTCCACCGAGGTTTCAAACTCCTCGGGGATCACCTCGTCGGCGCCAGCCCTGGACAACGGTTCCACCTCCTCGACGTACCGAGTGCGGGCGACGACGAAGATTCCCGGGTTCATCTGCTTTCCCAGCTCCACGATACGGCGCGTGCTTCCCGGATCCGAGATGGCTGTGACCAGGATCCGGGCCTGCTCTACACCCGCGTGCTGGAGGATGGCGGGATACGAGGCATCTCCGAAGAAGACGTTCTCTCCTTCCGCACGCTCCCGGCGCACCGTCTCTGGATTGGTCTCCAGGACGACATAGGGGATGCCTGCGACTCTGGCAGCCCGAGCCAGGTTCCTCCCGTTGATCCCGAAGCCCACGATCACCAGGTGGTCCTGGAGGCTCTCCTCGAGCTCTTCGATCCCGCCGTCCGCGCTTCCGGGACCCGAGCCCAGGAGCCAGTCTGGGAGGGGAAGACCGTCCAGACGCCGTGCCAGGCCGGGTGCCCCTGCCAGGACGAATGGGGCCACTGCCATGGTAATGACGGACACTGCGAGGAAGAGCTGTTCGTGGTCCCCTGGAAGGAGACCCACTTCAAGACCGGTACGGGAGAGGATGAAAGAGAACTCGCCGATCTGGCTCAGGGCGAGTCCAGCGACGACGGCCGTGCGGAGAGAGAAACCCAGGAGCCTCACCGCCAACGCGGCAACCCCGGCTTTCAACCCCAGCACCAGGGCGGCCGTGCCCATCACCTGGGGGATTTCCCGGACCACGTAGGAAAGGTCCAGGAGCATTCCCACGGAGACGAAGAAGAAGGCCAGGAAGAGCTCCTTGAATGGAAGGATCTCCCCCAGGGCCTGGGCACTGTACTCGGACTCGGAGATGACAAGCCCCGCCAGGAATGCCCCCAGGGCCAGAGAAAGGCCGGCGAGGGAGGTGAGCCAGGCCGCTGTCAGCCCCATGGCCGCGGTGGCCAGAAGGAACACCTCTCGGTTCCGGGTCCGGGCCACCCGGAACAGGATCCACGGGCAGAGCCACCGGGCCGCCGCCAGGACCAGCCCCACGATGACGAACGCCTTCCCCACCATCCCCAGCAACGGACCCATCACGTCTCCCTCCCCCAGAGCCAGCAGGGGCGTGAACAGCATCATGGGCACGATGGCCATGTCCTGGAAAATGAGGACTCCGAGGGCCGATCGGCCGTGGGGGGAGTCCACCTCGGCCCGCTCCTGGAGAAGGCGGAGGACAATGGCCGTACTGGAGAGGGACACCAGCATCCCCATGAACACCGCTTCCCTGGGGGTCTGGCCGAACGCCCGGGCAAAGAGGAAGGCGGTAGCAACCGTCAGGGTGACTTGGAGGGCTCCCCCCAGAACGACCGTTCGCCAGATCAGCACCAGGCTCTTCAGGGAGAACTCGATCCCGATGGAGAACAGCCACGCCCGTGATGAGGAAGACCAGGACCAGCGGGAGTCTGACCCTCTGAAGGAAGAGGATCACCACCAGAGAGAGCCCCAGGATGATGACCAGGTCGGATAGGAGAGGAATGGTCATGTAGGTAGGGAGTGGCTCCGGTTCGTCGGGTCGGGGCTGAAGCTGAAACCTACACCCCGACGCGCCTCCCGAAACAGTACCTATTCCTCGCCCTATGGATGTCGTGCGGGCCGGTCATTGGGCCGGTAAATCCCGGCATATTTCGGCAAAACTGCCGGAAAAGTACGGCAGATCTTGCGTCCTACCCGTGAAAGTAAGGCAACTTGCCGTGATTTAGCCTGTTTCGTGACCGCCTGAAAGGCGTGAGGTCTCAGGTTCGTCAAGGAGGCTCGCGAGACATATGCCCACCCAGCAGTCAAGGCGAAGAACAGGATCAACCTGGGCATAGCTCCACTCACACCATCCTAGCCGGCTGTCTCGTGATACCGAAAAGCCCGAGTGAGCGTACACCACAACGTTAGCAACGCGCCCGTGCCGAAGAACCGCTCGTTCTTGGTGGCCATGGCGACTGAGCTGAGTGATCCGTGGCGAACCTGGGGTGGTGGGAGGGTCATAGCAGGGTTCACGGACTCTCTCCCGGGTCCCCGCCCACCCCCGTGTTCTGCCGCTTCTCGGTGCCGATGTCGGTGAAGTCGCCGTGCCCGGGGTATACTACGGTCTCTTCCGGGAGAATCTCGTAGAGCCTGCGGACAGAAGAGGTAATGGCCTCGAGCCCACCGGACTTGGGAAAGTCCGTGCTGCCGACCCTCCCCTTGAAGAGGACATCCCCGGAGAAGAGGGCGTTACCTGCGTGATAACAGATGCTGCCACGCGAGTGGCCAGGCGTGAGGAAGGTCAGAATTTGGAGGTCCCCGAGTCGGTGGACCTGGCCATCCTCCAGGAAGAGGTCCGGCTGGCCGAGCCCCGTGAAGTCGAAGGCGAGCATCTCAGCAAAAGCCGGATCTTGCTCAGCTGCGGCCTTCATGCCCGCTGCTTCTTCCGGAGGAAGTTCCTCTTCCCATCGGGCATAGAGCGACAGGTCCTCATACTCTTCGTGGGAGACCCCCCACAGCGCGTGTGGGTATCGGTCGCGGAGGTCCGGAAGTCCCTGGACATGGTCCGGGTGAGCGTGGGTGGTGAATACGTACTCTACCTGCAAACCCTTCTGGTCAATCTCCGCAAGGAGCGAGTCGATGGGGCCGGCGACGTCGAAGAGGGCAGCCGCGCCGCTCGGGACGACGTACAGGAGGTAGACATTCGTCTGGTTGACGCCGGCAACCTGCCGCAGCACCACATAATCATATTGGCTCTGGCATCCGGTGAGCGGAATCAGGGAGGCTAGAAGCAAGGAGGTGAGTAGTCCGCGGACAACCTGCGTGCGAGCAAGAGGCTTGATCCCTACGCAGAGGTTCAACATATGGACCTCCTATCCTGGCATCTGTCTGGCCTTGGACAAATGTGATACCTGGGCAAGAACCCTGGCGTCGTTCTTCGGGAGTTTTTCAAAACAGTGACCTGCGCTTCCGGAAAGCAAGAGTGTCGAGACCGGACTCTTCAGCGTTGACCCGAGCCGAAGAGAAGGCCCTGGCTGGCCACCTGGGCAGTCTTCTTCCTATCCTTTCCATCATCCTGCGGATGTATGCGGATCGAAAGGGACGACCGATCAAGGAGGTGTCCGTGTTTGGGTGGCAGGC
>JBDHCH010000458.1:0-3755 GCA_039592115.1 Gemmatimonadota bacterium | reverse complement strand
GCTACGAGATCTGCCGAAAGCTCCGGGACAACGGAGACGCCGTCCTGATTCTCATGCTCACCGCCCGTGGGGAGGAGGCCGATCGCATTCTGGGCCTCGACCTGGGCGCCGACGACTACGTCACCAAGCCGTTCTCGATCCGGGAGCTCAAGGCCCGGGTCCGGGCCCTTCTGCGGCGCTCCGACGGGGCGTCAGCGCCCCCGGACAGGCTGGCGTTCGGGGACGTGGAAGTCGACTTCCTACGGTATGTGGCCCGGAAGGGGGGAGAACCAGTGGAGATGACCCCCAAGGAATTCGGGGTCCTTCGTTACCTGGCAACCCGCCCCGGAGAGGTGGTCAGCCGGTATGAGCTTCTGGAGCAGGTATGGGGGTACGGCAAGTTCCCGACGACCCGGACCGTGGACAACCACATCGCGGCTCTCCGGGCCAAGCTCGAGGAAGACCCGGCCCAGCCCAGGTATCTCCAGACGGTGCACCGGGTCGGCTACAAGTTCGTTCCGTGAGGCCCTGACATGTCGGTGACAAATCGAGGACAGCCGGGTGGAGGGTCTCGTGCGGATCTTTTGCCTCCCACCATCTGCGCCGTGACAGCGCGGGGCCGCGACCATCCCATCTTGATGTGGATGTTGAACCCACGGACCGAGGGATGATCATGAAGACCCTGAGGATTGGCTTGTTTGGCGTCGCGCTAACGCTGCTCATGCCGCCCTCGACCCAGGCACAGACCGGTCACGATCTGTTCCAGCAGGCCCTGGTCAAGGAGCAGGCTGAAGGGAACCTCCAGGAGGCCCTTCGATTGTACGAGCGCATCGCCGAAGAGTTCGGCGGCGACCGGCCTCTGGCTGCACGGGCCCTGATACAGATCGGCAAGTGTTACGAAAAGCTGGGAAGTCGGGAGGCGGAGCGAGCTTATCGACGGGTCGTAACCGAATACGCCGACCAGAATGAGCTTGCCGAGGAAGCGAGAACAAGGCTCAACGCGCTGAGTCGGCCAGCCGCCCCCCGGCAACCTCCGACGATCCAGGTCAGGCGCTTGATGGGTGGTCACTACCCCGACGAGGTCGAGTTCTCGGGCGGGCCCCATCCAGACGGCCGCCAGCTATCCTACGTGGACTGGATGGACGGAAGCCTGGCCATCCGAAACCTCGCCACCGGCGAGTCGAGGCGGCTCACCGAGGGGAATTGGGAGGAAGGGTACCCCGGAAGCCCGAAGGTGTCCCCAGACGGGAGACTGATCGCCTATTACTGGTACACGATCGACGAACCGGGAGACGATGCCTCTGGAACCATGCTCCGGCTTGTTGGAACGGACGGGTCGGGTGACCGGTTCCTTCAACATGTCGGGGGGATCGCCTCAGGGTCCTGGTCCCGGGACAGCCGCCACCTAGCGGCCCACATGCACAACTCGGAGAATTCGGACACGGAGATCGTGTGGATTTCCGTGGCGGATGGATCGGTAAGTTCCCTTACCACATTCCACTACCCGGACAAGTTCGGCCCATCCCTCTCTCACTCGCCCGATGATCGGTTCCTGGCCGTGGAGTTCCCGGTGGAGGGCGATTCTGCTCGCTTTGACATTGCGCTTGTAGCAACTGATGGAAGTGGGACCCTGCCCCTCGTAGACCACCCGGCCGACGACAAGCTCATCGGGTGGGTACCGGGCACCGACATGGTTCTGTTCTCCAGTGATCGATCGGGGAACCAGGACCTTTGGGCTCTACAGGTCTCTGAAACGGGAACTCCGGGAGAGCCCTTCCCCGTAAGGAGGGGCCTCGGGGAGGGGTACCCCATGGGATTCGCGGCCGATGGGTCCTTGTTCTACTACATCTACACCCTGCAGTACGTGAAGAGAGTTGCCCCCTTCGACGAACAAACCGGGACCATCTTCATAGAAGAGAGTGAACCGCTTCGGGGCACCCACGACAACAACCCTTCAGCCTGGTCACCGGACGGAAGGCAACTGGTCCTCGCCTATCGCGAGGGGTGGGAGGATATCGGGGGAGAGAAATTCACCGTGCGGGTGAGAAACCTGGACACGGAGACGGAGCGCGTCCTGACCCGGGACATCAACCCGGCCACCGTAGCGGGACCTCGGTGGCTGCCGGATGGCAGATCCGTTCTGATCGTCGGGAGACGCGATGAAACAGGTAGGGGGAAGTGGGGGGAGAAATCGACTGCTCTATTCCGCATCGACGTGGAGACGGGAGGGACCACCCGACTGTTCGACTTTCCTGCTTCCGAGGGGTGGTGGGTTTTTTCCATCGGTTTGATTCCCACCTTGGACGGCAAGGGTGTCTTCTACGTCCATAATCGCACGCTTGTCCTGCGTGATCTCCAGTCGGGAGAGGAAGAGGAGCTATTCCGGCACCCAGACCTCGCCAGTGGGATGCTCGCGTTGTCACCGGACGGCTCGGAGTTGTTGTTCGGAATCGCCGATTCCACGGTCTCCGACCAGCGCCCACAGATCGCTTTGGAACAGGGAGGGCGGCTCATGGTCATGCCCTCGACAGGAGGCACCCCGAGAGAATTGACGAAGCTCGGGAAGAGGAGGGATCGGCGCTCCTGAGAGTTCCCCGAGAAGGCGGGGACTTCGAGCGCATCTGGGAGACCGACCTGAGGCTCGGCGGTGTGGTCCCCTCTCCGGACGGCCGGCGGGTGACCTACATGACTCAGACCAATGAAGCGGAGATCTGGGTGATGGAGAACCTGGTTGCAGCGTTGAAGGGGGCCGAGAGGGGCCACTGAGGACCCTACAGGTCCAGGCCGGGCCGTGTGTCTACCGCCCGAAAATCTCCCTCAACTGCTCCGGATCTCCCGTTTGGGTCAGGGCCGCGATGAGGAGCACACGAGCTTTCTGGGCCGAGAGGTTGTCCGCGAACACGCACCCGATCTCGTGGAGCGTCGTGCCTCCTCCACCTCCGGCATAAAGGGGGAGGACCCGACCGGCGTGAGTGCGGGAGGTGATGACCACTGCGACGCCCTGTGCCCGGGCTTCCCTTACCGCCTCGAACAACGCCCCGGCGATGTTCCCTGCTCCTGCAGCATCGACCACCAACCCGTCGACGCGGCCCTCATTCAGAAGCCCCCGGATGAGGCGGCCGTCCGATCCGGCGTAGTTGGGGATGATGTCCACAACGGGGAGGAGGACGTTCGGCCCCATCTCGATGGTCTGACGTCGGAGTGGCGCACGATAGAAACGGACACCATCGGAATCCACGATCCCAAGGGCGCCGAACTCGGGAGTTCCGAAGGTCTCCACTGCAAGGGAGTGGGTCTTCGTGACCTCACGGGCCGCGTGAATCTCCCCGTTCAACACCACCAGGGCCCCCTTCCCCCGGGCTTCATTCGAGACGGCGACCCTTGCTGCATCCAGGATATTCCGAGGACCGTCCGCATCCCACTCGGACGCTGCCCGCATGGCCCCCACCATGATAACGGGCTTTTGACTGGTGACGGTGAGGTCCAGGAAGTAGGCCGTCTCCTCCATGGTATCTGTGCCATGGGTCACGAGGACCCCTGCCACCTCACGCCGCTCCAGAGCCTCGTTGGCTCTCCTGGAGACCTCCAGCCAGAGGGCGGGGGTCATGTTCGTGCTCCCCACATTCGCTACGTCCTGGACCTCGACGTGGGCCACCTCCTCCAGCCCCGGAACCGCAGCCACCAGCTGCTCCCCCGCAAGGTTCGAGGTGAAGCCACCTTCTTCGTCGGAGTGGGTGCTGGCGATGGTGCCCCCGGTGGACAGGACGACGACCGTG
>JBDHCH010000457.1:0-2749 GCA_039592115.1 Gemmatimonadota bacterium | reverse complement strand
AATGCAAACGTTGACGGCCACCCGTCGGATCCATCCCTCGAACCGGCCTGATCCAGAATACGTATGCCGTTTTTCGAGAACTCGTTTCCAGACCTCTTGGAACAGATCCTCAGCATGATCGATGTCCTTGCCATGCGCCCGGGTTACCGTAAGGACCAACGGTCCGTAGGTGCGGACCAAGTGCTCGAAATCCTGGTCGCCTCCTCTCCGGAACCTCTCAAGGTCTATCACTTCGCCGTGCTCACGGGGAGGTTCTCCCGCCCGGAAGCACGGTGTCGGGAAAGCCAGAGGAGCAGGCCCAGCTCGAGCATGGGAACCGACAGGGGGCCCCAGGCGCCGAGGATGCCAGACCTGGACGGATCGTTTCGAACCCAAGCATCCCAAAGGACCATAGGGATGAAGAAGGCGACCCCGCTCAGGACCCCCAGAGCCCAGCGCGCGTTTCGGCGAGCTGGGGGAGAGAGTCCCATTGTGAGGAACCTGACCTGCCTCCCCAACAATGCAGAAACGACAGAGAAGAGCGGCAGAACGAACAACCCATGCAGGAGATGCTCGACCCAGTTTGGCGGCCACTCGAAGGGAGAGTCTGTCGAGAGGCGATACGTCTCCGGCGGCGAAGCCTCAACGGCTGCCTTCAGAGAACGAAGAGTGCCGGGGGTGAGCGGTCCCAATGGAAACTGCTGCGAGATATCAGCACCTCTCTCCGATAGGTGCTGATATCGTGCCAATGGCTCGCCGTAAGCCAGACAAATGAAGGAGATGAGAGCGACGAGGAGTGACCGGGTCGCAACAGACCAGTTCGGGGTGGAAGACGGAACCGCCAGTCCACCAGCAAAAGCCGCAAAGGGGAGGAACAACCCCACCCACCCACATAGGAGCTGCCCCCACTCCCAGGCGTTCCAAGGAGCTTGGAGCGCCCGGGAGGAAAACAGCCATGCGCCGAGAACCAGTCCGATCAAGCCAGCGGTCCAACCTGCAGTGGCCTGAAGGCACTTGTCCCGTTCGTTTGATCCGGCTCCGCTACCCAGTGTTCGGGTCCCTTTTCATGTTCTACTGGTCCTGACAGTCATCGTCACCATTACAGTTTGGGATAAACCAACAACAGTTGATACAACAGTAGTTTGTCTCAGCCCCCGCCGTTTTGCAGCAGTTGAAGATCCCATTCGGGAAGATCTGGGAGCGAGCCAAACCCGCAAGGAGCACCAAGGCCAGGAGTGCGTTCAGTAGGCCCAATCCAATCAAGAGTTTTCGGCGCATGGGGGTCCGCCTTTCCCATCTCGGTGGGGAAGTGTGTTACCCAGCTCCATCCCAATCCAAACCACACTTAGGTAAAGACGCTTCAAATCCGCAGAGCGTGCACGCTCTAGGCCCAATGAGCGTCCCGCCCCTGGAAACGTGTTGCCGCGTCTCCCCTCTCGGATCTTGGTACCGCATGACAGTGGTACCCAGGAGGAAGGCACACACACCCCCCGTCAAACCCTGGTAACTCCCACCTTGTGCACGCCGTATCCATGTTTGCACCGCGGACCGGCCCTCCCTTCCCTGGAACGGCTTCATGACTGGAAAGGCTCGCCTCCCCACCTGTATCCTCGTTGTCCTCCTGGTCTGTTCAGCTTGCGGTGGAGATCCCACCGGGGGTCCCTTTTCCGACACCCAGGGGATCGATCCTGCGGCCCTGGAATCCGCATATGATCGGGCCCGGGAAATCCCTGGATCGTTCAGCCTCCTGGTCCAACGGAATGGAGTGCTGGTGGCCGAGGAGTACTTTCACGGGTTCACGCCCGATTCCCTCCACGATGTTCGGTCCGTCACGAAATCCGTCGTGTCCATACTCATCGGAGCCGCCATCGAGGCGGGGTATATCCCATCGGTGGACGAGCCTATCGGGACTTACCTCTCCCCGGTGGTGGACAGCATCCGGGAGGAGGTGGCAGCCACTCCCATCCGCTACTTCCTCATGATGAGCAGCGGGTTGGACTGGCACGAGTTGGACCGGGGCACTTCCTACAGCGAGTGGTGGCAGTCGGACGACATGATCCAGTTCGTGGTCGACCTGCCCATCGTCCATGCTCCCGGCGCCCAGTTCATCTACAACACCGGCGCCAGCCACCTTCTTTCCGTGGTCCTCACCGAGGCTACGGGGATGCCCACCCTCGATTTCGCCCGGCAGACCCTCTTCGACCCCATGGACTTCGCCGGCTCCTCCTGGCTTCAGGAGCACCAGGGCTACTTCACCGGCGGCATGGGGCTTCGGATCACTGCCCGGGACATGATGAAGATCGGGCAGATGTTCCTCGACGGGGGAGTCTACGGGGGGACCCAGGTGGTCCCTGCCGCCTGGATCGAGGAATCCACCACCGCCCACCTTGACACCCAGGATGCCACACCCTTCGGACAGGAGTATGGGTATCTGTGGTGGATTGGAGAGGGCGGGGGCCGGGACTTCTACCTGGCCAGCGGCTACGGTGGCCAGTTCATCCTGGTGGACCCGGATCTGGACCTCGTCATCGTTGCCCAGAGCCACTGGCGCGGGAAGGGCTGGGACGAGGCCGGAGCCCAGTGGTACCAGGTCCTCCTGAACATCGTCGAGAACATCCTTCCTGCCGTTCAGTGACCCGAGGCAGGCCGCTGGCCTTCCCGCGCCGGCCCCAATGGTTGCCTGCCCGCCTTCCTACTCTTCCCGAAGGGCGTTGCTGGGATCGACCGAGGCCGCCCGGCGGGCGGGGATCCAGCTTGCTAGAGCCGCCAC
>JBDHCH010000456.1:0-3061 GCA_039592115.1 Gemmatimonadota bacterium | reverse complement strand
TCCCACGGCGCTTTTCATTGCGCCGGGAGCCCAGCCTTGGTCATCTTCCCCGGCATGTCTCTGTCCGAGGAAACCGAGGTCCGGGCACACGTGCAGACCCGAACCGGGTACGTCACCCTGGTGGGGCGCCCAAATGCCGGGAAGTCCACTCTGATGAACGCCTTCATCGGGGAGCCCCTCAGCATCGTGACTCCAAAAGCCCAGACCACCTGGCAACGGGTCACCGGAATCCTCACTACTCAGCGGGCCCAGATGATCTTCCTGGACACACCAGGCCTGCTCGAGCCCCGGGACCTGCTCCAGCGAACGATGCTTTCCGCTGCGCTGGACGCCCTATCCGAAGCCGATACCGTTCTTCTGGTCCTGGACGCCTCTAATCCGCCGGACAAGACTGAAAGGGGAGTGGTGGAGCGCGCCATCTCCGAGGGCCCTTCAGTCCCCCTTTTGGTTGCAGTGAACAAGGTGGATGCGGCAGAGAGCACAGAGGTCACGAGGTTGTCGGACTGGGCGAGCCACGAACTGAACGGGGAGGCGGTCCCCCTGTCGGCATTGGAGGGAGGCGGGGTCGATGTCCTTCTTTCTCGCCTGGAAGAAGTGCTGCCGGAAGGTCCCTTCCTCTACCCTCCCGACGAGATCGCCAGGGCCCCGGTACGGTTCTTCGTTGCTGAGCTGGTCAGAGAAACCGTCTTCGAATCGTATTATCAGGAGATCCCCTATTCGGTCTTCTGCCAGATCGAGGAGTTCAGGGAAGGTCAGGAGCCGATCTACGTCCAAGCCCATATCTTCGTGGAGCGGAACTCCCAAAAAAGGATCTTGATTGGGAAAAGGGGGTCTTCAATTCGAGCGCTCGGTGCTTCGGCACGTGAGAAGATCGAGAGGTTCCTCGGCCAGCCCGTCTACCTGGACCTCTGGGTGAAGGTCCTACCCGATTGGCGTCGAAAGAGAGGACATTTGAAGAGGCTGGGTTTCTCCGTCCCGGATGAGGAGTCGGGTAGTGGTGCGGGTTAGCACCGAAGTCTGGATCCGAATGGTCGCCGCCGCGGTGCTCGCGGCAGGCCTGGCCTCCCCAGGCGTGGAGGCCCAGCAATCCAACGGAGGTGATCCGCCAGGGACCATGGCGGCCTATGCGGCCAGTATCTTTTCCGCGGAGCCCAGCTCAACGGAGAACGGGTTGACCCTTCTGCTCCCTATCGGCGCGAGGGCTGTCGGGATGGGGCGTGCCGTCACCGCTCAACGAGGGACGGAATCGGCGTTCTGGAACCCAGCCGGATTGGCCAGAATCGAAAACGGTCGTTTCCTGGTCCTCAGGGGAGATCACCTCGCTGGAGAAGCCACTGCGCTCTCCCTCCTCCTGGCCCGGCAGCCACTCGGGACCCTCACCTTCTCGTATCAACTGCTGGACCTTGGGGACCAGGATTTCGTCGACAAAGACCAGAACGTGCTGGGAACCGTTTCCTTCCGGGACCATCTCGGCATCGTCTCCTTCGCCAGCCAGGTGCTTCCGTGGCTGGATACGGGATTGAATTTCAAGGTCTTCCAGACCCGGATGACCTGCAGGGGCCAATGCACCGATTCCGGGGTGACCGGCACGACCTACTTCCTGGACGCCGGTTTTCTGGCGATTCCACTACAGGCCCTGCCGCTTCGGTTGGGTGTCATGGTGGCCCACCTGGGACCGGATCTCCAGCTCATCAATGCGGAGCAGGCCGATCCACTTCCCACCCGGTTGCGGGTAGCCGCGACATACGAGGTCCTGAACCACTTCTTCGACCGGGAGGACATGGAGCTCTGGGCCACAGCGGAGTTGGAGGACAGGTTCAGAGACCTGGGCTCACCGGTTCTGTATTTGGGAGCCGAGTTCATGGCCGGACGAGGAGACCAGGTTTTCCTGAGGGCAGGATACGGCCAGGGGCAGACGGGGCAGCCGGCGGGAATGGCCGTCGGTCTGGGCATCCACTACCAGCAGTTCGAGATCGGAGTCGGGAAAGCGCTCTCCTCCACAAGCCTTTTGGACGAATCCGAACCGGTACAGGTCACTTTCGGCGTGATATTCTGAGATGTCTCTGATCCGGGTGGGTCCTCTCTTGTTCGTTGCCGCCTCGCTGGCGACTGTCGGGCCCAACCTCACCGCACAGAGCCCCTTGGCCTGGATCAACCCCGCAACGGGGACGGCATCCACCCAACCCCTGGCGCCGCTGCCAACCCAGGACCGAGAAGCGTACTACATCACTTCCGCCGGGAGTCTTCGCAGGGTCCTCTCGACTTCAGACTTCCTTTCAGCGGATGGCCAGAGCGCCGAGGAACGTGTGCCCACCCCGGGCAGAGGGTTTCTCTATTCCGCCCTCATTCCGGGAACCGGTCAACGGGTTTTGGGGCAGGAGCGCTGGGTGGCCTATCTGGCCGGGGAGGTATGGGCCTGGGCCCAATATCTTGAAAGGCGAAGGGAAGGGAGGAACCTGCAGGACCGGTATCGGGATCTGGCCTGGCTCGTGGCCCGACGCGTCAGTAGCGGGCCCAGGGTCGACGGGAACTTCGAATATTACGAGTCGATGACGAAGTTCCAGGCCTCGGGGGCCTACGATATCGATCCGGATGAGCTGGGCGTTCAACCCGAACCAGATCCAGCATGTGGGCCCTCGCCCGGCAGATCTTCTCCCTGGACGACCCTGACGCTCCCGTGGAGATCGGGTCCGACCAGTACAAGAAAGCCCTCCGCTACTACCTGTCGCGTGCCTTTGCTCCGGAGTTGGCCTGGAATTGGAGCGACAACACCCTTCAACAGGCCGAGTTCTCTCACCTGATTCAGGAAAGCGACGAGAACCTCCGCAGATCCACGACCATGGTGGGTGTGATCCTCGCCAACCACCTACTCTCGTCCGTCGACGCCCTCGTCTCGGGAAGACTGCTCCAGGAGAGATCCCGGGAGCCCCTCCTAGAGCTCAGCCTCCTACCCGGCCCATTCCACCGTGACGCGCTGGTCCTCACCATCAGAATCCCCCACCGGTTGGGACATGGATCCTAGAACGCTGGAAAACAAGATCAAATCCGCCCTCAGAGCGTC
>JBDHCH010000455.1:0-5164 GCA_039592115.1 Gemmatimonadota bacterium | reverse complement strand
CGTGCTTTTCCAGGAGGTCTCTCGCCTTCGAAGCCGAAACATGGGGATTCACGTTAGAGGAGGAAGCAACCTGCTCGGACCAGTGCATTACGCCCAGGAGGAAGGCGAGGGTCTCCGACCAGTACCGCCATGGAGGGAATCCGCCGCCCGTGGCTGAAGCCTCCCCTGGGTCATCCAGCTCCAGGAGCTCGGTCCACGGCCGGAGAGGCGCAAGGTATTCGGAGGGACGGCTCTTCGTCCCGCGGATCAGCCGGGCCAGAGCCATCTCCTCCACCGCCTGGCGAATTGAAACGCTGCTGTAGCCAGTGGCGTAGGCGATGGACCGGGCAGTGGCCGGCGCTCCTTGCATGCCGACCAGGAACGCCAACGTGTCAGCCTTTGATCCGACCCCGAACCCGGCCCTGACCCGGAGCCAGAGTGCACAAGGGTCCAATAGATTAGGCTCCCCCGGGCCTCTTGGCTCCCGACCTCCTTCCTGGGTCGGGGCTCCCTTGTGCCTCCCCCATCGTTTGTCACCGGCGGCTACTGCCATCCCAGAAAAGGCCTCCAGGCTTCGGTGCCCGACCTGACCCGGAAAGCGAAGGTTCAGGTTGCGGAATCGTTGCAGGCTGGTGAGTCGGGATCCCGCGTAGGCCCACCACCGAGCCATGTCCTCAAGGCGTCGCTCGTAGTCGGAAAGCGCGATGCTCGCAACCAGCAGGGCTTCGATATCAATCATGGAGTTGGGAATCCAGGATTGCCCTTCGGAGGCAGGGGAGCCCAACCCAGTCCACTGGCTCCAACAGACCTGAAGGACGGTTTCTCTAGCGAGACGGTCGAGTTCTTCCGGATGCATCGCGCACATGTGCAACGACCTCCTCAACCAGGACCGGGAATCCCTCGGCCGCGTCCTGGGCCAAGACCCATTCCGCGGCCTGCTCCAACTCAGAATCGGTGGGACTCAGCGCCAGAAGATCCTGGAAGTGCACACTCCGAGGCCCCTGATCAACTGCCGCGAATAGCTTGAGAGAGATCAATCCACGCCGGCCAGCGAAGCCGACATGCAAGGTGCCGTATTGCCTCCATTCAATCTCCTCGAGAAAGCCGGGTGGTAGTCCTCGGCTCCACTGGGCACCGATGGTCGTATTCAACCAGTCTCCGGGTAGCCCGAAGTCCCTCGCCACAAGGGCCACCGCAGCGACGAGGTGGGCCGGAAGTGGGTCCGGAGCCGCCAAGACCCAAGCGCCTCCCTCCCTTTTGGCCTGGGCGATGACGTCGATGTCCTGGGTGGTACGTTCCAGCCACCCCATTACTGCCAGGCTGCTGCCTCCCACGACAACAATTCCGGCCGAGTTGCCTCCCTCAGCGAGGTGGGCTCCTAACGCGGTGAGGAGTTCCTCGATCTGTGTAGAGCCGAGATTATCCATAGTCTAAAATAGGTTTATCCTTTCTCTATGACAAGCTTATGCAATCTGCATGGAGGTCGGCCACACCACCGATCTTGGAACTGCGTCGGCGATTCAAGACGGGGAGCTTGGGAGTGTGTACAAACGTACATATATTTTGATTGACTTCGAATCGGTCCGTGGGAACGCCACGCCCCGGGAAAGAAAGCAGTGCCAAAACGCGCCATGAAAAGCGGATACGCCTTCCGGAAGGGAAGACGGGGCGCCGTAGTGATGTCGCCGCCAGGGAAGACCCGCATCACGATCCGATTGGACAACGATGTCCTGGACTGGTTTCGGAAACGGGCCCATGCCGAAGGGGGAGGAAATTACCAGACGATGATCAACGCGGCCCTTCGGGAGTACGTGACCCAGGATCTTGATGAGTTGGAGGACACGTTGCGAAGGGTGGTCAGGGAAGAGCTGCATCGATCGGCCGGCTGAACCTCGACTTCACAGTCGGCACGTCACCCGGCCTCTGAGAACACCCGTTCCCACTCCTTGCCGAGCCGTACCAGAGTTCTCCCTCTCACTCACACTCGTCCCGCCTGGCAAGGCTCCTGACCGGGACCTTCTCGAGAAGACCTTCTCGAGAAGAGCCTTGCGCCTCCTGTTCGAGTGGATGGAACTTCACAGAGAAGAGTTGGAGAGGAACTGGGTTCGAGCCCGAGAGAGAGAACCTCTGCAACCCATCCAAACTCTCACATGAGGAGTACCGATGTTCCTCCACGTCGAACAGGTCACCCACCTGAAGGACTTCACGCTCCGCATCGAATTCTCCGACGGATCGGTGCGGGATGTGGATCTGTCGGATGAGCTCGGTGGGGAGATCTTCGAACCCCTCCGTGATCCAGATTTCTTTTCCCAGGTTACGGTGAACCCCGAAACGGGGACTATCGAATGGCCAAACGGAGCTGATCTGGCCCCCGAGTTTCTCCATGAAAAGGGAACGAACGCCGAACAGGTGGCTTGACCCCCCCTACATCATCTTCTTCCTCTCCTCGTCGGTGAACTCGTCCAGGACCTCCTCTCCCCGCCTTTTCTGGTCCCGCATCCGGGAGACCTTGCTGGCCGTGCCCTCGTAGGCCGCCGCCACCTTGTCCATGGAGTACTGGGCAGCTGAGGCGGCTCGGATTCCCAGACCTCCGGCCTCCGCATCTCCTTGATCTGGTCCCTGGTGAACTCCTGGCTCGAGTTCTCCAGCCCATCCGTGGTGATGACGAAGATGACCAGCCCCGGGCGGTCAGCCTCGTTCATGTCGGAGAGGCGCTTCCCGGTCTCGTTGATCGCCCTTCCCACAGCGTCGAGGAGCGCGGTCAGCCCCCTGGGCACCAGCTCATACTCCGGCACATCCTGGACCGGCACACCGCTGTGGACGATCTCGTACTCGGTATCGAACTGGACCAGGGTCAGGAGGGCGTCCCCGGGCTCCCTGGCCTGCTGCTGGACGAAGGCGTTGACGCCGCCCTGGGCGTCTTCCCGCCGTTGCTGCATGGAGCCGCTACGGTCCACGACGAGGGTGATGTCGGTGAGGTCTTTATTCATGGCTATCCTCCTTCTTGGGGCAGGTTGAAAAGATAGCGGGGGGGTGTGACAGCGTCTTGGTCCCAAGCTGCCATGGAGATGGCCCATCATGAGGGGAATGATCCTTCACGGTCCCTGGTGGAGGAAATCCAGGCGAAGAACCTCCGCTCTGGCACGGAATCCTGTCCGGCAGTCCGGGCCGGGCTTCTCAATGCGAGCCGAAAAGGAGAGTAACCAGAATTGTACCTGACACACACGGGCTCAGACCGTCTCCTCTCACCATGGGTTCACCCCGAGCACCATCTTGCATAACCTAGCGTTGGGTTTCATGTTTTCTCCGTGGTGAAACTGCTGGAGGAGGGCGGCTTCAAGGTGTACGTCTACTCGCCGCCCCGAGAGCACCATCCACCCCACGTCCATGTGGAATGTTCGCAGGGTGGGGAGGTCGTCATCCGTTTGGGGGAAGATGACATACCGCCCTCGCTATGGCAGAACCATCACATGCGGTTGAAGGACGTCTGGGAAGCGGTTCGGTTGGTCGAAGCGCACCAGCAACGATTCCTCCAGGAGTGGAGACGGCTGCATGGCCAGGAAAGATGAATCCACCAAGGGAGGTCTCGAGCGCCTGAATCAGGCCGCGATCCTGAGGACTCATGAAGCGGACCGAGTCGAGCCCCGCGCCGAGGGCGCCACCTACGACCGGGATCGAGGCCTGGTCCTTGTGATCCTCCCCGGTGGGTTTGCTTTTGGCTTTCCCCCTGGGGCCGTCGAAGGCCTCCAGAGTGCAACCGCGCAGGAGCTTTCGCAGGTCCGTATCTCCCCCAGCGGCGACGGGCTGCATTGGGACAGTCTCGACGTTGACGTCTCGCTGACGGGCCTCATGATGCGAGCCTTGAACCTGCGAGAGTGGGCTCCCCGTATCCTGGGCCAGATCCGTAGTGAGGCGAAGGCCAGAGCCGCCCGGAAGAATGGACTGAAGGGTGGGCGTCCTCGCATCCGGACGAGGCCGAAAAAGGGCAAGGCCGGGACTCTCTAGGGCTCAGGCAGAGAGCTTCCCCTCCTCTTCCCATGCCAGGGCCTTATGCTCGAGGCACTGGGGTTCCCCCTGGGTGGTCACCGGCAGAAACTCGATGACGAGGCCCGAGCCCGGATCTCGAACCGAGAGCTCCACCGGCCCTACGGCCTGGACGTGAACCCCCCGGTCCTTTGTCTCATGGCCTCACTTCCGCCGGCCCTTCACGATGGGGCGGTCCTCGATGCCCTCGAGCACCTCCATCAAACGTCTCTTTCGACGGTGGTTGTGGCGGAAGTCCTCGAGGATCGATTTCCACTCCTCGCTGCGGCCATTCTTCTCCAATACCCGTTTCGCCCGCTTCAGGAGCCGGCCGGCCTCCGGATAGGTGCGCGTGTTGGTCTGGGAAGCCACCGAGTCGGCGGCCTCCACGAAGATGTCGATGGCCCGGTCAGGGTACGTGGACGCCACCGCTTCGGCTATCTCCTCCTCCAACTCCACCGGAACGAATCTCCATCCGCCTTGCGGCCCCGCCTTCTCCTCCCTCCACTCGTCATACCATCTCAGCACGTCGTGGGGACGTTTCTCCTCCATGGCCAGCTCGATCAAAACCCGGTAGTGGGGATCCCTCCCTGTTGGGGCGGCGAGCCTGTCAGCCTGTTCCCGGTGCTCCGGTGCCGGCGGCAGCGGCCAGGAACTCCCGGCAGTGCGTTCAGCCGAGTCGTCCATCATCGCATCGGGCCTCCGTCCTGTTTCCAGGAACATCATGGCTCCCCTCGCCACGACCTCTCCACAATCCACCTTCTTCGCTTTCTTGATCATCTCACGGAATCCGGCCACGCTGGGCCAGCGAAAGAACCGTTCGGCAGCCACGGCCGCCGGAAGCATCGAGTCTCCCGTGCTCTCCGCCACCTCGCATAACAGATCCTGCAACTCATTGTGTATCCCATGGTAGAGGGTCGGTGTCTCCCTCAGTCCGGCCCTCGCCAGTCTCTTGGCGCCGGCGAAGTCCTTCTCCTTCAGAAGGCGCTGGACGGCCCGAACGTAGGCGCCGGACGCCTCGGCCTCGGCGACACAGAGGCGAGTACCCTCGTGCCTTCGCCCTCCCCGATCGAGAGCGGTGATCACCCAATCACCCAACCGCTGCCGGCGAAACGAACGCATCCAACTGTCTCCCTTCCCCGATACCGCCGGCTCCCTTTTC
>JBDHCH010000454.1:0-3273 GCA_039592115.1 Gemmatimonadota bacterium | reverse complement strand
CCAGATATTTGTCGGCCGACGATCCCCTGGGGATACGAGCTGATTTCCCCGCCGTGGACGAAGGCATTTACCTCGACGGGCCGTACATTACGCCTTCCCCGAGACAGGCGGTGGAGGCCGCCGTTGAGTTCGCGGAGGCGAAAGGCCGAGATCCGGTCAGCCTTGGGCGCATGCTGGAGGAGACCGACGCAGTCCGGCAGAAATTCGCCAGGCTGGTGGGAGCGGAAACAGCCGAGATCGGAGTGCTCTTCGCCACCAGCGAGGGAGAGAACATCGTAGCCCGAGCGCTCGACCTGGGGCCTGGTGACAACGTTGTCATCGACGACCTTCACTACGACACGACGTATGTCCTGTATCGACGCCTCGAGGAGACCAGCGGCCTCGAAGTGCGGGTTGTGGAGAGCGACCGGGGCGAGGCACCGGTGGAGGCGTTTGCGGAGCTCGTTGACGAGAACACCCGCCTTGTCTCCGTGGCCTGGGTCTCCCACCAGAACGGGTATGCTCACGACCTCCTGGGTCTCCCACCAGAACGGGTATGCTCACGACCTGAAGGGCCTGGCAGACCTCGCTCACGCCCACGGCGCGTACCTCTACGCAGACGCGATCCAGGGAGTCGGGATGGTGGACCTGGACGTGCGCAGCACAGGGATCGACTTCTTCACCACGGGGACCTACAAGTGGTTGCTGGGTGGATTCGGCGTGGCGCCGTTCTTTGTTCGGGAGTCGCTGATGGACGTGGTGACCGTAGACCGCCTCGGGGCCCTCCACGTGGCCGAGGCGCTCGGCGGCTACCGCTACAGGTTGTACGAGGATGGGCGGAAATTCGGCTATGCGACCCTGGCCTTCGGATCCGTGTTCCAGCTGAGCGCCGCGTTGGACTATCTGTTGGAGGTGGGGGTTTCCAGGATCGAGGGGCACACGGTCACGCTGGCCCATCGCCTCCGGGAAGGTTTTGTTTCCCAGGGGTACCGGGTCCTGACGCCCGAGGGAAACCGCTCCTCCATCGTCACCTTCGAGCCCCGGCAGGCTCTCGAGCGGATCCGCACCGGCTTCGATGCGGAGCGAATCAGGGTGAGCTTCAAGGAGGGCGGTCGGCAGATCCGAGCGGGGGCGGCCCTGTTCAACAACGCGGCCGAAATCGACGCCCTTCTCGACGTGACGGGACGCTCGGTCTAGCGGAAGCCGGAATGGGTCGGGCCTGAGTAGACCGTTTTGCCGTTCCGCAACGTCACCGCCCCCCGGTCCGGCCGTCCACTCCCCCGTTGCCCGGGCACCGACCCTCCGCCACAATGGCAGCGTCCAGGATGGTCTCCGTCAGATCCAGGGAGGGTGAGGCATGTCAGTTCTGTTCTTAGGGCAGCGTTTCGGATGGCTTCCATTCCCCCTGGGGTTGTGCCTAGTCCTGTCCGTCTTGGGCTGTGGGGATGGAGGGGACCGGGAGGTCTTGAACACGATCCGGAACGCCGAGGATGCTCGGGGCCGTGGGCCTGAGGGACTGGCTCCAATCCAGGAGGGGATCAGCTCTACCATCCCCTCCGTCCAGATAGCCGCGGTCCGTGCCCTGGGTCGCCTCGAGGATCCTGAACAGATCGACCGGATCGCAACCCTCCTCGCCTCCTCGGAGTCCGAGGTTCGGGGGGAGGCCGTGAACGCTCTGGGTCAGGCGGTCTTCGGAGGGGATGGGGAGCGGGTCGCCGACCTTCTACTCGAGCATTCATCCCAGGAGGAAGACCCGGATGTCCGAGGGATCGTCGGCCGAACCCTGGGGCGGATCGCCTACGATGACCCCGATAGAGTCCGGGAGGCCGGGAAAGCCCTGATCGCGCTGACTCGGGAAGCCGGCGACGACGCGCCCCTTCCCAGCCTCCTTGGGGCGGTCATGGGTCTGGAGTCCCTTACCAGGATCAACCGGGAGATGCCCGCTTCGGAGGTGATCGTCGCCCGTCTGGAGGAGCTTGTCTCCTACGGCCTTCCAGCAGGTGGTGAGGAGGCTGCCCGGATCCGGCGAGTGGCGATGATGGCCCTGTCCTCGTTGGAGGGGCCTGGAGAGGATCCGCTTCGGAGTGCCCTGGCGGACACCGACCCGGACGTCCGACGGATGGCGGTGTCGGCGTTGGGACGGAATGGGTCATTCGCCGGGGGCCTGGCTGCCCTCAGGGAGGCCCTGACGGATCAGACACCTCGGGTCCGGGCGCAGGCCGTCCTGTCCTTTGCCAGCCTTGCTCCAGTAGGTGACCGCTGCGAGGGACTTCTGGAGGCGGCTTCCGACGAGACCCCACAGGTGGCCATCGCCGCCCTGGATCTGTTGGGAGAGCCCTGTTCAGATGTCGGCCCTCAGGTCCAACGATTACGAGAGCTCGCCAGTGACGGGGATGCCCGAACCGAAACGGGATGGCACCGGGGGGCTCACGCTCTGGTGGCTCTGGCCCGATTGGATCCGGCGGTCGCGTCGACTCTGGTGGGGGAGCACGCCGGTCACCCGAGCCCTTTTGCCCGGGCATATGCGGCTCGGGCTGCGGGGATCACGGGCGACCGGGGCATCCTCGAGAGCCTCGCAGGGGATCGGGATCCCAATGTGAGAACTGCCGCCACGCAGGCACTGTTTCGCCTCGTGGGTCACGATGTGGACCCCCTGCTGGTGCAGCAGCTGACCCAGGATGACCCCCAGCTCCTCCTGACGGTAGCAGGGCTCCTGGAGGGAAGTCCGACTCCGGCCGCTGCCGTGCCTCCTCTCCTGGAGACCTTCCATCGGATCTCCGCCGCTGGGCAGGAAACCCTCAGGGATCCCCGCATGGGGATCCTCCAGCGCCTGGGTGAGGTGGCTGGTGCGGAGGCCTCAGCCGAGCTTGAAGCCTATCTGTCGGATTATGACCCCGTGGTGGCCGAGCGGGTGGCGGAGCTGGTCACGGAGTGGACAGGGCAGCCACGGGTAGCGTCGCCGAACCTGGTGACGCCCAAGCCCGTTCCGGCGTCCGAGGCGTTGGAGGAGTTGGCCCACAGTCGGGTGATCCTGGAAATGGAGGGGGATGGAGAGATCGTCATCCGACTATTCCCCTACGAGGCCCCCACCAATGCGGCTCGGTTCGCCGATCTGGCCCGGTCCGGGGCGCTGGACGGGCTCACGTTCCATCGGGTGGTCTCGAATTTCGTGATCCAGGGGGGCAGTCCCAATGCCAACGAGATGGCCGGCCACGGTCATTACACGCGAGACGAGATCGGCCGTCTCTCCAATTGGCGTGGGACGGTGGGGACGTCGACCCGGGGGAGGGACAC